>CALFYL010000105.1 GCA_937952135.1 uncultured Planctomycetia bacterium
GGCCAGGTTCATCACCTTCTTGGCGCGATCTGTGAAGCGGTCGAACATGGGGAGGATCCTTCTCGCGGCCGGGGTTCGGCCTGGTGTCTTCAGTCGGCCGGGCGCGGCGCCCGGCTTCGGAGTGGCGCGTCGTGGTCGGGTTCGACGCTGTGTTGAGCGACGCGGTCTAGGTCGTCGTGGTTTTGGTCGTCGTGCGATCGTGCTCGTCGTGGCGTGAAGGCCGCGGAGCTTGGGTTGGCGGGGCCGGTTCGGCTCGCGGCAAAGTCACGGGAATTCGTCGCGCGCGACGCCGTTCCCTCGACGGGCTGAGCCTTAGCCTCTGCTTGTCGGCCTTCAAGCAAGCCGGGGTTTACGGGTACCGGCTCGCTTTTCCAAGGTCGGCCCACGGAAGCCACGCCGCGGGAACGCCATCATGCCGGAGCGTTCGGCGCGGAACCAGCGGCGCGCTGCCCGCACTTGGGCGCAGAAACTGCGCGGTGAGCGAGCCCGAAGTGCACGGCGCCTGACCCCGAACGGCGCTCCACGATCCGCCCAAAGTCCCTCCCGAGGGGTCGTTCGGGCGCGGCCCGATTTCGACGGGCTGGGCCGTTTCTTCAGGCTCTCTCTTCAGGCTTGATCTTCAGGCCGCCGCTCGCGGCGCCAGCGGATCAGGAGTGCTCGAGCGACTTGATCTCGTCGCGCAGCTTGGCGGCCACTTCGTAGGCCTCGTCGCGGATCGCCGACGCCAGCGCTTGCTGCAACTCGTCGAGGCGCTTGCGCCGCACGACGGTCATCTCGTCCTGGTTCGGGCCGCGGCCGACGTGCCGCGCCGCGCCGTGGATGCGCTCGAGCAGGTCGCGAAGCTGCGCACCGAACACCTCGTAGTCCTTCGGGCAGCCCAGGCGCCCGCGCTGTCGGAAGTCGCGCAAGGTCATGCCGCAGTCGGGGCACGAGATGCCGGGCGGCTGCTTGCGCGCGGCCGGCTGCTGCGCCTTCAGCAGCTTCCACACCTCGGCCAGATCCTTCGCCTGACCGTAGACGTCGTGCTGTGCCTGCGCGCAGGTCTCGCACAGGAACTGCTCGTGCGTCGTCGCGTTCGCGTGGTTCTCGCCGACCTGCTTCGACGCGGAGTGGCTCTCGGTCGCCGCGCCCTCGCTCGCCGGCTTCGACAACTCGCCGCCCAGAGTTCCGCTCGGCGCTACGCCCGACTCGCCGATCGACGTGCCGATCGATTTGCCAGACGACGGGTTCGCGGCCTCGCCCGAAGGAGACACGGCAGGCGCCGACTGCGGCGGATGCGTCACGTCGATCACGCGCACCGTCGCAGGATTTTGTTGGCAGGCTTGGCAGAGCATGGGCAGCGAAGAGTTGGGGCGGGCTGCGCGCGCAGCCTCTCGTATAAATCGGAGCGGGGCGTTCGTCGACCCCCTGCTTTGAAGCAACGCTCGGCGGCGCGAACTTCTAGGGATCGAGGAACGCGCCCGCGGAGCGTTCGAGCAGCGCCGGAGTGAGCTTGTGGCGATGGAGGATCTGCGCCAGCTCGGGCGTGCCGCCGGCGTGGAAGGTCGCGAGGAGCGTCAGGCTGTTCGTGGCGTTCGGAACTCGCGCCAGGAGGGCTTCGGCGGCGTCGTCGAGGGCCAGCGGACCGCCCTGCACGGGGGAGAGGTCCTCGAGCCGGCCGCGCAGTGCGATGCGGACGCGCGAGGGCGGCAGGCCCGCAGCGCGCTCGAGCAGCATGTCCGAGGAGAGGCTGGCGAGGAGCAAATGGCCCGGGGAGATCGAGCGGTGCCCGCCCTGCCGCGCGAGCTTGCCGGCCGCGGAGAGAAGCCGCTTGGCGGGCTCCGAAAAGCTGCGGAACAGTGCGCCTTCGTCGACGACGGCGTGGGCGCCGGGGCCGGCGGGGGTGGAGAGCGCCTCCAAGCGCTCGCGCGACCAGCCCGAGTCGGCGAGCGTCTCGCGCACATCGGGTTCGAGCTCTTCGAAGGCCGCGAGGAGGACGTGGGCGGGCTCGACGGCGCGCGAGCGGCGTTGCGCGGCGTCGGCGCGGGCGCGGCGCAAGGCGCGCACGCCGAAAGCCGAGAAGGGCAGCGACGCGTTCGAACCGCTGATCAGGATGCCTGCGGCGAGCGCGCGGGCCTCCTCGGAGATCGTCGCGGGGTCGGCGAAGGCGTGCAGCGCGACACGGTGCGCGGCGCAGTCTTCGTCGTCCATCAAGGTCGCGAGCAGGTGCTCGGGGCCGACCTCGTCGGCGTGGAGCGAGAGCGCGAACGCGCCGCAACGGTCCAGCAGCCCGCGCGCGTAGGGCGCGAGCCGCGCGAGGAGCTCGCGCGCGCGCGGATCGTCGGCGGCGATCATGCGTCGGCGAGCGTAGCGCAGGCCGCGCTGTTCTCACCCTCGGGTTCGGGCAGCGCCGCGCGGAAGGCCAGCGCGCGGTCGCGGAAATTGCGATAGGCGTCGAAGCTCGCGCAGGCCGGCGAGAAGAGGATCCCAGCGCCGTCGGGAGTGAGCTCGAAGGCCGCGCGCACGGCCTCTTCGAGCGTCTCGGCGCGGTGGGTCGGCACGCCCTCGCGCTCGAAGGCCGCCGCGAGCTCGGGACCCGATGCGCCGAAGGCCACCACTCGGACGCCCAGCGCTCGCGCGCTGCGGGCGAGTTCGTCGAGCGCGAGCTCCTTCGCTCGACCGCCGCACAGCAGCGTGACCGGCGCGCCGAGACTCTCGAGGGCCGAAAGCGTCGAATCGGGCGTCGTCGAAACGCCGTTGTCCCAGACGCGCCGGCCGCGGCGCAGGCCGAGGTCTTCGAGCCGGTGTTCGAGCCCGCGCAGGCCGCCGATCGCGGCTGCGAGCGACGCCGGCGAGGCGCCGAGCGCGTGCGCGAGTCCGAGGGCGGCCAGCACGTTCGCGCGTTGGAACGCGCCGGGCAGTCGCAGGTCGGCGACGAGGCCCAAGCCCGTCGCGCCGCGGCGGAACTCTCCGGCTTCGAGGTGCAGTTCGGCGTCGCTGCCCTCGCGCGTCGAGAAACGCAGGGTTTTTCCGCGCTCGGGACGCCAGCGCCCGACGCGCGGATCGTCGCTCGAGAGCACGACGGTCGCGTCCGGTCCGGCGAGGTCGAGCACACGGCGCTTCGCGGCCTCGTAGCTCTCGGGCGTGCCGTGGCGTTCGAGGTGGTCGGCGAGCACGTTCACGCAGCACACCGCCGCGACGCGCTCGAGCGGACCGAATCCCGGCGCGAGCGCCTCGAGCTGGTACGACGAGATCTCGACCACGGCGATGTCGTCGGCGCGCATCTCGCCCAGCGCCGTGATCAGCGCGCGGCCGATGTTGCCTCCGACGTGCACGCGCGCGCCGCCCGCGGCGAGCAACTGCGCGGTCGCGTTCGTCGTCGAGCTCTTGCCCTGCGTGCCGGTGATGAGCACGAGGCGCGCCGGGCAGGCTTCGAGGAACAGCTCCATCTCGCTGCTCACGGCGACCTGGGCCGCGCGCGCGGCGCGCAGGAACTCGTTGTCGGGCGCCACCGCGGGGTTCGCGATCACGACGTCGGCGTCCGTGAAATCCTCGAGCCGGTGCTCGCCGAGCACGCAGCGCACGTCGAGGCCTTCGATCGCCGCGAGCGATTCGGAGAGTTTCGCCGGCGGGCGCAGGTCCGTGACGGTGACGCGCGCTCCGACGCCGGCGAGGTAGCGCACGGTCTCGACGCCGCCGCCCTGCAGACCGAGGCCCATCACGGTCGCGCGCTTTCCAGCGAACGATCGGGGTGCGCGGCTCACGGCGTGGTTCGCTGCGGCTTCGTCGACAGCGTCGGACGCGCCGGCCCGCGCAACGGACCCTCGGGCCCGGCGCGGCGCATCGCTTCGGCGCGGGCCAGGATGTCCTGCAGGTCGGGCTCGAGCAGCACGGCGACGCCGGGTTGCAGGTTCACGTGCACCTCGTGCGAATCGCGCCAGCCGAACGGCACGAGCACTTCGGTCACGATGTCGAGCGGAAAGCGGCCGTACCAAGGCGGGTCGAGCTCGACGAGGCGCGAGTAGGTGCGGTACCCCTCGTGGTAGAGCGTCAGGCGGCGCTTGCCGTAGTGTTCGAAGGGGAGCTCGATCGGCGTCACGCCCACGCGTTCGCCGTCGAGGCGCACTTCGCTCTCGCTCGGCACGGACGTGATGCGCAACGTGCGCTGCGCGCGGCACGCGCCGAGCGCCAGCAGCGCGCCGCATGCGAGGAGCGGGCCGATCCTGCGGGCGCCGGCGAGTCCAGGGCCCCGGGACCGAGAGGGCGCCGGCGTGCGGCGAGGGACGTGGGCCGCGCGCGCCTGGTGGGGGCCGGCCTGGCGGGCGAAGTGCGGGCTCATGCGCTCAGGAGGCCTCATTCGCTGGATTGGCGCTTGATTGGCGGAGAGGGCGGGATTCGAACCCGCGGTACGGGAGACCCGTACACCGGCTTAGCAAGCCGGCGCTATCGGCCACTCAGCCACCTCTCCAGCGCAGGGCGATCGTAGCGAGGCGCCCAGGCAGCGGCAAGTTCGGAACTGGCGCCCGGGTCGCCCGCTCGTTAAGACCCACAGAGCTTTCCGCTGTATTTCGCATGCCTTTGATCGACCTCGCTCCCGGTTCGACCGATTCCACCGCGTCGCGCGGCCTGTGGCTGTTCAACATCGCCCTCGGGTCGCTGATCGGACTCGCCTACCTCGACGGCTTCGAGTTGGGCTCGGCGCCGCGCTTGTGGGTCTTCGCGCACTTCGGCCTCGTGTCGGCGGTCGCGACGTTCTCGCTGCTCCCCGCGGCCTGCATCGCAGCCTTGCGCCGCACGCGGCTCCGCGCGCGCTTCGTGCGCAGCGGCGAGATCGCGCTGTGGACCGCCTTCCAGCTCGCGTTGCTCGTCGACACGCGCGTGTGGGGGCTCTTCCGCTACCACTTCGGCGCAGCGGCGTGGAACCTCGTGACGAGCAAGGGCGCCGAGGACTCGTACCGCCTCGGACCGAAGGTGTGGTGGTTCGCGGCTGGCGCGGCGGCGTTGATCGCGCTCGTCAACCTGGCGGTGCTCGCGTTGGTGCGCGCACCGCGGCGCAGCGCGCCGAACGATGCGACGGCGCCGAGTGGACGGCGCATCTTCCGCCCGGGCGCGATCGCGATCGCGGGCCTGCTGCTCATCGTCGCCGTCGAGAAGACGATCTACGCGCGCGCCGATCTCGACCGCGACTCGCGCGTGGTCGCCGTGAGCGAAGCGCTGCCGCTCTACCCGCGCCTGCGAGTGAGTTCGATCCTCCCCGACGAGTTGCGCGACGGCTGGCCGGCGCTCCCCGACGTGCAGGTCTCGGCGCCCGACACCGTGCTCGACTTCCCGCGCACTGTCTTCGAGCTCGGCTCGGAGGCGCCGCGCGCGAACGTGCTCGTGGTCGTGATCGACTCGTGGCGGCGCGACATGCTCGACGAGCGCGTGACGCCGAACATGGCCCGCTTCGCGCGCGACGCGCGGCGCTTCGACGACCACCTGAGCACCGGCAACGGCACGCGCTTCGGCGTGTTCGGCATGCTCTACGGGCTGCACGGTTCGTATTGGTGGCCCGTGCTCGAAGCGCGCCGCGCCCCGCCGCTCCTGATGAGCCTCGCCGCGGCCGGCTACGAGCTGCGCGTGCTCTCGTCGGCGTCGATGGACTTCCCCGAGTTCCGCAGCACGGCCTGGGTCGAGTGCCCCGACGCGGTGTGGGACGATTTCGGCGAGGCGCCGTCGAGCGTCCGCGACCAGCGCGTCGCCGAACGCTTCGAGACCTGGCTCCAGGAGCGCTCCGACGAACCCGAGCGCACGCGGCCGCCGTTCTTCGCCTTCGTGTTGCTCGACTCGGCGCACCAGAAGTACGACTTCCCGCCCGAGCACGCGGTCTTCACGCCGTACGCGTGGGACCTCGACTACGTGGAGCTGTCGGGCTCGCGCGATCCCGAGCTCGCGAGGCTCGTGCGCAACCGCTACCGCAACGGACTGCACCACGCCGACGCGGTCGCCGCGCGCATCCTCGACGCCCTGCGCGCGAGCGGCGAACTCGACTCGACGCTCGTCGTCGTGACGGGCGACCACGGCGAGGAATTCGCCGAGAACGGCTACTGGGGCCACACCGGCAACTTCACGCTCGAACAAGTGGCGACGCCGCTCCTGCTGCGCGGACCGGGTGTCGCGAGCGGCGTGGAGACGCGGCCGACGTCGCACATCGACCTGCCCGGCACGCTGCTCGAGCTCCTCGGCGCCGACCCGCGCCTCGTGCGCGAGTCGTGCTTCTCGGAGTCGCTGCTCGAGCCGCCGCCGCAGCGCGCGCGCGTGGTCGCCGGTTGGGAGGAAGTCGGCCTGTGGACCGACGACTGCGTGTTCCGCATTCCGCGCGACAGCTCGCGCGGTCTGCCGCCGATCGCGTGCAACGCGCGTTGGACGCCGCTGGAGGATCAGTCGGCGGCCTTCGAGCGCCACGCGTCCGCGCTCGAGCAGCTCTCGGCCGATTGCCTGCGGTTCCTGCGCGCGAGCCCCTGAGCTCCGCCGCTCCGCTCCAAGCTCGTTTGTTCAATTGCCAGACGCACGCGAGGTGCGGCGCCGTCCGAATGCGAAGTCGAAGGGCGCGACAGAGCGTAGGCGCGCGCTCGGCGAGGTCGGCGCGATTGCCGCTGCCTTCGCGAGGGCTTACCGTCACAATCGATCTCTCGTGGACACGACCTCGAACCATCCTGCGGACGCCCCGGACGCACGCGTCGAGCGGCGCAGGGCGCGCGCACCCAAGCGGCACGGGCGTTCGATGCCCGTGCGTGCGTGGTGCGGGCGCACGAGCCTGCACCTCGTGTCGAAGCTGAGCTTCCCCGCGTGCTACCGCGTCGGTGGCTGGGCCGGCCGGGCGCTCGGCGCGCTGCCGACGGTGGAGCGCAGCGCGACGATCGCCAACCTCGAAATGTGTCTGCCGGAACTCGCGCGCGAGGAGCGGGACGCGCTCGCTCGGAGGAGCCTGGTCGAGACCGGCCGCACCTTCATGGAGTTCGGCGCGCTGTGGTGCTGGCCGGCCGAGCGCGTTCTCTCGCTCGTCGTCGACGTGCGCGGACGCGACCTGTTCGACCTCGCTCGCGCCCGCGGCCGCGGGCTGATCCTGCTGACGCCGCACCTCGGTGCGTGGGAGTTGTGCGGGCTGTACTTCAGCTCGCTCGCGCCGCTCACCGCGATGTACAAGCGGCCCGCGGTGGAGGAGATCGAGTGCTTCTACAACGCCGCGCGCGGCCGGCTCGGCGCGAAGCTCGCGCCGAACGACGCCGGCGGCGTGGCGAGCGTGCTCCGCGCGCTGAAGAGCGGCGAGGTCGTGGGGATTCTCCCCGACCAGGACCCGGGCCGCGGATCGGGCGTGTTCGTGCCGTACTTCGGCGTGCTCGCGAACACGACCACGCTCGTGGCCAAGCTCGCGGCGCGCACCGGAGCCGCGGTGCTGCTCGTGTGGGCCGAACGCCTCGAGCACGCGCGCGGATTTCGCATCCACATCGTCGAGCCGCACCGCACGATCGGCCTCGCGGATCCGATCGCGGGCACGATCGCGCTGAATGCCGAGCTGGAGGAACTGATCCGCGGCGCGCCGGAGCAGTACCTTTGGAGCTACAAGCGCTACCGCACGCGGCCTGAAGGACTCCAGTGTCCCTACCGCCGAGGTGTGAGCGAGCAGAGCATGGGAGCGAGGAGCACAGGATGAGGCTGGAGCGGGGTGTGGGGTTCGCCGCCGCGGCGCTGATGGCTCTGGGCTGCGCGTCGAGCGGCGCCGGCGAGCGCGCCGGGGCGCTGGTGATCGTCGGCGGCGGCGGGACGACTCCGCCGATCCTGGCGCGCGCGCTCGAACTCGCCGCCGGACCGCGGACGAAGGTCGTCGTGCTTCCGCAGGCGTCGTCGGTCGAGCGGCGCGGCGAGGAGTCGGCGCAGATGTGGCGCGACGCGGGCGCGGCCGAGGCGCGCGTGGTCGAATTCGAGGACGTGGACGCGGCGCGGGAGGCGATCCGCGGCGCGGACCTCGTGTGGATCGGAGGCGGCGACCAGAACCGCTTCATGAAGGAGGCGCAGGAGGCGGGGGTCGCGGAGTTGCTGGTCGAACGCCACCGGGCCGGCGCCGTGTTCGGCGGGACGAGCGCGGGCGCGGCGGTGATGACGCAGCGCATGATCACCGGCGATCCGGAGAACGCCGTCGAGCGCCTCGCGCCGGGAAGCGTCGGCCTCGACCGCGGGCTCGGACTGCTGCCGGGCGCGCTCGTCGACCAGCACTTCGTCGTGCGGCGGCGCAACAACCGCCTGCTCAGCGCGGTGCTCGAGCGCCCGGCGGAGATCGGCTTCGGCATCGACGAACGCACGGCGCTGATCGTGCTGCCCGAGCGTTTCGAGGTGCTGGGCGAGGGCCCGGTCGTGGTCTTCGACGCGCGCGAGGCGCAGGTCGCCGCGCAGGATTCCGGTCCGGTCTGGTCGACGCGCGGTGTGAAGTTGAGCGTGCTGCGCGAAGGGGACTGGCTGCCGAGGGGCGACATCCTGCCGCGGCGCTGAGCGCGCGCGATCCGCGCCCGCGTGTCCCCGACTTCCCACGTGACGGCCTCGGCAGCTCAACCCGCGACGAAACCGCGCATCGGCGCCGCCTACTTCGCGTCGGCCTTCGCGCTCGGGGCGCTGCTCGCACTACAGGCGTTCGACGCGCCGCGGTGGCGCTTCGGGCTCGCGGCGGGCTTTGCGCTCGCCGCCCTCGCCGGCGGCGCCTGGATGCTCGCGCTCGCGCGCCGCGGCCGCTCGTGCGGTCCGCTGCTCGCGCTCGCGACCCTGCAGAGCCTGCTCGTGATCCCGGAACTCGGTCTGCGCAGCGCGGGCTACGAGCACGTCTCGGGCATCCAGTTCGGCTACCCGCACCCCGAGGACTTCTGGCAGCTCGAACTCGACGACGAGCTCTTCTGGAAGCTGCCCTATCCCAACCCGCTCGGGAACAGCCTGGGCTTCTTCGGTCCCGAGCCCGCGATCCCCAAGCCGGCGGGCGTGCGGCGCCTCGTGATGCTCGGCGATTCGTGCTCGCAGCAGGACCATCCGTTCGCGTGGCCCGAGATCGCCGCACGCGACCTCGCGCGCGACAGCTCGCAGCCGTTCGAGTGCGTGAACCTCGCGCTGTCGGGCTACTCGTCGCACCAGGGCCTGCGCGCCGCGCAGCGCTGGCTCGCGAAGCTCGAGCCGGATCTGGTGGCGATCTACTACGGCTGGAACGACCACTGGCTCGCGCGCGGCGCGGTCGATTCCGAGAAGGCGCCGGCGATCGCCTTCGAGAAGCTGTACCGCTCGAGCGCGCTGCTGCAGGCGACCCGGCAGGTGCTCGTGCGGAGCGGACTTCTCGAAGCGCACGCGCCGACGCGCGATCGGAACCGCGTTTCGCTCGACGAGTACACCGAGAACATCGGCGCGATCGTGACGCTGGCGCGCGACGCGGGGGCGCGCGTGGTGCTCCTCACGGCGCCGTCGACGCACGATCTCGCGATTCCGCGCTACCTGCTCGAACACGGGTTCCAGCGCGACTCCGAGGCCGTGGTGGAGGAGCACCGGCGCTACAACGAAGCGCTGCGCGAGTTCGCGCGACGCCACGACGTGCCCTTGCTCGACCTCGAAGCGCAGTTCGCCGCGCGCGCCGATCGAACGGCGCTGTTCCTCGAGGACGGCATCCACTTCCGAGAGGCGGGCCGCATCGAGGTCGCCCGCGCCTTCCGCGAGTTCGTGCGCGAACGCGGGTGGTTCCCGTAGCTTGTCGCCCGGCATGTCGCCCCTCGTCCGCCGCTTCGCGCCCCTCGCCGCCGCGCTCGTCGCCGCTGCGCACGCCGCGAGTTTCCTCGGCCACGGTCCGTGCGACGACGACTTCATCACCTACCGCTACGCGCGCAACTTCGTCGAAGGCCACGGCCTCGTCTTCAACCTCGGCGAGCGCGTCGAGGGCTTCTCGGCGCCCGGCTGGATGTTCCTCGTGGCCGCGGCGCTGCGCCTCGGCTTCGACCCGGAGGTCTTCAGCATCGCCATCTCGATCGTGTCGAGCGGCGTCGCGGCGTGGGCCGTGGGGGAGCTGTGGAAGCGTCGCCATCCCGAGTCGTGGCACGCCGGACCCGCGTGGCTCGTCGCGGCGCTTCCCGCGCTCGGCTGGCACGCGATCATCGGCCTCGGCACCGCGCTGCTGGCGGCGCTCGTCGCGGTTTGGGCGATGCTGTGGGACCGCGCGGTCGCGCGCGAGCGCCCGGCCCTCGCCGCGGCCGTCGTCCTCGGCCTCGCGACCTTCGTGCGCAACGAGTCGGTGCTGTTCGCGCTGCCGTTCCTGTTCCACGAGCACCGCCGCGGCAAGCTCGCGCCCGCCACGCTCGCGCTCGCGCCCTTGATCGCGTGGCAAGTCTTCCGCGTCGCGTACTTCGGCCGCTTCGTGCCCGTGACCTACTCGGTGAAGAAGCTCGCGCTCGGAGACGACGTGCGGCTCGGGCTCGAATACCTGGCCGAGTCGAACAGCGAGTGCGGGATCGGCGTGATGGTCGTGCTCGCAGCCGTGGCCGCCGCGGGCGAACGCGGGGCGAGCCTTGTGCGCATGGCGGCGCTGGGTTTCCTCGCGCACGTCGCCTACGTCGTGTACGTCGGCGGCGACTTCCTGCCCTTCGCGCGCTTCTTCGTCCCCGCGCTGCCGATCGGAGCGTGGCTCGCCTTCGAAGGCGGGCTCGCGCTCGCCGGGCGGCGCCGGGGCCTGGCGGCGCTCGCGTTCGCGGCGGCGGTCGGGTTGCTGCAGTTGCAGCACCTTCGGCGCGCGGAGTTCGCCGCCGACCACGCCGATTCGGAGCCGCGCTGGAAGCTCATGGCGCGCGCCGTCGTGGACGCCGTGCCGAGCTCGACGAAGGTCGCGCTCGCGCCGATCGGCGCCTTCGGCTGGGTGTCGCGGCTCTACATCGTCGACATGCTCGGGCTCACGAACACCGCGATCCTCGAAGCGCCGCCCGATCCGGGCATCACGATCAAAGGCCACCAGCGCTACGACGCCGAGTGGGTGCTCGCGCAGAATCCCGAGATGATCATCGTCGGCAACGGCTGGCTCAGCTTCGATGCGAGCGGGCGCACGGAACTCAAGGCGAGCCACTGGGAGCGCACGCTCGTCGAGAGCCCGCGCTTCGTCGAGCGCTACGCGCCGATGCGCCTCGAAGTGCCCCAGAGCTATCCGCTGCTCTTCTTCTGGCGCAGCGACGCGCCGCCGCCGACCGGCGCGACGCGCATGTAGCGTGGGCGCCGTGGGCTCGCCGAGCGCGCTCGCTCAGCGCACCTGGAGCCCGTGGCCTTCGACGAACACGAGGTGTTGCCGCGTCGGCACGTCGCGCGCTTCCTCGACGCTTCCGTCGGGCCAGCGCACGCTCACGCGCTCGACTTGCGTCGCGTCGCCGAGCCCGAAGTGCACGCGCAGATCCGACTGCGAGAGGTAGCTGCCGCCGCTGCGCACGTCGTTGAGCCGCCGCACTCCGCCCGAGAGCACTTCCACGCGCGCGCCGATCGCGGTGGAGTCGCGCTTCGTTCCGACGCAGCGCACCGTGAGCCAGGCGCCGCGCTCTCCTCCGGCGTTCTCGAACACTTCGGCCCGTCCGCCGAGCGCCACCAGCACCACGTCGAGGTCGCCGTCGTCGTCGAAGTCGCCGCACGCGAGCCCGCGGCCGACCCGTGCGCGCTGGAAGGCTGGCGGCTGGGTGGCGAGCACGTCCTCGAAGCGCGCGTTCCCGAGCCCGCGGAAGAGCAGCGGCGCCTGCGCCCAGGTCGCCGGCGGGTCGGTGAGCGGCGCGTTGTCGTAGACGTGTCCGTTGTTCACCACCAGGTCCAGCCGGCCGTCGTGGTCGAGGTCGACGAGCCGCACGCCGAAGCCGAGCGACTTGCGCGCCGCGCTCGAGGTGCCGCTGCGTTCGCTGATCTCGGTGAAGTTGAGCTCGCCCTCGTTGCGGTACAGCGAGTTGGGCTCCTTCTGGAAGTTCGTGACCACCAGGTCGAGCAAGCCGTCGGCGTTCAAGTCGCCCGCGTCGACGCCCATGCCCGCTTCTTCGCGACCGTCGGCGCCGTAGCCCGAGCCCGAGAGCAGCCCGAGCTCCTCGAACCGCCCGTCGGGCCGGAGCTTCAGCAAGCGGTTCGGCGTCGAGTCGTTGGCGCAGTAGATCTCGCTCGCACCGTCGTCGTCGAGGTCGCTCACGAGCACGCCGAGGCCCTTGCCGACGTGTTCGACGAGACCCGTTCGCGCCGAGACGTTCTCGAACGTGCCGTCGCCGCGCCCGCGAAACAGCGAGCACGGCAGCGGGTCGAACAGGTCCGGCGGCGAGTACGAATCGACGCCGGCCTGCACGTACGGACGATGCTCTTCCACGCGGTAGTCCACGTAGTTCTGCACGAACAGGTCGAGCACGCCGTCGCGGTCGTAGTCGAGGAACGCCGCGCCCGTCGACCAGCGGCGATCGTCGCAGCCGGCCTGCTGCGTGACGTCGCGGAACGTTCCGTCGCCTTGATTTTGCAGCAGCGAGTTCGAGCCGTAGGCCGTGACGTAGAGGTCGATGTCTCCGTCGCTGTCGTAGTCGCCGACCACCGCGCCCATCATGTAGCCGCGCCCGGCGGCGCCGGAATTCGCCGTGACGTCCGCGAACTTCCACTCGCCGAGGTTGCGGTACAGCCGGTTGCCGCCGGGCGCCTGCTCGTCGGTGCGCGCGGGCACCTCGCCGCTGTCGACGAAGTACAGGTCCTGCCTCCCGTCGGCGTCGAAGTCGAACACGGCGACGCCGCCGCCGAGTTGCTCGATCATCACGCGTTTGCCGCGCGCGCCGCTGCGGTGCGCGAACTCGACGCCGGCGGTCGCGCCGCGCTCGTTCAACGAGACGAAGCTCGGCTTCGAGGCCCCGCTCGCCGGCGCCCCGCTCGCCGAGGCGGCCGCGCCGGAAGCGCTCGTCGCAGGGCTCCTCGAGCTCGCAGCGTCGGGCGGAGCGGACGAACCGTCGCCGCAGCTCGGAAGCGTTCCGCAGCAGAGCGCGAGCGCGGCGACGCGCGCGCCGAGCACGGTCGGTGTTCCGCTCACCGGCCGGCTCCCGGGACGTTTTGCTGGGCGCCCAGTTCCGCCGCGCGCTTCGCCGCCGCATCCGCCTCGGCGATGCGGCCCATGCGTCGGTAGACGTCGGAGACCGTCTGGTGCACGAGCGCGAACTGCGGTCCCTCGTCGAGCGCTTCGAGCGCCGCGCTGAGCGCCGCTTCGAGGTTGCCGTCCTCGATCTCGCGGTAGGTCGCGCGCAGCAGCGCCGTGATGCGCATCTGCTGCCGGTCGTGTCCGACCTCGAGCTCGGTGAGCTCCTTGAAGCGCTTGAGGTGGCGCTGCGCGCCCGCGGTGTCGCCGAGGCGCTGCAGCACGAGGCCGAGCGTGTTGTGCGCCGATCCGTAGTTCGGATCGAGCGCGACAGCCCGCTCGAGCGCGGTCTTGGCTTCCTCGAGCCGTCGCTCGGAGAGCAAGAACACGCCGAAGTGGAACAGCGCGACCGGATCCGGCGCGGGGCCGTCCACCGCCGCGCGGAACTCCTTCTCGGCGGTCGCCGCGTCGTCGGAGCGTTGGGCGATGCGCGCGAGGAACAGGTGCGCGCGCGAATTCGCCGCGTCGAGCTCGAGCGCGCGCTGGAACGTCTTGCGCGCGTCGTCGATCCGCTCGCACAGGAACTGCGCAGCGCCGAGGTTCGTGCGCACCGCCGCATCGGCGGGGCCGTGCTGGTCGCACTTGGCGAAGGAATCCGCGGCCAGGTGGTAGCGCTTCTGGCTGAACTGCGCGATGCCGAGCAGGTTCCACGCCACAGGGTCCTTCGGGGCGCGGCGCAGATGCTCGGTCGCGCGCGCCTCGGCCTCCTGGAAGCGGCGTTGGCCCACCAACGCGGACACGGCTTCGTGCACCTGCGCGGGCGTGAGCGCCGGTTGACCTGCGGGCGCTTGAGCGGTCGCGCGAAGCGCGGCCTGCGCGCGCGGCGTCGGGGCCGCCCACCAGCTCGAGAGCGGGGCGCACAGCAGCGCGCTTGCCAAAGTGATCGAGAAGGTCATGCAGCGATTGTAGTGCGCGAACGAGCCGCGAGCCTGGTCTAGGTACGCCCAGCGTCCACCGTTCCTTCGACCTGTTGCGAAAGGCGCGCGCTGCGACGTGTGCCTAAGTTTGAAGGCGTGGAAGGCGAGCCGCTCCCACGCCACCGAGACACTTCGAGCCTGCGCACCCACGAGGACTGTCATGACGACCCATTCGCTCTCGAAACTGACCGCGCGCGACATCATGAAGACCAAAGTGCTCAAGCTCGATCCGCAGAGCTCGCTCGACGAGGCGGTGCGCATGCTTTCCGACATGCACATCAGCGGGGCGCCGGTGGTCGACCGCATGGGCCGTCTGGTCGGCGTGCTCTCGGCGCGCGACATCGCGCAGCCCGAGCACATGCGCGATCCGCTGCGCAGCTCGCGCGGCAACTACAGCTTCCCCGACGCCTCGCCGGACGACGACGGGTCCTACGACGAGGACGTCGTGTTCTCGATGGACGACTACAGCCCCGAGGTCGTGCGCGCAGGCTCGGTCGGCGACGTGATGACCGCCGATCCGATCACGGTCGAGCCGACGGCGACGCTGCCTTCGATCTGCGCGCTGATGGTCCGCGAGGGCATCCACCGCGTGATCGTCGTCGACCACGGAAAACTCGTCGGCATCGTGACCACGATGGACATCGCGCGCGCCGTGGCGGAAGCGGGCTGAACGAAGCGGCCCCGACGATGCGGGCCCGACGAAGCGGGCCTGACGATGCGGCCCGAGCGAGGCCGGCCGAGCGACCCGCCGTGCGTCACGCGGGTTTCAGCACGAACAGCGCCGTCTCGAGGCGCCCGATCAGGCGCTCGGCGGTCGATCCGATGACGCCCGGCTTGTCGCGCTTGTGCGCGAGCGCGCCGAACACGACCAGATCGGGCTCGAGCTCCTCGCACAGTTCCAGGACGCCCTGCGCCGGCGAGTTTTCGCGGATGTGCAGCTTCGCTTCGTCGCGCAACGACCCGTCGATCGGCGCGCGCATCGCCGCGCGCAGCCGCTCCTCGCGCTCGAGCTTCGAACCGGGCCGCGTGTGCAGCGCCGGTGGATGAACGTGCACGACGTGCAGCTCGGCCTTCGCGAGCCGTGCGATCGTCGCCGCGCAGCGCACGGCCTCGCCGGACACCGCGGTGAGGTCCGTCGCCGCCACGACGACGCGCGGCGCGGTGGGGCGGCCGGGGATCACGGTCCACACCGGCGCCGCCGACTCTCGCAGCACGCGCAACGCGATCGGCCCGATGCGCGAGGCATCGGATTCGCGGCCGTCGTGCTTTCCGAGCAGCACGAGGTCGCCGCCCTGGCGCTGGACTTCGCGCGCGATCGCTTGGGACGGACGCTCGGCGCTGTCGACGGTCTCGCAGGGAACGCCGCGCCCGCGGAAGCGAGCCATGAGCTCGCTGATCTGTCCGCGTCCCTCGGGCGTGACCGTCGAGCACAGCGCGACCAGCTCGTCGGTCAGCGGATCGAAGTACTCGCTTTGGGCCAGCGAGTGGAGCAGCGTCACGTGCGCTCCGGATCCGGCGCCGAGCCACAGGGCCGTCTCGGCGGCCGCGAGGCTCCCCGCCGTGGGCGCACAATTCGAAGGCTCGAGGTCGAGACCGACCACGATGCGACGAAAGGGTTCTGCCATGGCGGGGGACTCCTGTCAGTGAGCGTGGGGTGGAACGACGAGCACCGGGACGGCGGCGTGGCGGATCACGCCCTCCGCCACCGAACCCAGGACGAGCTTGGAGAGTCCGGAGCGTCCGTGCGTCGGAATGCAGATCGCGTCGGAGTTCAGGCGCTGCGCCGCGGAGCAGATCTGCTCGACGGCGTTGAACGCGCTGACGACGTCGACCTGCACTTCGAGCTGCCGCGCGGCGGCGTCTTGCGGGGTCAGCGCGATGAGCTTGGCGCGGATCTCGGCCGTCAGGCGCGCGGCCTCTTCGGCCGAAGGCGGCGGCACGGAAACGAACGCGCCGTAGTCGAGCGACGCAGGCACGTAGGGCGTGGCGACGTGGAGGAGTTGCAGCACGCCGCCGCGCGGGAGCAGCGAGGCTGCGTGTTCGACGGCGCGCGGCGAGAACTCGGACAGGTCGACGGGCACGAGCACGCGCTTGAACTCGCGTCGGACCGGGTGCGCGTCCTGCGCGGAGAGGACGATCGGAACCGTGAGGACGTTGCGCGCCGACGCGCCGATCAAATCGAGCGACACCGAGCCGTGCACCAGCCGGTCGACGCCGGCGCGGCGGTGGGTGCCCACGACGATCAGGTCGGCCGCCTCGAGCGCGGCGAGCTCGAGCATGTGCTCCGCCACGCGGCCCCAGCCGGCGAGCAGGTGCAAGCGCGGCGCGGCGCCCCCGAATTTTCCGACGCGTTTGCCCAGCGCCTCCGTCAGCTCCGCCTCGTATCGGTCGCGGGGCGAATCGCGGCGCTCGCCGCGCGCGTAGATCTGGCCCGCGACCACTTCCATGGGCCGCGCGCCGGCCAGCCGCTCGAGCGTCGTCCGCGCGGTCGCGATCGGCGTCTTGGGCTCGACGCCGACGAGCACGCGCAAGGTGCGCCCGCCCGCGAGCCACGCCTTCAGGCTCGCCTCTTCGCGCACGACGAGCGTCGGCACGCCGGCGGACTTGATGACGCGCATCGCCACGCCGCCGAGACTCCACACGCTCGGCCGTCCATCGCCGATCGGCGCGATGACCAGCAGATCGGCCTCGAGCTCGCGCGTCAGCCGCTCGAGCTCCTCGTCCGGCCGGCCCTCGACCAGGTGCTCGAGCACCTCGGCGCCGAGCTCGCGCAGGTCGTTCGCCTCTCGCTTCAGCAGCGCGCGGCGGCGCTCGAACTCTTCGCCGCTCAGCTCGTGGACGGTCGCGGCGGCGCCCGGAAGGATGCCGGGCAGTTGCGCGACGTGGGCGAGGTGCAGCCGGGCGCCGAGGCCGGCGGCCAGTCGGGCGGCGGCACGCGCGGCGATGCCAGCAGGCGCCGAGAAGTCAGTACCGCAGAGGATGTTCATGGCGTTGGGCGAGGGTGCGAGGCCGAGGGAACTTCGAGGTCGAGCCCGAGCTTCTCGCTGCCGCGCTCGAAGTCGGATCGAGCGCTTCGCGTACGAGGAACACGGTAGGCCCAGGAGGTTAGCGAGCCTGCGGGTCGATCGCCGTAGCGCTGCACCTTGCTCTGCGTACGAGGTTCGCGCGCGTCGCCGACGACACCCGCGCCAAGGCGCTCCGCGTACGTTGAACGAAGCGCGTGGCTACGAACATCACCTGACGGTTGGCGCGGATGCAGGACCTAGCATTTCTGCGGAGAACCTGCCCCCTTCGGTTATGTTCGCTGAACCTTCCAAGGAGCCGATGCCCGATCGGCCGTCGCGCTCCGACGGCTCCGCAAAGCGGCTTCCCAGTGCGCAGGAGCAGCGAATGAGTACGGAACGAGCACAACCGGAGCGCGAGACTGGCCCGAACGGCCGAGGTCGAGTCGCACGCCGATCGGCGCCCCGCGATGTCGACGGTTCCTCACGGTCGGAACGTCTTGCGGCCGCGGTCGAGGGCGGAGCGGCGAGCGAAGCGCTCTACAAGACGCTGCTCGCCTCCGTGCTCGATCCCACGATCGCCATCGATGAATTCGGCGTGATCGTCACCGCCAGTGCGTCGGTCGAGACGGTCTTCGGTTGGACGGCCGACGAGCTGCGCGGTACGAACATCAAGGAGTTGATGCCCGAGCCGCACCACTCGCTCCACGACCAGTACCTCGCCAACTACCGGAGCACGGGGCAGACGCACATCCTCGGGCGGACGCGCGAATTCGAGGTGTTGCGCAAGGACGGCGAGCGCGTGGTGTGCGAGCTCTCCGTGGCGCGCGCCGAGATGCCGGACGGCTTGCCGCCGCTGTTCGTGGGCTCGTTCCGCGATGTGACGGCGCGCCGCAGGGTCGAGCGCGCGCTCGAGGAGAGCGAGCGCCGCTTCCGGGCGATTTTCGACAGCTCCTTCCAGTGCATGGGCCTGCTCGACGAACACGGCGCCGTGCTCGAGGTGAACCAGACCGCGCTCGACATGGTGCGCTGCGAACGGATCGACATCCTCGGCCGCAAGTTCTGGGACACGCCGTGGTGGCCGGATCCGACGGAGCGCGAGCGCGTGCGCGCGGCGTTGCTCGAGGCGGCCCAGGGCAAGTTCGTCCGCTTCGAGACGCTCCACCGCGGCGGCGACGGCGAGCTGGTGTGCATGGACTTCTCGCTGAAGCCGGTGCTCGACTCCGAAGGCGTCGTGCGCCTGATCATCCCCGAGGGCCGCAACATCAACGATCTCAAGCGCGCGCAGCGCACCGAGACGGCGATGCTCCGCGCCCTCGCGACGATCGGCGAGTCGGCGGCGGTGCTCGCGCACGAGATCAAGAACCCGATCACGGCGGTCAACCTCGCCTTGCGCGCCGTCGCCAAGCAACTCGGCGAGGACGACCGCGCGGTCCTCGAGGACCTCGTCACACGCATGCAGCGCCTCGAAGCGATCATGCGCCGCACGCTGACCTTCGCGCGGCCCCTGAGCCTCCAGATCGGCGCCATCGACGGCGCGGAGCTCGTCGACTCGGTCGTACGCGCGCTCCGCACGGAGATCGTGCGCCGCGGCTCCAACGTGCGGGCGAGCGTCGAACCGACGAAACTGGTCTTCAACGGCGACCGGCAGCTGCTCGACGAAGTGCTCACGAACCTGATCAAGAACGCGCTGGAATCGCGTTCCGGTCCCGTCAACGTGCTGGTCTCGGTGCGACCGTCCAGCGACGGCGGCGTGTTCATCAGCGTCGAGGACGACGGCCCGGGCATCGCCGACAGCGTGAGCGCGACGCTGTTCAAGCCCTTCGTCACGACGAAGTCCACGGGCACCGGCCTGGGCCTCGCGTTCTGCAAGAAGGTCGTCGACGAACACGGCGGCGAACTCCAGGTCGTCCGATCCCTCAACCTCGGCGGGGCGCGCTTCGAAGTGCGCCTGCCGATCGTCATGTAACCGCGCCCCCGCGAGCCCCCCGAGCGAGCCTCAAGAGCGAGCCATGATCAACGCCACGCCTTCCAATCCGACGTCGAAGATCCGGGTGTACCTGGTCGACGACCAGAGCATCCTCCGCGCGGCGTTCAAGAGTCTGCTCGCGCAGGCCGAACGCATCGAGGTGATCGGCGACAGCGGCGACGCCCGCGCCGCGATCGACCGCATCGCGCTCATCAAGCCCGACGTGGTGCTGCTCGACATCTCGATGGCCGGGCTGTCGGGGCTCGACGCGATCGCGCCCATCCGTGCGGCGCACCCGCGGGTGCGGATCGTGATGCTGACCCACCACGAGGGCGAGTCCTTCGTCGATCAGGCGATGCGCGCGGGCGCCGACGGTTACCTCTCCAAGGACTCCGATCCGAGCGAGCTGCTCCTCGGCATCGAAGCGGTGTTCGAGGGCCGGCCGTACCTCTCGCCGAAGGTCGCCGGCGGCCTGGTGGCGAAGATGCGCCGCGGCGAGCCGATCCAGGCCGCATCGGCGAGCCGCGTCGACTCGCTCACCGCGCGCGAACGCGAGGTGTTCCAACTGCTGGCGCTCGGCAAGAGCAACAAGGACGTCGCGCGCGAACTCTCGATCAGCCTCGGCACAGCGAAGAAGCACCGCGAGAACTTGCAGCGCAAACTCGACTGCCACTCCACCGCGGAACTGGCCCGCCTCGCGATCCGCGAGGGCTTGATGCAGTCGTAGCTTCAGCCGCGAATTTCTCCCCTCCGCCGGCGAACACGCACCGCCCGTACAGCGTGCTTCGCCGGCGCCCACTTTTGCCGACGGTGGCCCTCGGCGGGGTGTCGTAGTTGTGGTTCCGCGCGCGGTCGCCGGGGTCCGCTCCGTCCCGAGCGGAACGGCGAACGCCCTACGAAGGAGTCACGCCATGAAACTCATCCCCTGGGGAAACAAGAGTCCGACCCAACTGTTCGGCAGCGACCTCGACAACTGGATGGAGGAGTTCTTCAAGAACACGTCCAACCGCTTGCCCGAGGTCTTCCAGCGCGGGAGCGCTCCGGCGCTGAATCTCGCCGACACGACACGCGAGTTCGTCGTGACCGTTGAACTGCCGGGCGTGTCCGAGAAGGACGTCTCCGTGCAGGTCGTCGGCCAGCAGCTCGTGATCTCCGGCGAACGCAAGTGGGAAGACGAGAAGAAGGACAAGGAGTACTTCCGCGTCGAGTCGCAGTACGGAGCGTTCCGTCGCGCCGTGCCGCTTCCCGAAGGCTTGAACACCGACGCCGACGCCGTCGTCGCGAAGCTCGAGAAGGGCGTGCTCGAGGTGCGCATCCCGAAGGTCGAGCCGAAGGCCGCGGCTTCGATCAAGGTGCAGGCGCCGAAGTAGTTGGCGAGATAGTTTCAAGGCACGGGTGCGCGCCGCGCGAGGCCTGCTTTCGTCAGCAAGACTTCGCGCGGCGCGCGTCCGTGTTCGCGCTTGCTCCGCGCATTTCGCTTCGAGGGCTGGCATCTCGGGTTCGCATTCAAGCCTCGCATTCAGGCTGCGATTTGCCGCGCGAGGGCCATGGCGAGGTGCGCGCCGCCTTGGCTAAATGAGCCGCCCGAGCTCGCCTCCCCCGCGGCGCCGTCCCACTCAGCCCCGATGCTCAACCTTTCGCCGGGCCCTTCGTTGGGCTCTTTGTTGCTCCATGGCCTGGCCCTCTTCGGGCTGCTTTCGTCGCCGGCGCTCGCCGCGCCGCCCCAGGCGAGCGAACTGGATCAAGCGCGTTCGAAGTACGGCCTCGCGCCCGAGAGGGAGTGCACCGAAGCGACCGAGATCTGCGTGCGGCTGAACAACGTCGAGGCGGTCGAGCTGATGCTCAGCGTGCTGCGCATGTGGGAGAACCGCGGCGGCAACTTCCTGCCGCAGGCGCACTACCGCGACGTCGTGTGGGGCGGGCTGGTGCGCATCACCGATCCGTACGCGCGGCGGCGCGTCGCGGTCGAGCTCGCCGAGAGCAAGAGCGAGTGGGTGCGCCAGTGGTGCGTCGAAGTGCTCGGCGAGTACAAGGACGCGAACTTCGGCGAGCCTGCGAACAAGGCGTTGCGCGATCGCGAAGTCGGCGTGCAACGCGCGGCGGCGCGCGCGTGCGGCAAGATGAAGTTCGAAGGCGCGCAAAAGGCGCTCGTCGGCCTGGTCGGCGACAAGGACGAGATCCTGCGCGCGAACGCGGTCGAGGCGCTGTGCCGGATCGATCCCGCGGCGCACCGTGCGGCGCTGGTCAAGGCGCTCAAGGACAAGGACGGCGGCGTGCGCTGCGCGCTGCTCGCGGCGGCGGCGGAGTGCTATCCCGGCGAGCACGAAGCGTGGAGCACGGCCGCGCTCGCCGACGCCGATTGGCGCCCGCGCATGCAAGCGGTCGACAACCTCGGCGGCGTTCGCACCAAGACGGCGGTCGACGCGCTGGTGCGCGCGCTCGGCGACGGCCGGCCCGCGGTCGCGGCGCGCGCCATCGCGCGCTTGCAGGAGTTGACGCGCGAGAAGCACCGCTCGAAGGCGACCTGGGAAGCGTGGTGGCGCGACAACCGCGAGACGTTCACGTTCCCCGAGGGCGCCGCGCCGGCCGGCGGCGACGACGGCCCGCGAACGGTTGCGTACCACGGCGTGCAGGTGAACAGCGACCACACGGCGTTCCTGATCGACAAGTCGGAGGCCATGAACGGCGCGCTAAAGTCGGCGTCGAGCTCGAAGGCGGTCGCGGCGCAAAAAGAGCTCGAAGCGGTGCTCGAGAAGCTCGAAGGGCAGCTCACCTACAACGTGTTCACCTACGCGGAGAACGTGAACGTGTTCGAGGAGAAGGGGCCGGTCGAGTTGACGGCGAAATCGCGCAAGCGCGCGCTCGAGTTCGTCGAGAAGGCGCCGCGCGGCCGCTCGAAGGACATCTGGAAGCTGCTCGAGCAGGTGATCTCCGACCCCGACCTCGACACGGCCTTCCTGCTCTCGTCGGGCGAGCCCGACATCGGGACCTACGTGCACTGGAACCGCGTGACCTGGCACCTGCGCGAGCTCAATCGCTTCCACAAGGTCGTGGTGCACACGATCGTCTACAGCGACAGCGACTGGTACCGGCAGCAGCTCGAGAAGATCTCGGAAGTCACCGGCGGCGAGCACCGCGCCTTCGACTGAGCGCCCGCCGTCAGCGCACGACGCTCGCCGTCAGCGCACGACGCTCGCGGCGGCGACTTCCTGCATGCGTCGGATCGCCGCCGGACGCGGCGCAGGGCAGGTTTTCCCGGCCCAATTCGCTTGGTTCCAGTAGGGCCGGGCCCAGCGGTCGCTCGGCGCCGCGGCGCGCCCCACGGGGCTCGCATCGAACAGCGCGGCCCAGGTGACGAGCCCCGCGAAGTACTTGCCGTAGGCGTTGAGGTGCACGGAGTCCTCGAACAGCTCGCGGCGCTTCGACAAGCCCTCGACTTCGCCCGCCTCCATCGCGTCGACGAGCCGGCCGAGCGCGCGCCCGACCGGGATCAGCTCGATGGGGCGCCCCTCGCCGGTCAAGCGTTCGTTCGCGAGCTCGACCACGCGCTCCCAGCGCTTGCCGTCCGCTTCGAGCCGCTCGCGCCACTCCAGCTCGCGGTTCGGACTCTGCGTGTCGTACTCGCAGCCCGCCGGCGTTCCGCTCTCGACGCAGGCCCACGGTTCGTAGAACAAGACCCGCACCTTCGGGTTGTGGTCGCGCGCGAGCTGCGCGAAGCGCGCGAGGTAGTCCGCGGACTCGCTCTCCGCGCCTTTCGCGCCCAGCGGCGATCCTTCGACGAGCACGAGCGCGTCGTAAGCGCCGCTCTTCAACTCGGCTTCGTAGATCGCTTGGAACTGCGGCACGAAGGTCGACTTGTAGTCGGGCTTCTTCGCGCGTTCGGGCTCTTCCCACTGCCAGCGCAGCGGCGCGCCGGGAATGAACTGCTCCTTGAACGCGAAACGCTTGACCGGCGGCGTCGCCGAGAACGCCGCCACCATGTCGGGGATGTCCGAGATCAGGCTGTGGCCGATGAAGAACACCTTCTCCGGCGCCTGGGCGGCCTGCGCCGTCTTCGACGTGGCGCCCTGCTCCTGCTTTTCCTTCGCGGGCGACTGCGGCGAACTGTTCGCTCGCTGCGAACTCTCGGACTGCGGCGCACACGGCGCCGCGGCGATCAACGCACCGCTCAACACCGCTCCCGCCGCGAGGATTCGCTTCAACATGCGCTCATCGTAGCCCTCGGCCCGGCCGAGGCCTCGAAGACGAACACCGCTGCTCCGCTGCGAGGGTCGAAGGCGCCTTGAGATCAGGGCACGTAGGTGAGCTCCAGCGCGTCCGACAGGTTCGTCGTCTTCGAGGCCGGCGGATCGCGGTACCAGGCTTGCGCGTAGAGCTTGTCGCCGACGGAGAAGGGCGATCCGAGCGCGCCGGGGTTCTGCGCCAGGAACGCGTACCAGTCGTTCGTCAGCACGCCGTTGCACTGACCCGCCGTGCCGCCGGAGCCCTGCGCAGGCATGCGCTGCGTCGGCGCCTTGATGCACAAAAAGCTCGTCCCCGCGCCCCAGGGCGGCGGCGAGTAGCCGGTGTTGTCGATGCCGTAGAAGAGCAGGCCAACCTTCTGGCCCTCGACGTTGTTCACCGTGAGCACGCACGAGGCCGCCATCGAGGCGCTCGGTTGGTTGTCGGCCGAGAGGCTCGGGACGCAGCCGTTGGTCGACACTCCCGCCGTGCAGAAGTTCGTCGGCGAGGTCGGCGAGCCGGGCACGAACGCGAGCCCCAGGTAGTTGCCCGAGCCCAACGTAGCGATCAGCGTCGTGAGCCCCGTCGCGAGGTCGACGGTGTACAGCGAGTCGGTGTTGCTGCACACGAGGTACATGGTCGAAGTCGCCGCGTCGTAGGCGAGGCCGTGCGGGTTCGTGGGCCCGATGAGCGGCCCGATCAAGGTCGCCGCGCCGGTCGAGCGATCGATCGAATAGAAGCTGTCGGTCGAGCTGTTCGTCGCGTACAGAACGTCCGCGTTCGAGTCGTAGCCGAGGTTCGTGAAGCTCGTGAGCCCCGTCGTGCCGACCAGCGTCGCGACCCCCGTCGTCGGGTCGACGGTGTAGAGCCCGTTGTCGTGCGACGACAGCCCGTAGAGCGTGTTCGTCGAGCTGTCGAACTCCAGGCCGTGCATGACGAAGAGCGAACTCCCGTAGCCGCCGATCAGCGTCGCCACGGCGGTCGCGATGTCGACGGTGTAGACCGAATCGAGGCTGCTGGACGTCAGGAACATCGTGCCGGTGGACGCGTCGTACGCCAGGCCGGCGGCCGTGCCCGCGTTGGAGGTGACGACGCCGATCTGCGTCTGCGCCGCGGTCGCGGGGTCCAACTCGTACAGCGTGCGGTTGCTGTCCAAGGCGATGAGTCTTTGGGCGCTGGCCGGGACCGACAGGGCGAGCAGAGCGACGAGAGTGGGGGTGTGCACGGAGTGTTGGTTCGAATGGCGACGCTGGAAAGGGACCTGCCTCGAACCTACCGCGTGCTCGAGCTTCCAGGCAGGCCCAATCCGCGGTCATTCGCCGCGCCCGGCGAGGCGCCGCGGCTCTTCAGCCCGTTTTGCCGCAGGGCGGAGGCGGAAGGATTCGAACCCTCGAGGAGTTGCCCCCTGGCGGTTTTCAAAACCGCTGCAATCGGCCACTCTGCCACGCCTCCGAGGGGCGCATGTTAGCACGCACGCGAGGGGCGCTCTCGAACGCGGATCTTGCTTGCGGCGGCGCTCGCGAAGGGTGCGTGAGGCGAAGTCGTCCGGATAGGATTCCGGCCGATCTCGACGCGCGCCCCAGCCTCCACCGCGCGCTCGCAAAAGAGGAAAGAACGCCCATGCTCGTCCGCCCGTTCGCCCTTCGACTTCGTTCCGTTGCACTGCTCGCTGCGCTCGCCGCGACGAGCGCTTCGTGCACCGTGGTTTCCGTTCAGTCGCAGAGCCGCCCCGCGGGAGTGCGCGCCGACGGGCTCGTCGACGGTCACGCGGTCGTCGGTTGGCGCGACGAGAAGAGAGCGCTGAGCGTCGATCTGTTCGATGGCACGAGCCGCGGCGCGGTGTTCGAACTGGTGCTGTGGAAGCTCGCGCGGCTCGAGCTCGGACTCGCCGGCTTCGGCGTCGGCGTCGGGCCGGTCGACGTGGCGCTCGGCGCCATCTGGTACGACCCGCACATGCCGATCTCGAGCAAGCCTCAGTCGAAGAGCGCGCCGAAGAGCTCGTCGAACGCAGCATCGGCGGCTTCGTCGAATTCGCCGGCGCCCGACGCCCCGGTCGCCGAGCCGGGCGTGTGCGACGAACCGGGCTGCGCGCACACTCCGCCTGAAAATTAGGTGCGTGGACCGGGCGCGAGAACCGCGGTCGCGTCACCGGGCTCGAGCACGGAACTCGCGAGCCGACCGGCTGGGACGTTCCGCTCGACTCAGCGCGGCTCGTCGGCTTCGGGCTCTTCGCCCGTCGCCGCGTCGCCGGGATCTTCGCCGCCGATCGCGTCGTCGGGACCGGTTCCCGGGGACCCCTCGCGGGGCTTCGTCGGCGGCGCCTGTGCTGGCGGCGGACCCGGCAGCGGGTCGGGGCCCGCGGAATCCGAGCGCACCTGCTCGAGCACGAACTCCGCGACGCGCACCGGCGCTCCGGCCCGCAGCGCGATCGCGATGGCGTCGGACGGACGCGCGTCGATGAGCGCGAGGTTCTTGCGGTCGAGCGACTCGATCGCGAGCTGCCCGAAGAAGGTGTGGTCGCGGAAGTCGACGATGTCGCAGCGCACCACGCGCCCGCCGAGCGAGCGCACGATCGCCAGGGCGAGTTGGTGCGTCATCGGGCGCGGCGCTTCCTCGTGGGCGAGCACGCGGCGGATCTCCTCCGCCTCCCAGGTCCCGATCACGAGCGTGAAGCCGCGCGCGCCGTCGCGCTCCTTCAGGTAGATGTGCTGGCCGCGGGCCGAGTCGCGCAACACGATGCGCGAGACCACCATCTCGACCATCTTCAGCTCGGGCGTGCTCTCCATCCCCATGCGGACGAGCGTCGATTATCGCCGCGCCGGCTTCAAGTGTCGGTTTCTTGCGGCCGCGAGCGGCTTCAGAAGCGCCGCTCGGTGCGGTCGCGGAGCGCGATGTCCTCGATCGTCGCGCCCTCGTCCTCGGCGAGCAGGAACGAGCTCGTGTGCGCGTCGACCATCCCGCACGCTCCGCAGCGCAGGCCTCGCGTGGTCTTCGGGTCCAGCCGTTCCAGCGCGTGCGCGCCGCAGCGCGGGCATCGGCGGTCGGCCTTCCCGGGGAAGAGCGACGAGATCAGGATCCAGGCCAGTCCGAGCGCGAGCACCCCGCCGAACACGACGCCGAACAAGTGGTCGGGCCCGCGGAGGATGAACAGCACCGCGGCGAGGGTGGCGGTCAGGAGCAGCGGGCCGACCAGCCAGCTCGCGAGCCGCTCCCAGCGGCGTCGGTCCGCTCCGCCCGCCTGCAGCTTGCGCAGCTCGAGTTCCCGGAGCAGCGCGCCGTCGGCGCCGCCGCGCGCCAAACGCGCTTCGCGACCCGAGCCGCCGATCGATCGACGGGGGTCGCGAGGCGCGTGCGGATTCTCGTCGAACGGGATCAAGGTGCGGGATTGTAGTGCGTCCCCCGAGAGTCGGGGACACTTCGCGACTCGCCGGCGCGTAGAATGTTCGCTGCGAGACACGATCTCCGTCCATGCCCCACGTCGACGCCGCCCCCCTCGAGCGAAGCTCGTCCACGGCTTGGGCCGAACAGCCGGTGCTCGCACGCCTCTGGCGCTCGTCGTTCGTCGAATCCCAACACCGCGGCGCATGGGTGCTGGTCGACACGAGCGGCGCCGTCATCGACGGCCAGGGGGATTGGAACCAGCCGGTCTTCCCGCGCAGTGCGACGAAGTCGCTGCAGGCGCTTCCGCTCATCGAGAGCGGCGCGGCCGACCGCTTCGGCCTCGGCGAGGAGGCGCTGGCGATCACGCTCTCCTCGCACCACGCCGAGCCGATGCACGTCGCGGGTGTCAGCGCGCTGCTCGAACGCCTCGGGCTGAGCGTCGAGCACCTCAAGTGCGGCCCGCAAACGCCGGTGAACGCGCAGGCGCGCCGCGAATTGCTGCGCCGGGGCGAGAAGCCGAGCGCGTTGCACAACAACTGCTCCGGCAAGCACGCGGGCTTCCTCGCGCTCGCGTCGCACCTGGGCGACGACCTCGGGCACTACCTGGATCCAGGCAGCAAGGGCCAGCGCCTGGTGCGCGAGGCGCTGCTGGAGATGAGCGGGGCGCGCGAGGAGGAACTGCACGTCGCGGTCGACGGCTGCAGCGCGCCGACGTTCCACCTTCCGCTCACGCGGCTTGCGACGGCCCTCGCGCGCGTCGCGAATCCGGACGGCCTGCCGGCGCCGCGCGCGCTCGCGTGCCGCCGTCTCACCCAGGCCGCCGAACGCCATCCCGATCTGATCGGTTCGACGACGCAGAGCCTGTGCAGCGACATCCTGCGCGTCACGAACGGCCGCCTGTTCCCCAAGCTCGGCACCGAAGCGGTCTACGTGGTCGGGATCCGCGGCGCGGACCGAGGTTTCGCGATCAAGATCGACGACGGCGGCTACCGCGCGATGAACGCCGTCGTGATCGACGTGCTGCAGCGATTCGGCTACCTGTCCAGCAGCGAAGTGGACGCGCTGGCGAGTTGGAGCGCCGGGCCGGTCACGAACTGGGCCGGCGCGGTGGTGGGGCGCTTCGAGGTCGTGCGCTGATGGCGCCGCGCGAGGAACAGCGCTCGCTCATCCCGCCGCAACTCGCGCCCGATGCCCACAAGGGCCAGGCCGGCCGTGTCGGCGTGATCTGCGGCAGCCGTTGGATGCCGGGCGCGGCGCTGCTCGTCGCGCGCGCGGCGCAGCGCGCGGGCGCGGGGCTCGTGAGCGTCGCGTGTTCGAGCGCCGATCGACTCGAGACGCTCGTGCCGCTGTCCGCGCCCGAAGCCGTGCTGTTCGAGCTCGAGCACGCGCACGATGTCGCGTTCAAGCTCGCGGCGCTCGAACTGCACGCCGTCGTCGTCGGTTGCGGCCTCGCGCCGGCGGAACGCGCCGAAGCGCTCGTTCAAGCGCTGCTGCACGCGCCGCTTCCGTGTCCCGCGGTGTTCGACGCGGGCGCCTTGGGCGCGCTCGGTGCGGCGCCCGAGAAGCTCGCGGCGCGGCGTTCGCCGACGGTGATCACGCCGCACCCCGGCGAGGCTTCGAAGCTGCTCGGCCGCGCGCTGGGCCGCACCGATCCCGAGCGCGAAGCGGCCGCGCGCGAGCTGGCGAAGCGCAGCGGCGCGATCGTCTGTCTCAAGGGCGCGCGCACGGTCGTCACCGACGGCTCGCACGTGTTCGTCAACGACACGGGCAACAGCGGGATGGCCACCGCGGGCTCGGGCGACGTGCTCGCGGGGATCCTCGGCGCGTACCTCGCGCTGTGCGCGACAGGGGAGCACGAAAACTGGACTCCGCTCGACGCGGCGTGCGCTGCGGTGCGCGTGCACGGGCTCGCGGGAGATTTCGCCGCTGCGCACCTTGGCAAGCGCGCGCTGATTGCGTCCGATCTCATCCAATGGCTGGCGCAAGCACAGCGGCGGCTCGA
>CALFYL010000106.1 GCA_937952135.1 uncultured Planctomycetia bacterium
GCTCCCCCGCCGTCCTGCGCGCGCCTGAGCGCCGCGTATTCGCACCGGGGCGGGTGGACAGGATCGGGGGGGGCGCGGGGGGCTCCGGCGGTGAAGATGCACTGCGCGCGCAACCGCCCGGACTGCGAGGGCAAGGCGGTGCGAAGCGGACTGAACTAGCGTGGCAGCTCGACGGGTGGACCTGATGTGACTCGAGCTCGAGCTATTACACCGCTCCCCGGTCGCCCGCGTCCGCGTTACCCTGACTTGGTGATCTTGCGCTCGGAAGCCCACCCCATCCGCCACCGAACCGAGAGCAGGAAATAATGCTCGCCGAACGGATGGGGTGCTCATGAGTGCGATCGAGGTGAACGGTGGCGTCGCCACCGTCGAGTCCGTGGCGCTCGTCGCCCAGACGTATCTTGCCGATCGTCCGTTGATCGTCCTTGGAAGTGGCGCGTCGGTGGCTCACGGCCTGCCTGGGATGGGACCTCTTGCTCATCACATTCTCCGAACTATCGGACCACGAACGAGGTCTGGGGACGATCAGACAGCGTGGGCGAAATTCAGCGACCTACTCAACCGAACTCAGGATCTCGAACGATCGCTCTCCGAGGCGCCACTGAGCAACTCACTTCTTAGCGAGGTTATAGCGGAGACCTGGAGCGCTATCTCGGAGCCCGACTTGAAGTTGCACGAGCAACTTGTATCGGGGCGCACGGCATTGCCGCTTACCCGGTACCTGAGGCACCTGCTTCGGACGGCGAACCCGAACGTGTCCGTCGTAACGACGAACTACGACCGCCTCGCAGAGTATGCAGCGGATCTTGCTGAAACCCGGGCATCGACGGGATTTGAAGGCGGCTGGATACAGCACTTCGACGACGCGGCGTTGAAGGTCGGAACCGGTTCACGGCCCCGTATTCAGGTGTTCAAGCCGCACGGGTCGCTCGACTGGTTCCTCGATAGAAGTGGTGAGGTGCGAGCCGTTCCACTCCCCACCGCAATTCCGCCCGACTGTCAACCGTTGATCGTCACGCCGGGGATATCGAAGTACCAAAAGACCCACGCGGACCCGTTTCGCACGGTCACAGCGTTGGCCGACGAAAGTCTTAAGCGAGCAGCTAGCTTTCTCTGCATCGGCTATGGCTTCGGCGACGAACACATCCACCCGGTCCTCCGACGAAGGATACGAACCGACCGTGTGCCAATCGTGGTACTGGCGAGAACTCTTACCTCCTCAGCGCGCAGCGTCGTGGTTGATGCGGCTGTGCCCCGATTCCTCGCAATCGAGGCTCGCGGCACTGACGCCAAGATCTATTGCCCGCAGTATCGCAGCGGCGTCGTTCTTCATGGGTCAGAGCTGTGGAAGCTCTCGGATTTTCTCAATCTCGTCCTTGGCCCAGAAAGTGATGCTCCGTGACAATCTTCGACTACCAAGACTCTGACGCGGTCGGCAGCGTGTTTACGGTGGACACCGCTTCGGTGGTAATCCAAGTGGAGGATCCTGTCAGACTTCGCACGATCCAAGTGAACCGGCTTGTAGTTCTCCGCAGTGCGCGTGCGGGACAGCACCTTGTGGGAATGGTGCAGAAGATCCTCCGGCGAGCGCTGGTCGGAGACGCCACAGATGAGCACTCTGAGCGCGAAGACGTTGCAGCCGTGATCGAGAATGTCCTCAAAGTTGCGTTGATCGGAACGCTGATCGACCTTGTGGGGAAACAGCCCAACGTGTTCCGCCGGACGCTTGAAACCGTGCCCGAGATTGACGCAAAGTGCTTCTTGCTTGAGGGCGATCGACTTTCACGTTTCATGAAGGCCATCGCGACCAACGCACGCATAGGGGACCCGGCCGCCTCTGCCGGAGCCTCCACCGCATCGAAACCTCTTGTCCTAGGAAGATACACGCTCGACGATCAAGCGGACGCTCTGCTCGACGGGGACCGGTTCTTCCAGCGGCACGCGGCGATCGTCGGCAGCACAGGGAGCGGCAAGTCGTGGGCCGTGGCCCGACTGTTGGAGCAGATCGCCAGCCTTCCCAGTGCAAACGCCGTTCTGTTCGACATTCACGGCGAGTATTCGACGCTGGCCGGACCGGGCGTGCGCCATCTGCGGGTGGCGGGCCCAGATGATCTGGATGGCTCAAAGGGCCTGGCAGACGGAGTCGTTCACCTGCCGCACTGGCTCCTGACATACGATGAGATGCTCGCCCTACTGCTCGATCGATCTGACCAGAATGCTCCCAACCAAGCGTCGCTCTTCTCCCAGGCCGTTCGTGACGCCAAGGATGCGTATCTCACCGCAGCGGGAAAAACGGAGCTCCAGGCGCAGTTCACGATTGACAGTCCCGTTTCGTACGAGTTGAGCAGCGTCATCGACGCACTCGAAGCTAAAGACACGGAGATGATCCCAGGCAAGACTACGGAGAAACAGGGGCCTTTCTACGGGAAGCTGACACGCTTCCTCAGCCGACTCAGAAACAAGCAGTCTGACCGCCGCCTTGGTTTTATGTTTTCCGAGTCGGAGGATCGAGAGAGGTATGAGTGGATGACAGAACTGTGCCAGCACCTACTTGCACCTACCTCGCGAGCTAGGTCCGGCGGCGTCAAAGTGCTCAACGTGTCGGAGGTGCCAGCCGATGTGCTGCCGCTGATACTCGGGCTCATTGCACGGGTGATTTTCTCCGCGCAACAGTGGATGGACCCGGGAAAACGGCATCCCGTGGCGCTAATGTGCGATGAAGCACACCTCTACATTCCAGAGCGATCCGAAGGCGGGTCGGCCGCGGAAGCGGGGTTCAAGAGTTTTGAGCGCATTGCCAAAGAGGGCCGCAAGTACGGTGTCGGGCTCGTTGTTATCACCCAACGCCCCGCCGAGGTGAACCGGACGATACTTAGTCAGTGCAACAACTTCATGGCGATGCGCCTGACCAACGGCGACGACCAAGCAACGATCCGTCGATTGCTGCCGGACGACTTGGGGGGATTTTCTGACGTTCTTCCTGTGCTCGACGTAGGGGAGGCTTTGGTGGTGGGCGATGCTTCGCTTCTTCCGACACGCGTCAGGATCGATCCCCCTACAACGAAACCCAACAGCGCGACCGTGGCGTTCTGGCAGGAGTGGTCGAAGACCTCAGTTGCAGACGGCGTCGGGGAGTCGGTTGAGGCAATGCGACGACAGCGACGGGGCTGAGCGGAGTCTTCGTCGCGGGAACCGTTCAAGCTCGGTGGTCCCGTACAGTCCGATGACCGCGGTCGCGTGAACGCGCCCCCGACCCCATCCGCGGCACGATGCTCCCCCACCATCCCGCCGCCCCTACTCATGTTCGCTGTGTACGGCCGCCACGGCGACCTCCAGGCGAAGCTCTCCGCGTACGACCTCACGCACACCTCGAAGCCGCTGATCGAGGCGATCATCGCCGAGCTGGGCGGCCACTCGCGACGGCACGAAGCAAACGGTGCGAGCGGCCGCGGAGAAGATCCTGCGCCGCCACGGGCTCGTTGGGCCGGATGCGGGTGGGTGGTATGCGGCGGCGAGGTGAGCGGCGGCGGGGAGCTGCGGACTCGTCAGACTCGGCGAGGGTGCGCGAAACTTGCCGTCCCCTAAGCGCTCAGATATCGCGTCCGCTGACAGGGGGTTCAGTGCGCCGTTCGGCACGCCGGTGGAGTTGCGGCTCGCGGCGGCCTCGGAGCGGTCAGCGTTCGACGAGAAGCTCACCGCGACCTGGCGCGACAAGGTCAACGTCTGCGCCGGCCTGGAGCTGCGGTGGCGCGTTCCGGTCGAGGACGCGGCGGTGCTCGACGCGCGCGAGCAGCTGGAGGAGAGGGTGCGCGCGGCGATCGTCGAGTGCGCGAACGCGGTGGGATTGACGTTGCCCGCGTTCGCAACGCGGTCGTAGTCGCCGACCAAGACCTCAGAGGCACCGCGACCTGTCCGCGTCTCAGCAAGGTGCCGACTTGGTTTCCTGTTTACTTGATTGCTTCAATAACTCGACGCACAAGCTCCAGTTCCATCCCGGTGAAGTACGGCTCTCGGCTGTACCACGCGTACTCGTCAGCCACCCTCTCAGCTCGGTCGATCAGCCCGACGCTGATGAGTTCACTAACCTGCTTCCGCGCCCAACCTGGAGCCTTGCGCTGGATGTCTAGGTCGACTTGCAGCTCGCTCCCCTCGGACCTGATCGTGGCGAGCAACGCCTGCTGGGCGGCTTCATTTTCAACCGGCGCACTCCGTTCGCGAGCACGCTGAACTGCAAGCTGCGCTTCCGCGGCGCTCGCCTGATTGACATTCTTCAACCGGATCACTTCCTGGCTCAACTGCTCCACTTCAAGCGCGCTCTTGTTCCAACTCAGCAAAGCCGCAAACGCCACCAGCAGGACCGTCAGCCCGGCTGTGATCGCACTTGGGTTCTTCCAAGGATTCTTGAGCACCTTCAGCTCCGCACGCAGCTTCTCAGTTTCGGCGATGTACTTGGCGGTAAGCGCCGCGTCTTGTTCGCTGCATGCCATCGTGGTGACCTTCTCGCAATCGCCGCATCGAGCCAGGCTATGTGGTGTCTGTCGTAGACCGCTTCGCCACACGGCCACAGCGCGCATTCAAGCAGAAGTGTTGGGACAAATCCCCCTCCAGGCTTCCGCTGACTCCGCGATGGGATTGACTGGAGCGAGCTACCTCTGGATGGTAGCGGCGCGAGGCTAGGCGGTAACCGCTTGGATTGAGGCCTCAGGATTTCCCGTACGCGGGATGGCGAGAGCTGCTCCACGGATCATCGCGGTGTGACACCCGCAGCACCCGACACCGCCTGTGAATCGGGCTCAGCCCGACCCCGAGCGTCTGGGCCGCGGCTCGCGTGATGATCTCAGTGAGGTTGGATGGGCGGCCTGACCGGCGACGGCACGAAGCGGGTGGTGCGAACGGCCGCGGAGAAGGTCCTGCGCCGGCACGGACTGGTCGGGCTGGACGCGGGCGGGTGGTATTCGGGGGCGAGCTGATCGGTCTGGGCTGCGATCGCTGGTGCGGTCAAGTCCGCCCGATGTCGAGCGCGGGTGGGATAGGATGCGCTCGCCCGCCGCGCAGAAGGAAGGTCACCCGTTGATCAGGCTCTCGACTCAGGCGGGAAACGCCCCGACGCGGGACAACCACACCCTCAGCCGCCAGGGCGCGCGGGCAGACGAACACCACCGGATGCTTGGATCCGAACTGAGAGACGCTGACCGGCATCGGATTCGGCGTTGTGAGATCGCGGCAAGACTTGGCAAGCTCAGGGAGTCGATCCTGAACGTCGACTCGGTGTACCTCCATCGGCCCCTCGGTGCAGGCGACTTCGTCACGCAAGTCAGGCGAACGGACAACGCTTGAGCTTTGGCTTGGCTCGTCAAACCTGCTATCCGTGACGTCAGATCCAGATGCGATCACTTGCTCTTCTTTCTCGCACCTTCGGCTCTTTGAATCTCGCCCAGACTCCCAAGCCCGCAGTCAGGCACCGAACGTGGTCGGTTCTGCTTGCCGCGATCGCCGCGTCATGCACGCCTCAGGCTGATACGCCGCCGGGGGTGGCCGTTGGCCAGGTGCTGTTTGTTACTTGGCCTACGGCGGAGGCGATCGGTGAAGAGCCATCGATCTTCGTTGTGAAAGAGGTTCACGGTTGGTCCCTCCTGGTCCGTGTGGGCTTCCCGGTCGATCAGCCGGATCCAAACTCCCAACCGCTCATCTGGGTCAACATGCGGAACGCGCTCACATGGCGCGAGTATCCGAAGTGACCGCGCTCTAGAGCGTTGGGGGTGCACGCTGCGTTGACTGCGGTCGGCCGCGCCGCTGCCGAAGCGGACCTGGGCGTGCATCGCGCTCCCGCCGCGGATCTTACCCGACGACAATCTCCTCCCGCCCCCCGCTCGGCCGCCACATCCGCGCGTTGTACGACACGTTCGCGACGACCTTCCCGGCGGCGCTGCGGACCTTGACGTCGTGCGGGCTATCACCCGGCGTAGAGGGCTCCGCGGCGCACGCCATTCACGTCGGCGAGGCTGTAGCCACATGGGCTCGTCCATCGATGTCCTGAAGCCGCGCCAGCCAAATAGTCTGGCTACCCGACAGCCGTATCAAGTGCAGCCGTAGCAAGGCCTCGATGCGGTCTGTCCACGCGGAAACCGACAGCCGAAAATGGATAGTGCTCCAGTCAGCGAACGGGTTTCGAGCATGGATTACCTTGCTGCAGTGGTCGTACAGTTCGACTAGCTCCGACTCCGTGAGAAACCCTTCCTTGACGTAGTCGAAGTGGAATTGCCTCGTCGGCCCCGGAGTCTCTTTCGCGACGAAGACGGGCTTTGGATAGAATCCTGGGTTCACCTTTCGCACCGTCGCGAGCATCCTTCGCGCATTCCAATGCTCCCGGAAGTTGGCGTGGACTTTTTCGTACTCAGGCTGGTTTGCGGAAAGCGATCCGAACGCGATCATTTCGAGGCACTTCCGCAGCTGCACCGACACGAACTCGTAGTTGGACACTTCGGATCCGAGATCGAGCGAGCCGTCAACGACGTTTCGTACGAGCCGTAGGCGCTTCCTGATGTCCTCGAGCAGCGAGCAGTACACGGACGCGAGATCCGGCTTTTCCATGGGTCTGTTCAGCGGTTGCACTGACTCTCGGCAGACGGCGCACGCTCCAGTGACTGCGCTCGCTCCCGCAGCTGCGTAGTTCGAGCCAGCAGTCCGGCGCAGGGGGCCGACGGTAGCAAGCGAGCGTCAGAGCCTATTGACCTGCGCTCGAAGGACAACCCGGCACGCGCCCAGCTCACCCCGCCGCCTCCCGCCCCGCGCCCGGCCCCGCGCGCCCCTCGATCGCCGCCCGCACATCCTCGACCTCGAGCCGCGTGTAGTGCTTCG
>CALFYL010000107.1 GCA_937952135.1 uncultured Planctomycetia bacterium
GCTTGGTGTCGTACAGGCCGCGCGGCGAGTTCGAGCTCACGACCGGCTTGAGGTCCAGCACGCGCCAGTACGCGAAATCGCCGGCGAGGTACGCGATCAGATCGCGCAACGCGGGCGCGCCGAGCGACTCGAAGCCCGCGGGCATCGGCGAGCGGCCCGTGTTGCGCAGCGTCTCGATGTCCTCGCGCGCGATCACGGCGTCGCCCGCGCTCGAGCGGAGCACGATGCTGTCGGAGGTCTCGCGCACCATCACGCCTGCGAAGTTGCGTTCGTCGACGGTGGTCGCGATCCACTCGGCGAAGGCCGCTTCGACCGCGCGGTTCGGATCGACGATGATCGGCAGCAGATCGTGAGCGCCGTGCGCGCCGATGCCGGTGAGGTCCGGTCCGACGTTGCCGCCAGCGCCGAAGGCCGCGTGGCAGCTCGCGCAGTTCTGCTCGAACACGAGCTTGCCTCGCGTGCGGTCGCCGCCCGGCTTGTCGACTTCGGGCAGAAGGCTCGCGATGAGCGCGTTGACCTGCGCGTTGGACGCGCCGGCGAGCGATTCGAAGAGCTTCGTCGCGCGCTGCGAGACGGAAGCGTCCGGGTGGTTGCGCAGCCGGTGGACCTTCTGCGGGCCGAGGTCCGCCATCGCAATCGAGTTGGATTCGATCCGAGTGAGCAGCTCGTTCGACCAGCTCGCTCGCGCGACCAGCATCTCGAAGGCCTGCTCGCGCGCTTCCAAGGTGAACTTGGCGTACTGGTCGGCGAGCGCCTGCGCTGCGGCCACGTCGTCCGTCTTCCCGAGCGCCGCGAGCGCGCGTTTCTGCTCGTCAGGTGCGCGCGATGCGTCGAGAAGTGCTCCGACGTGCTGCAAAGCGGCCGCGCGGCGCGAAGCGATCGAGAGCAGGGCCTCGAAGGCGTCGACTCGCCGCTCGAGCGGCTGAGAGGGGTCGAGCAAGGCGCGTTCGATGCGAGTCGCGAGCGCGTCCATCTCCGGCTTCAGCCCGCCCTCCAGGCCCCAAGTCGTCGCGAGCGGCAGCGCGGCGAGCGCGACCTCGTCGACCGGAGACCGCAGCAGCGTCGCCAGCGCGCTGGACACGCGCACACGCGCTTCGGGCTCGACACTTCGCGCGGCGCCGGCCAGGGCGGCGAGCGCCTGCCGCTGGACCCCGGGCGCCCGCGCGGTGGACGGCGCGACGAGCTCGTCGAGCAGCGCGGGCAAGGCCTCCGCGGGTCGCCGCACGAGCGCGGCGGCGACCGCCGGAGGCAGCAGCGGATCCTCCGACACGTCGTCCAGCACGAGCGCGCGAAGGTAGGCGGGCAGGTTGCGCGCTGCGAGCCGCACTCCGCCCGAACGAATCCAAGGATTCGGCGAGCGCGCGAGCAGCCGCGGCAGCACCGGAGTTTGCTCGACCCAGCGCCCGGCGTTCGGCAGTTCCGCCGTGGCCTGCTGGACGAGAAGTTGGGTGCGGGCGCTGCCTGTGCGTCGATAGTCCAGCCGCACGCTCCATTCGGCGGGGTCGAGCGCCGCGGGCGCCTCGGCAGCGATGCGCAGGACGGCGCGAACCAACTCGGGCGGGAGCTCGGCGTTCTTCAACACTCCGAGCACGTCCTGGGTTGGTGCGCCGGCCCGGACCGCCAGCCAAGCCGCCGCGATCCGGGCCTGAACGCTGGCGCCGCGCTCGAGCAGCGTCAGCGCTCGCGCGGCCAGGGACTCATCGGCGCCGGCCAGCGCCGTGCGCGTCACCGTCTGTCGCACCCAAGCGTTCGGATGCTCGAGGAGCGCCACGGCTTCCTCCGCCTTCGTCGGCAACGGCAGCGCGACAGCGTTCTGCTTCGCCTGTTTGTGTTGCACGCGCCAGATGCGTCCGTGTACGTGGTCGCGGTCGGGGCGGATCGCAGCGTTCGTCGGGCCGTGCTCCGGGCCGCGCGTGTCGTTGTGGATCGCCGCCTGGTTGTAGAAGTCGAGCACGTACAACGCGCCGTCGGGGCCCACGCGCACATCGACCGGGCGGAACCACAGGTCGGTGCTCGAGATGAACTCCGCTTCGCGCATCTTGCGCGCGCGGAAGCTCACGCCGTCGGGCTCGACGACGTCGTGGTGCACGAGGTTGACCGTCGGCTCGCACACGAAGTGCGAGTTGCGCCACTCCTCGGGCCAAGCGCCGCCGTCGTAGAAGGTCGAGCCCGACGCGGCCGTGAATCCGCCGACGAAATCGATCTGCGCGTAGGGCGCCTCGCTGCGAACCACCGCGGGGAACACGCGGTCGTGGTCGGGGATGTCCTTCCAGCTCGCGACGTTGTCGACGCGGTTGCCGGCGAGGAACTTCTCCGGCACGACGACGTGCCGCAAGTGCGCGCCGTTCGCCATGGTGAAGAACAGCTCGCCCTCTTCGTTGAACGAGCAGCCCCACGTGTTCGATCCGTAGCTCGAAACGACCTCGATCGCGCTGCCGTCGGGCCGGAAGCGGAACAGGCCGTTGCCGATTTTGCCGAAGTCGCGGCCGGCGGCATTCGTGATGTGGTTCGACGCGCCGCCGCTGTAGCCCTGCGTCGCGTAGATCCACCCGTCCGGTCCCCAGCGGAAGTTCGAGATCACGGCGTGCGTGTCGCCGAAGCCGAAGCCCGTGAACACAGGCTCGACCGCATCGCACTGGTCGTCGCCGTCGGTGTCGCGCAGCCACAGAATGTCGGGCGCGGCGCCGACGATCACGCCGTCGCGGTGGTGCACGAAGGCCGTGACGAGATCGAGGCCTTTGTAGAACGTCTTGCGCACGTCCATGCGGCCATCGCCGTCCTCGTCGGCGAGGATCGCGATCTCGTCGTGCGCCTTCAGGCCGCTGAACTTCTCCTTGTGCGGATAGCCCGGCGTCATCGCGACCCACATGCGGCCGCGGGCGTCCCAATCGATCGAAATCGGCTTCACTACGAGCGGTTCCGCGGCCGCGAGCGAGAGCTCGAAGTCGGGATGCAGCTCGATGCCTCGGTGCGCCGCGTCGGGTCGTGTCGGCCCGCCGGTCGGATAGCGCAACCCCGCGGCCTCACCGGGCTTCAGCAGCGAATCGACCTCGCGTTTGCCCGCCCACGCGATGCCGCGCAGCAGCAGAGTGCGCCAAGCGTCGTGCGAGAACGAGTCGTGGAAGTGCCCTTGGAGCGTGACGAACGAGCGGTAGTTGTCCTTCTCGTAGGTCCACATCTGCGGCGTGATGTCGAACACCGAGTGGAAGCCGACCATCAGCAGGTTGGCCTCGGGCATCATGTGCAGCTTCCAGTACACCTCGTCCTTGAAGCGGAAGTTGGACGCGCCGTCGGTGATCGGGTGGCGCGCCTCGCTCAGGTACAGGTCGATGGTGTCCGTGTGCCAGCGCGAGTGGCCGTGCTCCCACGCGCCGCCGACGACGGTCTTGAACCAGTGCGGATCGTCGCCGCACACCGCGTCGTGCACCGTGACGATGCCGCCGCCGCGCGCGAGGAAGCGCTCGAGGTTCGCGCGGTCCTCGCCGTGGATCGAGCCGCCTTCGGCCGCGTACAGCACGAGCACGTCGGTGCTCGCGAGCTGTGCGGCGGTGGGGAACGTGAGCGCGCCGTCGACCTTCGCGCCACGCGCCTCGAGCAGCGGCTTCCACTCCTCGACGAAGCGCGGATGGTCGTGCTCGCCGGGTCCGTGCGTTTTCGGTCCGCCCCGCAGGAAGACCCGCAACGGTCCGGATTGGGCGAACGAGGGAGCGACGCAGACGACGAACCACGCAAGTGCGGTGAGCAGAGACCTCATGCCGCAAGTGTAGGGGCGCACAACCCGCTGCACAGCGCGCGTCCGTGGCTAGAATCCTGGGCCCCGCGCAGCGCGAACGCGCGCGTCCCACAACCGATGGCCGTCTACCTCTTCGCGACGCTCGACACGAAAGCCGACGAGGCTGTTTTCGTGCGGGACGAGCTGAATCGCCTGGGCGTGAGCACGGTTCTGGTGGACACGGGATGCCTCGGCGAAGCTCGCGCGCGCGCCGACGTCCCGCGCGCGGAGCTGTTCGCGGCGGCGGGAGTTTCGCTCGAGGACGTGCGCGCGCGCGGAGATCGCGGAGAAGCGGTCACGCTCGCGTCGAAGGGCGCAGAAGCGCTTGCGCGCCGCGCTTTCGAGGAAGAAAGACTCGACGGCGTCCTTGGCATCGGCGGCGGCGCGGGTTCGACGATCGGGACAGCGGCGATGCGCGCGCTTCCCATCGGCGTGCCGAAACTGATGGTCAGCACGCTCGCCTCGGGCCAGGTCGCTCACTTCGTCGGCGTCAAGGACGTGATGATGCTGAACGCGGTGGTCGACATCGCCGGGCTCAATCGCATCAGCCGCGTGGTGCTCGCGCGCGCCGCGCAAGCGATGGCGGGCATGGCGAAAAGCGGACGGGCGGAGTCGCGGGAGCTGGCGAGCGGCGGCGAGGACAAACCGCTCGTCGCGGCGAGCATGTTCGGAGTGACGACGCCCTGCGTCGAGCGCGCGCGGGCCGTGCTCGAGGCCGCCGGCTACGAAGTGCTCGTGTTCCACGCGACCGGAAGCGGCGGCAAAACGCTCGAATCCCTCGTCGAAAGCGGCCTGATCGCGGGCGTGCTCGACATCACGACGACGGAGCTCGCGGACGAACTCGTCGGCGGCTATTTGACGGCTGGACCGGAGCGCTTGACCGCCGCCACGCGCGCCGGGGTCCCACAAGTGGTTTCCGTCGGTGCGCTCGACATGGTCAATTTCCACGGCCCGGAGACGGTGCCTGCGAAGTTTGCCGGCCGCACTCTCTACAAGCACAACGCGAATGTGACGTTGATGCGCACGACCCCGGAAGAGTGTCGCGAGCTGGGCCGCGAGATCGGCCGCAAGCTCGCGGCGGCGAGCGAGTGCGCAGCGCTCTACTTCCCGCTTCGAGGCGTGTCCGCCATCGATCGCGAAGGCCAGCCCTTCGACAGCCCGGCCGCGCGCGAGGCGCTCCTGGAGGGGCTCGAGGAAACACGCGGCGCCACGCCGCTCGTGGCGCTCGACGCGCACATCAACGACCCCGAGTTCGCGACCGCCGCGGCCGAGCGCTTGATCGCGCTGATGGCGGCGCAGGTCCGACAACGTCCCCAACCGAACGCTTCGAACCGCCCATGAGACTCTCCACCGCCTGGATCGCGTCGACCTGTTTGGCCTTCGCCATGGCGTCCTGTGGCGGCGAGAGCGCGCCCAGCGATTCGAAGTCGACGACGACGGACGCCGCAGGAAAACCGGCCATCACCGTTTGGTGGTTCCAGTGGGACCCGGCGACGGGTTTGCAGGAGCTCGGCCGCGAGTTCGAAGCCGAGACCGGAATCGCGGTCAATGTGCAGCAGATCCCGCTGGCCTCTTATCAGGAGAAGGTGTTTCTCGAGTTCGGAGGCTCGCGCACCAGCTTCGACATCGTCATCGGCGACAGCCAGTGGATCGGCCGCGGCGCGTCGAAGCAGCTCTACGTCGAGCTCACCGACTGGCTGCCGACCGTCGTGGACCTCGCGACGATCCATCCGCGGGCGGCGAAGTACCTTTGCGAGTATCCCGAGAACAGCGGACGCTGGTTCGCGGCGCCCTGTGAGACGGATGCGGTGGGCCTCGCTTATCGCAAGGACTGGTTCGAGGACGCCGCCGAGCGCGAAGCCTTCAGGACGCGCTTCGGTCGCGAGTTGACCGTTCCCGCGACGTGGGAGGAGTTCCGCGAGGTGGCGGAGTTCTTCCAGCGCCCCGCCGACAAGCGCTACGGCTGCGCGATCCCGAGCGACCGCAACTACGACGGGCTCACGATGGGCGTGCAGAACCTGCTCTGGGCGTTCGGCGGAAAGTGGAAGGCCGAGGACTCGAACCAGGTGGTGGGGCACCTCGACAGCCAAGGCTCGGTCGACGCGATCGAGTTCTTCAAGACACTGATGAAGCTCGGGCCGAAGGGGTGTGAGCGCCTCGACTACGGCCAAGTGCTCGAGAGCTTCACCAACGGCTCGACGGCGATGGCGCTCAACTACTTCGCCTTTTTCCCCGGCATTCACGCGCAGTTCGGCGACAAAGTGGGTTTCGCGGTCGTGCCGGCGCACGACGGACGCCGCGTGGCGTCGCTGGGCGGTCAAGGGCTTTCGATCTCGGCCAAGACTTCGAAGGAGCAACAAGAGCTCTCGAAGCGCTTCATCGCCTGGTTCCTCAAGCGTGAAGTGCAAGAGAAGTGGATCACCAAGCCGGCGGGCTTCACGGCGAACTCGGCGATCCTGAGCAGCGCCGAGTTCCGCGCGAAGACTCCCTACAACGCGCCCTTCGCGGACTCGGTCGACGCGATGCGCGACTTCTGGAACGTCCCGGTGTTCAACGAGCTGCTCACGGTCACGCAGCGCTACGTGGGGATGGCGGTCGACGGCGAGATGCCGACGCAGGAGGCGCTGACCAAGTTGGCGCAGGAGAAAGAGCGCATCCTCAAGGAAGCCGGACTGCTGTAGCGCACGAGCGCGGCGCGAAACGATGTCCAAGGCGGCGCGGGGCTCGGGCGGATTGGCGTGGGCCCTCGTGGGGCCGACGCTGCTCCTCTTGATCGCCTTCAACGTCTTTCCGCTCGTCTACAACGTCGTTTCGTCGTTCACCAACGCCGAGTTGATCGGCGGCGACTCGCGCTGGGTCGGCGGCGCGCAGTACACGCGCGTTTTCGACGACGACTTGTTCGGCGGCGCGCTGCGCCGCACGGCGCTCTTCGTGGTTTGCGCCGTCGCCGTCGAGATGCTCCTCGGATTCGTGCTCGCCCTGAGCCTGCAGCGCGAGTTCCGCGGAAAACAGGCTGTCCTCACGGCGCTGCTCGTTCCGATGATGCTCTCGCCGGCGGTGATGGGGCTCTTCTGGAACCTCGTGCTGAACGGCAACTACGGCATCGTGAACCACGCGCTCGCGGCGCTCGGGTTCGATCCGCCCCAGTGGCTGACGGACCGCGACTTGAAATTCTGGTCGATTCTCATGATCGACGTCTGGATGTGGACGCCGTTCATGATGCTGATCTCGCTCGCGGGTTTGAGCTCGATCCCGACTTCGATCTACGAAGCCGCGCAGATCGACCGCGCCAGCGCCTGGAAGGTGTTCACGCGCATCACTTTGCCGATGTGCGGGCCGGTGCTCGGCCTCGCGGTCCTGTTCCGCGCGACGGACGCGCTCAAGCAATTCGACTTGGTGATGGCGGTCACCGGCCCGAACGACGGCGCGACCCAGACGCTCTCGACGTTGCTCTATCAGGTCGTTTTCCGCGACGGCAAGGTCGGGCTCGGCGCCGCGTTCTCGTGCGTCATCCTGGTCGTCGTGATCGCGCTGGCCACGGTGTTCACGCGCTACATCGACCGCGTGCAAGCGAGGGACGGCGTGTGATGCGAGTCTTGCGCTACCTGGTCGTCGTGCTCTACTTCCTCGTGGCGACCGCGCCGCTGGTGTGGATGGGGCTCTCGTCGCTCAAGCACCGCGACGACAGCATCCGACCGCACGCCAACTTCCTCCCGGCCCTCAGTGCGCCGGCAACGCCGACCGACCCGCGTTTCGAGGCGACCCTCGCGGCCTACCGCCAGCTCGGGGAGGTCCACGCGGGCGCGCAGCAGAGCTTCTGGAGCCACCTCGGGAACAGCGTGCTGATCGGCGTGCTCTCGACTCTCGCGTCGGTCGCGCTCGGCACGTGCTGCGCTTATGGCTTCAGCCGCTTTCGAGTTCCGGGAGCGAAGGACTGGCTGTTCTTCATTCTGTCCACGCGCTTCTTGCCGCCCCTGGCCGTCGTCGTGCCGGTGCTGATCATGTACCGCACGCTCGATCTGCAGGGCACGCACGCGGGCCTCATCGTGCTCTACACGGTGTTCAACCTGTCGCTCGCGGTGTGGCTGATGAAGGGCTTCCTCGACGACATTCCGCGCGCCTTCGAGGAGGCCGCGCTCGTCGACGGCTACTCACGGGCGCAGGCGTTCGTCCGCGTCGTGCTCCCCGAGGCGCGCACGGGCATGGCCGTGACGGCTGTGTTCTGCCTGATCTCAGCCTGGAACGAGTACGGCTTTGCGATGACGCTCAACAGCTCGGGCGCGATCACCGTGCCGGCGTACTTCGCGGGCCTGCAAGGCAACATCGAAGGCATGCCGTGGCCGCAGATCGCGGCCGGGGCGCTGCTCTTCGTCGCGCCGATCGTCGTGTTCACCGTGCTCGTGCGCAAAAACCTGCTGCGCGGGATGACCTTCGGGACGATCAAGCAATGAGCGCGCGCGAGAAATGGGTGCTCGTCGGCATGGCCGCGGGCGTCGCCACGCTGCTGCAGCCGTGGTGGGCGCAAGGCGTGCGCGTCGGGTTCTTCGCCACGGCGCTCTTCACGCTGCTTCACATCGTGGTCGCACACTTGCCGGAGAAGCGCGGGTGAGCTTCCTCGAACTCGAGCAGCTCGAGAAGACCTGGCCCGACGGCACGCGCGCCGTGCGCGCCGTCGACTTGTCGCTCGAGCGCGGCGAGTTCGTCGTGCTGCTCGGGCCTTCGGGTTGCGGCAAGACCACGACGCTGCGCATGATCGCCGGCCTCGAGCAGCCGACCGCGGGCCGCATCGTGCTCGACGGACGCGAGGTCACGCACCTGCCCGCGTCCGAGCGCGACATCGGCATGGTGTTCCAGTTCTACGCTCTCTATCCGCACCTGAGCGTCGCCGAGAACATCGCGTTTCCGCTGGAATGCACGGGGGTGGCGAAGTCGGAGCGTCTGGCCGTCGCGCGCCGCCTCGCGGAGCAACTCGAGCTCACGCACCTGCTCGACCGCCGGCCGCGCGGTTTGTCGGGCGGCGATCAGCAGCGCGTGGCGCTCGCCCGCGCGATGGCGCGAAAGCCCGCGGCGTGGTTGATGGACGAGCCGCTCGGAACGCTCGACGCCTCGCGGCGCGCCGACATGTGCGAGTTCATCCGCGCGCAGCAGCTCGAGCACTCCGTCGCGACGGTTTACGTCACGCACGACCAGGAAGAGGCCATGCGGCTCGCCGACCGCGTCGTCGTGATGAGCGCCGGGGCCGTGCTGCAGGTCGGACCGCCGCACGAGGTTTACGACGAGCCCGCGGATCTGTTCGTCGCGCGCTTCGTCGGGAGCCCGGGCATGAATCTCCTCGACGCGGAGACTTCGAGCGCGGACGGCGGCGCGGTTCTGCGCCCGCGCGGATGCGAGGTGCAGCTCGCGCTCACTCAGAGCATCGGCGCCGGCGCCGTCATCCTCGGCGCGCGCCCCGAGTACGTGCGTCTGGATCCGCGCGGCGACCTGCGCGGCCGAGTCGTGCTCGACGCGTTCATGGGTTCGCACCGCTACGTGCACGTCGACGCGCCGTGCGGCCGCCTCGTCGCGCTGCAGCCGGCGCACGCGAGCGTCGCGAACGGGGACGAGGTGCGGCTCTCGATCGATCCCAAGGGCTTGCGCATCTTCGATCCGCAGAGCGGAAGGAGGCTCGCGTGAACGCGCTCGAGGTGCGCGGGATCGCCAAGTCGTTCGGCGAGGTGGAGGCGCTGCGCGGAGTCGATCTCGTCGTCGGCGCGCGCGAGTTCCTCGTCGTGCTCGGACCCACGGGTGCGGGAAAGACGACGCTGCTGCGCACGATCGCCGGGTTGGAGGCGCCCGATCGCGGCGAGATCGCCCTGTTCGGCGCAAGCGCCGCCAACACGCCGCCGGCGCAGCGCGACGTTGCGCTCGTGTTCCAGAACTTCTCGCTCTATCCGAGCAAGACGGTGCGCGAGAACCTCGCGTTTCCGCTGCTCGCACCCGGTCGCCGGCTCGCGGCGACGGAAATCGAAGAGCGCGTGAAGTGGGCCGCCGGGCTGCTCCACATCGAGCGCTTGCTCGACCGCCCCGCGCGCAAGCTCTCCGGCGGCGAGATGCAGCGCGTCGCCATCGGCCGCGCCATCGTCCGGCGGCCGAAACTGTTCCTCATGGACGAGCCGCTGACGAACCTCGACGCGAAGCTGCGCGAAGAGCTGCGCGTCGAGCTGCGCGAACTCGCGCGCCGGCTCGAGACGCCGGTCGTGTGGGTGACGCACGACTCCGCCGAAGCGCTGTCGATGGCCGACCGAGTGGCGGCGCTCGTCGAAGGTCGCATCCTGCAGGTCGGGACGCCTGAGGAGCTCTACTTCCGGCCGGTCTCGCCCGTCGTCGCGCGCCAACTCGGCTCGCCTCCGATGAACCTCGTCGACGCGAAGGCGAGCGGCGGTTCCTGGCGGCTCGCGAGCGGAGTCGCGCTCGGACCCGCGTCACCCGGCTCGCCCGATGACGCTCGAATCGGCTTCCGTCCCGAGCACGTCGACTTGGAGGGCGGCGAGAGCGAAGCGTCGGTGGAGGTCGTCGAAGACCTCGGCCCGCAGCGCGTCGTCGTGCTCAACTGGGGCGGAGTCTCGGTTCACGCGGCTCTGTCGCGGCGGACCGATCTGCACGTTCATCAGAAAGTACGACCTCGAGTCGGCCCGGAGCATCTCGTGGTTTGGCCGCGAGCGCACTGAGCCCTCACCACGGCACGATTAGGAGCCTTGTCGATGATCCATCACCTCGTTCTGCTGAAGCTGCGCCGCGATGTGACCGCGGAGCGCGTGGCCCGGATCTTTGTCGCCATCGGAAGCATGAAGGCGCATTGCCCGGGACTGCTTTCGTACCACCACGGGCCGTACTCGTCGCCCGAGGGACTCCACAAGGGCTTCACGCACGGTTTCTCGATGACCTTCGACACGGCGAAGACGCGCGACGAATACCTCGTTCACCCCGAGCACGAGAAGGTCAAAGCGTTGGTGCTCGAGGCGCTCGACGGCGGCTTGAACGGTGTCGTGGCTTTCGATTTCGAGTCCTGATTCGTTTGGTTCGAGCTTGGAGCGCGTCGCGGACGCGGGAGGATCGCATGGGTTGCACGATGGTTGGTTGGAGCGCGGTGACGGCGCTCGTCGGTGGATTCGCGAGCGCCGTTCCAGCTCAGTCCGAGCTCGCGTTCGAGCGCGTCACGCTGTCGACGGACTTCACGTGCGAAGGCGCCAACTTCGCCGACCTCGATCGAGATGGCTCCGTGGACATCGTCGCCGGTCCGTACTGGTACGCGGGTCCGGATTGGAAGGTGCGACGCGAGCTCTACGAGCCGAAGACCTTCGATCCGCATGGGTACTCGGACAACTTCTTCGCGTGGTGCGAGGACTTCGACAGCGACGGCTGGCTCGACATCCTCGTCGTGGGTTTTCCCGGCAAGGAGGCCTTCTGGCTGCGCAATCCGCTCGGTGACGCGGCGAAGAAGGACGCGCGTTGGGAGCGCCTGGAGGTGCACGCGAACGTGGACAACGAGTCGCCGGCGTATGTGGATCTCACGGGGGACGGCAAGCGAGAGCTCGTGTTCCACACGGTGGGCAAGTTCGGCTGGGCGAGCCCGGATCCGGCGGACGCGAGAGCGCCTTGGAGCTTCCATGCGCTCTCCACGCCGTTCAAGATCGGCGCGTTCACTCACGGGCTCGGCGTCGGCGACGTGAGCGGCGATGGACGCGCCGACGTGATGTGGAAAGAGGGTTGGTTCGAGCAGCCCGCGAAACTCGACGGCTCGACCTGGAAGTTCCACGCGTTCAAGTTCTCCGAACGCGAAGGCGGAGCGCAGATGTTCGCCTACGACGTGGATGGCGACGGCGACAACGACGTGATCACGGCGCTCGCGGCGCACCATTTCGGCATTTCGTGGTTCGAGAACGTGCGCGAAGCCGGCGCGATCTCCTTCAAGGAGCACCGTTGGATGGACGACGAGCCGTCCGACAACGCGCACGGCGTGTGCTTCTGCGAGTTGCACGCGCTCGATCTCGTGGACATGAACGGCGACGGGCTGCTCGACGTCGTGACCGGGAAGCGCTGGTGGTCGCACGGGCCGCAAGGCGACCCGCAGCCGGGTTCGAAGGCCGATACGTACTGGTTCGAGCTGAAGCGCGGCGCGAACGGCGCCGAGTTCGTTCCGCACCTCGCCAGCGACGACTGCGGCGTCGGGGTCCAGGTGGTCGCGGGCGATGCGACCGGCGACGGCAAGCCGGACATCGTGGTCGGCAACAAGCGCGGCGTTTTCGTGCTCAAGCAAGTCGCGAAGCCGCGCGTGGGCAAGCTCGAACCTCCGACTCTGGACTTCGAGAGCGGAGACCTGCGCGGATGGACGGCGGAAGGTGAGGCGTTCGTGGGCCAGCCCGTTCGCGGGGACACGGTGAAGGCGCGCGGGCGCGAGCCGAGCCTGCACGCAGGAGAGTTCTGGATCGGCGGCTACGAGAAGCTCGGGGACAACGCGAAGGGCACGCTGACGTCGAATCCGTTCGTGGTCGCGGCGCCGTATGCGAGCTTCCTCGTCGGTGGAGGCAACCACGACACGACTTGCGTCGAGATCCTCGCGGTGAGCGACGGCCGCAAGCTGTTCACGACCTCCGGCGCGGGTTTCGAGAGCCTGCAGCGCATCGTCGTCGATCTCAGTGCGGCCGTTGGCCGCGAGATTCAGGTCCGCATCGTCGACAGCCAAGTCGGTCACTGGGGCCACATCAACTTCGACGACTTCCAGTTTCACGCCTCGGCGCCCCAGTTCGAACGGCCGAAGGGCGTGCCCGCGATCTACCCGCCGGATCCGACGCCGAACGCCGGGCTTCGGCCCGAGGAAGCCCGCGCGGCGATGACGGTTCCCCCGGGCTTTCGCGTCGATCTGATCGCCGGCGAGCCCGATGTGCACCAGCCGGTCGCGATCGCGATCGACGATCTCGGGCGCTTGTGGGTCGCGGAGGCGTTCGCCTATCCCAACCGCGCGAAGGGCGACACGGGACCCGACGACCTCGTCGTGTTCGAGGACGCGGACCAAAACGGCACGTTCGAGAAGCGCACGGTGTTCGCGAGCGGCCTCAACCTCGTGAGCGGGCTCGAGATCGGCTTCGGAGGCGTGTGGGTCGGCGCCGCGCCGTATTTGATGTTCATTCCCGACCGCGACAACGACCTCGTGCCCGACGGCCCGCCCGAAATCCTGCTCGACGGCTGGGCCTATCAGGACACGCACGAGACGCTCAACGCGTTCACGTGGGGGCCCGACGGGTGGTTGTACGGCTGCCACGGCGTGTTCACGTACTCCAACGTGGGCAAGCCCGGCGCCCCGGATTCCGAGCGCACGAAGATCAACGCGGGCGTTTGGCGCTTTCACCCCAAACGCCATGAGTTCGAGGTGTTCGCCTGGGGAACGTCGAATCCCTGGGGGCTCGACTTCGACGAGAACGGCCAGGCGTTCATCACCGCGTGCGTGATTCCGCACCTTTATCACATGGTCCAAGGCGGGCGTTTCGAGCGCCAAGCGGGGGAGCATTACGACAAGTACGCCTTCGACGACATCAAGACGATCGCCGATCATCGCCACTACGTCGGCGGCGACCCGCACGGCGGCAATCTGCGTTCGGGCGCGGCGGGCGGCGGGCACGCGCACTGCGGACTGATGATCTACAAGGGCGATCGGTGGCCGGCGGAGTATCGCAACGGTCTGTTCTTCGGGAACATCCACGGCAACCGCATCAACCACGACCGCGTCGAGCGCAAGGGCTCGGGCTTTGTCGGCAAGCACGCGGACGATCTCTTGCTCTCAAACGATCGCTGGTTCCGCGCGATCAACTTCAAGCAGGGACCGGACGGCTCGATGTACTTCATCGACTGGTACGACCAACAGGCGTGCCACTGGACCGAGCAAGAGCGTTGGGACCGCACGAATGGCCGCATTTATCGGTTGTCGAGTGGGGAGGACGCCAAGCCGCAGAGCTGGGACGGCCGCCGCTTCGAGCCGAAGGCGCTTCTGGACAGGTCCGCCGCGGCCGATGCGAGCTACGCGCGCCGCGCCCTGCGCCAGGTCCACGAGCGCGAGTTCGTCGCCGCAGCCGCGCGGTCTCTCGAATCCCGGCTCGGGGATCCCGACCCAGCGCGGGCGCTCCAAGCTCTGTGGACGCTTCATGCGGCGGAGGGCTTGACCGATGCGATCGCGCGCAAGCAGATGCAGAGTCCGCACGAGTACGTGCGCGCCTGGACGGTTCAACTGACCCTCGAGGACCGCGCTTTCGAGAGCGCCACGGTCGCGGCGCTCGAGGCGCTGGCCGAGCGGGATCCGTCGCCCGTCGTGCGCCTCTACCTCGCTTCGGCGCTCCAGCGACTTCCGCTCGAACAACGCTGGGGCATTGCGGGCAAGCTCGCGATGCACGGCGAGGACGCCAAGGACCACAACCTCCCGCTCATGCTTTGGTACGGCGTCGAGCCGCTCGTCGCCGCGGATCCGGCGCGCGCGTTGAAGCTCGCGCGCGACGCGAAGATCCCGACGCTCTCGCGCTTCATCGCTCGTCGCGCCGCGGCGGAACCTCGGCTCCACGGCGCCCTGGTCGAGGCGCTCGCCTCCGAGAGCCACACGGAGCACCTCGAACTGCTTCTCGACGAGACCGCGCGCTCCCTCGACGCTCAACGCGCGCTCCGTGCACCCGCGGCGTGGGCCGGCGCGTACTCGCACCTCGCGAAGAGTCGCTCCGAGCGCGTGCGCGAGCTCGCCAAGCGCATCGCGGCGCACTTCGGCGATCCCGGCCAGGCGCCGGAGCTTCGCCGACGCGCGCTCGACCGCACGCTTGCAACCGCTGAGCGCGAGCGCGTGCTCGACATGCTCGCGCGCATGGGCGATCGCGACTTGCCCGCGATTCTGCGCAGCTTGCTGCCCGACGCGGCGCTGCGCGGCTTCGCGATCCGCGCGCTCGCCGAATTCGGCGGCGACGAGGACGCGCGCACGGTGCTCGGCCTGTACCCGCAGCTGACCGCGCCCGAGCGCCGCGACGCCGTCGCCACGCTTTCGTCGCGCGTGTCGTTCGCGAACCAACTGCTCGAGGCCGTCGATTCGGCCCGGGTTCCGCGCGCGGACGTCGGCGCCTTCGTGGTGCGCAAGATCGAGAGCCTCGGCGACGAGGCGCTCACCAAGCGCTTGCGCGACGCGTGGGGCGCGGTGCGCGAGACTTCGGAGTCGAAGCGCGCGCGCATCGACGAGCTCAAGGCGAAGCTCGGGGCGGAACTCGCCTCCGCCGACGCGGTGCGCGGACGCGAGGTCTTCGCGCGCACCTGCCAGCAGTGCCACACGCTGTTCGATGTCGGCGGCAAGGTGGGGCCCGACCTCACCGGCGCGAATCGCTCCGACCTCGAATACCTGCTCTCGAACGTCGTCGACCCCAACGCGGTCGTCGGTCGCGACTACCTCGCCACGCTCGTGTGGACGCACGAGGGCCGGCTGGTGAGCGGCGTCGAGCGCGGCAGCAACGATTCGACCGTCGTGCTCGTGACCGAGAACGAAACGGTCCACGTGGCGCGCGAGGACATCGAGCAGATGCGCCTGAGCGAGCTCTCGACGATGCCCGAGGGCCTGCTCGAGACGCTGAAGCCCGACGAGATCCGCGACCTCGTCGCGTACCTCCAGAGCCCGGCGCAGACGCTGCTGCGCGCGAGCGCGTCGACGGCGCACCACTTCTTCGACGGCCGCAGCCTCGCGAACTGGAGCGGCGCGGAGTGCTGGAGCGTCGAGAACGGGGAGATCGTCGGCAAGACCGCCGGGCTCGCGCGCAACGAGTTCCTCAAGTCGAGCTTGGAGCTCGGCGACTTCGAATTGTCCTTCGAAGTGCGCTTGGCGAAGAACGAAGGCAACTCGGGCGTGCAGTTCCGCTCGCGCGTGGTCGAGGGCGGCGACGTCGAGGGCTACCAGGCCGACATCGGTCCGGGCTGGTGGGGCAAGCTCTACGAGGAACACGGCCGCGAGCTGTTGTGGGACAAGAGCGACGAGCGCGCGGTCGTGGCCGACGGATGGAATCGCTACCGCATCGAAGCGCGCGGCTCACGTCTGCGAACGTGGATCAACGACCAGCCGTGCGTCGACCTCGACGACCCCAAGGGCGCTCGCCGCGGCATCGTGGCGCTGCAACTGCACTCGGGCGGCGCGACCGAGGTGCGCTTCCGGAACTTCGCGCTC
>CALFYL010000108.1 GCA_937952135.1 uncultured Planctomycetia bacterium
AGGCGGCCAGGGGCGGCCAGGAGCGGGGCGGGAGGGTGCGACGAAGGTGCAACTGGGCCCCGCTCCAGGTGGTCGCCGGGCCGCGTGGTTGCCACTACCGCAGCCGCGGGTAGCGTGAGGCTCATCATGGATGAGTCCGTGTGCGCACGACCTCTCGACCGCCCACTGATCCCCAACCCCGCCGCCCCCGGCGAGGCCGTGGCCGTGAGCTCGGGCGGCCGACCACAGTTAATGCAACATGCACCAGTTCGCGATCTCTACAAGAGAGCGAAGACGAAGAACCCGATCGGAACTGGAAGCACGGCAGACGCAATCCGACACGAACGAGTAACGGGCCAGCCAGTCGGTGGACGTTTTCACACCACGAAGGGTAGAGAGTACTCAAGAGCGCTCGAGAACTGGCTGCTGAAACAGCCGGACGCCTGCAAAGCTGATCGTGCCGCTGCCCAGGCAATTCTAAACGACTTGCGTGACGCGCTAGGAGGCAAATAGTGTCCCGAACAGCATGCCAGTTGTGGATGGAGCGACTTGTCGCCGCTGTGCCCGATCTCAAGTCGCTGCACGATGAGCACCTTGTCGATTACGACGAGCTGATGCCGCACTTGTTCCTTGCAGAAATTGCGCGTTACGTGACACGCGAATTCGCAGCCGGAGAATACGGCTCGCTACGGCGCGATTCGCGTGAGGCTGCCGTTGCAGTTCTGCGATTCCTGGAGCGTGCCGTGATTGAGGGGGGACCGGAATTGTTGGAGCTTGTGTCAGTATCGTTCCTTGAGAACATCGACTGGGAAAGCACTGCGGGCCAGATTCTTCGTTCGGCTTTGGGCCCGGCGCTGCTATCGGAGCTATCTCGCCGCGAAAGTTCGTAGCTGCCAGTGGCAACGAATTCACCTCCACCCCCGCCGCAACTGTCCGAAGCAAGCAACGGTGGCAAAGTACCCGCAATCATCGGACTGTCAGCACCTCGGCGGGCGGGGTAGACCTCGCGAGTCCGGTGGACGATTTAGTGCGCTGATGTGGTGTCACACCAAACCTTTCCGCTCTGAGCGTCGTCTCGTAGCCACCCCGACGTTGCGCCGCACCCTTCGCGACGCTTCCATACGCGCATGCCCACCAGCACCACAGACGCCGCCCTGCGCGCGCGCATCGAGTCCTTCACGGCTGACCTCGCGAACATCGTGCGCGCCGCTGCGCTCGAAGCGGTGACCAGCGCGCTCGGAGCGCCCACAGCGCCCGCCAAGCGCGGCCCAGGTCGCCCCGTGAAGTCGGGCACGCCCTCGCCGATCGTCGCGCCCAAGCGCAAGGGCAAGCGAGCCAAGCGCACGCCCGAGGACGTGGCGAAGATGGGCGAGGCCGTCGTCGCCTACGTCGCCAAGAACCCCGGCGTGTCCGTCGAGCAGATCAAGAAAGCGCTCGGCGTCGCGACCAAGGACCTCCAGCTCCCGATCATCCGCTTGATCGAGGCCAAGAAGCTCAAGACGACCGGGCAAAAGCGGGGGACGAGGTACTTCGCGAGCGGGG
>CALFYL010000109.1 GCA_937952135.1 uncultured Planctomycetia bacterium
CTCGCGGCGGGGGCTGCGAGCGCGCTCCTTTTCGGGAGGGCAGGTCGAGGTGGCGAAGGCGGGCGGACAGCTCGCCGCCAGCTCAGGCAGTCCTCCCGGCCCGGTGGCCCGGGCCCTCGGCGGTGCGCGCGGCCGGGGTGTTGAAGCGGAGCGCGGGACTGGCGCGCGAGGCTCGTTCGCCTCGTCGGTTGGCCGGCGCGGATCGGGCTCGCGGCGCGCGCGACGTTGCAGGTGCGAAGCGCGCCGCCGAGCGCTCGAAGAACCCGGCCCGGCGCGACGCCCCCTTGGAAGGCGCGCGGAAACGTGCGTAGAATCGTCCCCCCAAGCCGTTTGCGGCCTGGGTGCGCCACTCGCCCCGCGGGGCGGCCGTGCGTGCGCCCCTCGCCGCAGCTTGGGTTCCCGGTCGCCCTCGCCCGACGCTTCCCGCGCGTCCGTCGCGGGTCGCCGGGCGCCGTTTTCTCGTTGGGGGCCCTTGGACAGCGTCGCGCCAGTCGGCGTCGATCCACCCCGCCCGACCCGCTTTCCAGCCACTGGCTAACGAACTTGCCGCGCGGCGCTTCGACCCGCGCGAACCCAGCGACGCTTCGTATGACGCATCCCGCCCTGATCGAACGGATCACTCGCTCTCTCGCCTACATGCTCCGGCACCAACCGGAGAAGTTCGACTTGGAACTCGATCGGTACGGCTACGGCGCCATGGCCGATGTCGTGCGCGCGCTCCAGGAGCGACTGGGGGAGCCGGTTCACGCCGACGACGTCCAGGCCGCGGTCGACGCGGGCGATCGGCCGCGCTACGAGATCCTGGAGGATCGCATCCGCGCGCTGTACGGCCACTCGATCGACGTCGAACCCGGCGAGCCCGCGCGTCCGCCCGAGTTCCTGTACGTCGGCATCGACGAGCGCGACCTCGGCCGCGCGCAACAGTTCGGGCTGCGCGGCGGGCGCCGTCGCTTCCTGCACCTCGCGCTCGATCTCGACGACGCCCGCGAGGCCGGGCGCCGGGCCGCGCGCGAGTATGCGGTGCTGCGCATCTACGCGCTCGATGCGTGGGAGGAAGGCGTCAACTTCTACGACCGCAAGGCGCTGTTCCTGGCCGAGCACGTGCCGACCGAGTACATCGAGGTGCTCGAGCACGGAACCGACGGTTACGAGGAGCGCAGCGAAGAGCAGGGCGCGCGTCGCGGCCCGTCGCGCGGCCACGGTGGCCAGCATGGTGGCTCTCAGGGCGGCTCTCAGGGCGGCGGACGCCACGAAGCGCGCCGCGAGCCGCGCCACGAAGGGCGTGAGCGTCCGGCTCGCTCGTTCGGCGACGAGCGACCGATGGAGCGAGCTGCCGAGCGTGCCCCGGAGCGAGTCGGCGGAGGCGAGCGCTTCGGCGCCGAGCGCGGTGGCGAACGCCGCGAGTTCCGCCGCGAGGAGCCGCGTCGCGAGGAGCCGCGCCGCGACGACACTCGTACACACGACGAGCCGCGCCGCGGCGAACCGCGCCGCGCCGAGGGCCGACCGGGCGAGGGGCGCGAAGGCGCCGCTCCGCGCGACGTCCGCGGTCGTGAGGATCGTGCGCGAGAAGATCGTCCGCGCGAGGATCGCGGTGGAAGCCGCGACGACCGGCGCCGCGAAAGCTGGCGTCCCGACGAAGCCGCTCACGAGGCGGTCGGCGCCGATCGCGGCGCGCGCCCGGAGAGCGGCGGACGCGGCGAGTTCGGTCGCAGCGACTTTGGCCGCGGTGAGGGCGGCCGCGGCGACACGGATCGCGGCGAACGCGGCCGCGGCGAGCGTGGACGCGGCGATCGTGGGCCCGGTGAGGGCCGTCGCTCGGACGCCCCGCGGCCCTTCGACAGGTCCGGCGATCGCTCCGGCGATCGGGCCGGCGCTCGTCCCTTCGAACGTCCCGCCGACCGCCCCGCGGATAGGTTCGCGGCGCCCGCTCCGACGGAACGACCGGCGCCGCGCGCTCCGGCGCCGGCGAGCACGCCTTCCTCGGGCGGCGACTTCGGCCTCGGCATCTTCGAGGAACCTGCAGCGAAGCCGCGTCCGGCCGCGCCGCCGCCGCCCGCACGCGAGCGTCCGGTTCCCGCTCCGGCGCCCCAGGCGCCGACCGCCGACCCCTCGTCGGACTTTGGCGCGGGAGTCTGACCTCCGCGCGCGCGACGCCCGGACACTGCGCCGAGGCGTCTCGACGTAGACACAACGAAGGCCGCGCCCGCCAGCGCGGCCTTCGCGCATTTCCGCGGCCTGCATGCGCGATGCGCGCGGGGCTTCCACTCCTCGACCCTCTCGCGCGCGCCCCGCCGCCTCAACCGAGATCGCTCGGCCGCAGGAGGTCGCGGTGAGAGATGCAAGCTAGCCTGTCCGCCGTGATCGACTCCGCCCTCCGCGCGGCGCTCGCCGAGCGCTTCGACTTCGAGAGCTCCGAGCTCGGACTCGTCGCCTTGCGCCGCGACGCGCGCGCGGCGCTCGACGCCGTCCGGTTCACGCTCGACTCCGACGGCGCCGCCGTCCCGAGCGAACTCGGCGGCCGCAACGCGCTCCTCGCACTGAGCTCGGGCGCCGACGAGTTCCTGCTTCGCCGCTTCACGCACGGCGGACTGCTGCGCTGGCTCACCGGCAGGCGCTTCCTCGATCCGGAGCGGCCCTTCGTCGAGGCGCTGCTCTCCGAACAACTCGCGGCGGCCGGCATCGCCACGCCGCAGGTCGTCGCCGCGCGCGCGGTTCGCGCGGGTGCGGGGGCGTGGAAGCTCGACCTCGTCACGCGCCGCGTCACCGGCGGCATCGACCTCGCCGCGGAACTCGAGCGCACGGACGCCCGCGCGCGCCGCGCCGGCTTGCTCGCCGCCTTCGGCGCGTGGTTGCGACGCTTGCACGACACGGGGTTCCTGCACGCCGATCTGCACCCCAAGAACGTGCTCGTCACCCACGGCGGCCCGCGCGCGACGGCCTTCGAGCTGTGGGTGCTCGACCTCGATCGCTCCGTTCTCCGGCGCGAACTCGGCGCGCGCGAACGCACGGGCAATCTCGCGCGGCTCGTTCGCTACGTGTGGCGCCGCCGCCAGCGCCTGGGGCTGCGTGCGCACGACCTCGCTCGCGTACTCGCGGCCTACGAGCCGCGCCGCGACGTGCGCCGCGAGGTGTGGCGCGCCGTCGCCGAGCGCACGCGCAGCACGCTGCTGCTCCACCGCGCCGGCTGGTGGCTCGAGTCGCGCGCGCGCGGCGCTCAACCGATGGGCGACGGCCCGGCGTCGTCCGTGACGCGCGGATAGATCACGCCGGTCGGCGAGAGCACGGCGTCGAGGAGCCGCCGCATCGCATCGCCGTGCGAGCGCTTGAGCGAGACGTCCTCGATCGATTCGTTGTCGCGCCGCATGCGCCTTTCGAGGGCGCGCACGATCTGCGCCGCTTCGTCGGCGCGGCCGGCGGTGTGCAGCACGAGCGCGCGCGTCCCGCTCACGACGATGCGGTCGAAGAGCTCGGCGCCCTGGTGCTCGATCAAGCTCTCGGCGTGCTCGGTCCATTCCAGCGCGCGCTCGAGCTCGTTCTTCTCGCGCGCGATGCGCGCGCGGATCGAGAAGGCGAGCGCTTCCGCGCGCTTGAGGCCCATCTCGGAGGCCAGGCGCGACGCGCGGTCGAGCACGCTGGCCGAAGTCAGGTCGCCCTGCTCCCACAGCAGCGTTCCGAGCCACAGGCTCGCGAGCGTCTGTCCGCGGCGGTCCTCGATCTCGCCTGCGATCAGCAGGGCTTCGCGCAAGCGCGACTCGGCCTCCTCGGGCCGGCTGAGGTCGAGCAAGAGTCCGCCGAGCCGCGCGGTGGCCTCCATCTCGAGGCGCCGCTCGCCCGCCTGCCGCGCGAGTTGCACCGCGCGTTCCATCGAGCCGAGCGCGCGCGCCGGCCGGCCGAAGATGCGGTAGATGCGGCCGCGCAGCATGTGGCCGGCCGCGGTGATGCCGGGCAATTGGTAGCGCCGTGCGCGACGCTGCATGCGCAGGGCCCGGTCGACGCACGCGAGCGCGGCTTCGAGCTTGTTCTCGAGCAGTTCGACGACTCCCAGTTGCACGAGCGTGACCGCGCGCTGCGCGTCGTGCACGGCGAGGTCGCGCGCGCGCTCGAGGTGCTCGCGCGCGCTCTCGAGTTCGCCGACGTGCGCCTGCACCGCGCCGAGCCGGCGCAGGGCTTCGCTCTCGAGCTCCGGCGACTCGGCGCGTTGTGCGAGCTCGACGGCGTTCTTGTACATGCCGCGCGCCAGCCCGTACTGCCCGGTTCCCGCCGCATAACGTCCGTGCAGCAAGTACACGCGCGACAACGCGTCGGGGTCCTTCGTCGGATCGAACTCCAGGTCGCTGAGCTCGTCCAGCCAGCGGCGTTGCTCGGCGCGGACTCCGAGCCGGTCCGCGGCGTCCGCGGCCGCTTCGAGGAACTCGATGCGCTTGCGATTGCGCTGGCGCGACGGCGCGAGCTTCGCGAGGGCTTCCAAACCCCAGCGCGAGAGCACGTAAACGCGCTGCGCTTGCCCGCGGCGCAGAAGCGCTTCCACGAGCGGCCCCAGCACGCGCAACAAGTCAGCGTGACGAGCCGCCGAGCGCAGGTGGTACGAACGCTGCACCGCATCGGCGATCGGAAGCCGCCGCCGCGCGCCGGGGGTCTTGTCGACGAGCAGCGCATCGGCCGCGAGCGAGTGCAACTCGCGGCGTCGTTCGCTGTCGAGCGAGCGGTAGAGCGCCTCGCGCAGCGCGGGCCGCGCGAAGCGGTAGCGGTCGCCGATCGGAGTGAGCCAGCCCCGCTGCGCGAGGCCCGCGAGCTGCGCCTCGATCTCGCTGGCGCTCGTCTCGGTGAACGTGCGCGCGAGCAAGCCGACCTCGATGCGTCCGCCGACGACCGCGAGGCGCTGCAGCCAGTCGCGGTCGTGCTCCGAGAGCTTGGCGACGCGCTCCTGGATCGAAGCCTGCAGCGATTCGGAGCGCGGCAGCCGCTCCGGCGGGACCGACAGCGTCCAGCGCGGATCCGTGCGGCTCGCCGGCTGCAGGTCGCCGCGCTCGCTCGCGAGGCGCAGGATCTCGCCGAGCTGCCCGGGGTTCCCGTGGCTGCGCGTGTGGAGGATCTGCGCGATGCGGCGGCGCGGCGCGCTCGGGTGGAACACCGCTTCGACGATGCTCTCGACGGCCGCTTCGTCGAGCGGCTGGAGCTCGACACGCAGCCCCGCGCCCGAGGTCTCGAGCCGCTCGTGCAACGCGGCGAGCGAGCGCGCGCTGTGCACTTCGTCGTCCTCGCGCTGGCCGAGCACGAGCACTGCGCCGCGCCGCGGCAGATCGGCGGCGAAGCGCGAGAGCACCGCGAGCGTGCCCTCGTCGGCGAAATTCACGTCGTCGAGGAAGAGCAGGAGCGGGCGCGACTGCGCGAGCGCGGAGAGCCACGCGGCGAGCGCTTCGGGGACGGCGTTCTGCGTCGCGCCGGCGAAGTTCGGATCGAGCGCGTCCCACAGCGTCGCGGAGACGTTCGGCGCCACGAGCGAGGCGAGCTCGGCGCGCTGGTGCTGGTCGGGCGCGGCGCCGGAAGGCAAGCGCAGGAAGCGTTCGAGCCAGCGCAGGATCGGCATGCACGGGCGCTGGTCCTCGAACGCGGCGCAGCGGCCGTAGAGGTAGAGCGGAGGCGGCGTGAAGGAGCGCCGCGCGCGCAGGGCGCACTCGCTCGTGAGGCGCGACTTGCCGCTGCCCGCGGGACCGATCAGCCACACCGCGCGGCCGCCGCCGTGCGCCGCCGTCGCTGGGCTCGCGGCGGCGGTCGCCCCGAAGGCCTGGCGGCACGCGTCGAGAAGTTGCTCGAGCTCCGCCTCGCGGCCCACGAGCGGCGTCAAGTGCGCGGCGTCCTGCTCGCCGCGCGTCGCGCGCCGCGCGCTCGAACTGAAGTCGAGCTGCGCGCGCCACCACTCGCCGAGCTCGCCCTGCACGAAGCGCTCGCGGAGCTCGTGGGCGTCGGGCCGTTTCTCCGGCGCGCGCGCGAGGGCTTCCTGCAGCACGGCGTCCAGGAACGGCGACAGGCCCGGGACGAGGCGCGACGGCGGAACGTAGCGCGCCGACACGATGGCCGCGAGCAGCCGGTCGGCGCCGGGTGCGTCGAGGCTGCGGCGCAAGGGCCGGCCGCTGGAGAAACCGCTGGCGGAAAAGGCGTCGCCGTCGCGTTCCATGCTCTCGGCGAAGGGGTGCCAGCCGGTCGCCAGCTCGTACACCACGAGGCCGAGCGCGAAGACGTCGGCGGCGGGCGAGGCCTCCTGCCCGCGCGCGCGCTCGGGCGAGAGGTAGAAGAGGCTGCCGGGATTCACGCCTTCGATCGCCGCGAGCTCGGGCGCCGGCATCGCCTGCTCGAGCGCGTCGGCCGCCGCGCGCGACTTCACCCGCCGAAGCGGCGGCGGAACCGCGCTCTTGAAGTGGCGAGCGAATCCGAGGTCCATCAACACCACGCGGCCGCGCGGCGTGATGCGGATGTTGTCGGGCTTCACGTCGGCGTGCGTGTAGCCGGCGTCGTGCAGGGCCGCGAGCGCGCCGCACACCTGCGCGGCGATCGAACGCAGCTGCGGCTCGGGCAGCGAGCCGGTGCGCTCGTACAGCTCGCGCAACGATTCGCCCTCGACGAGCTCCATGGCGAAGAACTCGCGCGCGCCGTCGTGGCCGTGGTCGAAGTGGCGAACGAGCGAAGGATGGCGCGCGTGCTTTCCCGCCTCGATCTCGCCGCGCAGCGAACGCAGCGCCGAGGCGTCGCGCTCGAGCCGCGCGTGGAGCAGCTTCACGGCCACCACGTCGCCCGGCTCGAGTTCGCCCCACGGTGCGAGGACCCGCGCGCGCACCACGCGTCCGAAGGCGCCGGCGCCGACTTCGTTCTCCAGCGCGACGCGCAAGCCGCCCTGCGTCGACAGCTCGCTCGAAGTCGGGCTCGGACTCGTCGGGCTCGGAGGCGCTTGGTCGGGCACGTTGGCGCGCAGAATATCAGGCCGCCACCCGCCGCTCAGCGTGAAGAGGCCGCTAAACTCCGCCGCGCAACATGAGCTTCCTCGTCTACAACTCGCTGTCCAAGTCCAAGGAGCCGTTTCGTTCGCTGACTCCGGGCGTGGTGCGCATGTACAACTGCGGACCGACGGTCTACAACCGCCCGCACGTCGGCAATTACCGCGCGTTCCTGTTCGCGGACACGCTGCGGCGCTGGCTCGAGTACAGCGGCTACCGCGTCGAGCAGGTGATGAACATCACCGACGTCGGGCACTTGACCGACGATGTCGCGGGCGAGGGCGAGGACAAGCTCGAGAAGCAGGCGCGCAAGGAGAAGCTCGACCCGTGGGAGATCTCGCGCCGCGTGGCGGAGCAGTTCTTCGCGGACTTGAAGGCGCTCGGCATCCAGCCGGCGAAGGTCTACCCCAAGGCGAGCGACCACATCGCGGAGATGGTCGAGATCATCGAGGGCCTGATCGCGAAGGGCTGCGCGTACGAAGCGAACGGCAACGTGTACTTCGACGTCTCGAAGTTCCCCGAGTACGGCAAGTTGTCGGGGAATCGCGTCGACGAGCTCGAGGCCGGCGCGCGCATCGCGGTGCGCGAGGAGAAGCGCAACCCCGAGGATTTCGCGCTGTGGAAGAGCGACCCGGCGCACATCATGAAGTGGGCGACGCGCTTCGGTCCGCACGGCTTCCCGGGCTGGCACATCGAGTGCTCGGCTATGAGCCGCAAGCACCTCGGCGACCAGCTCGACATCCACACCGGCGGCGAGGACAACATCTTTCCGCACCACGAGTGCGAGATCGCGCAGACCGAGAGCTTCACCGGCAAGCCCTTCGCGACCTACTGGATGCACTCGAAGTTCCTGCAGGTCGACGGCGGGAAGATGTCCAAGAGCCTCGGCAACGTCTACACGCTCGACGACGTCGCGGCGAAGGGCTTCAACATGCGGCAGTTGCGCTTCGCGCTGATCCGCGGGCACTACGGCTCGCCGCTCAACTTCACGTGGGAGGCGCTGAAGGACGCCGCGAGCGCGCTCGAGAACCTCGACGACCTGGTTCGGCGTCTGCGGCGCGCGTCGAAGGGCGAAGGCGCGGCGGTGGATGCCGGCGCGGGCGCGCAAATCGTGGACGAGGCCCGCAAGACCTTCGAGGACGGCATGAACGACGACCTCAACGTCAGCCGCGCGCTGCCGGGGTTGTTCGCGCTGCGCAGCGCCGTGCTCGAGGGGCGTCTCGGAGCGAGTTCCGCCGCGCGCGCGCTCGAGTTCGTCGCGAAGGCAAACACCGTGCTCGGCTGCATCCAAGTCGAGGACGAGTTGCTTCCCGCCGACATCGAGGCGCTCATCGCGGCGCGCCAGGCCGCGCGCAAAGCGAAGGACTTCAAGGAGTCCGACCGTATCCGCGACGAACTGCTCGGCAAGGGCATCGTGCTCGAGGACACGCCCAAGGGCGTGGTTTGGCGCAAGAAGTAGCCGGTCGAGCTCAACGCTTCGAGTCGGGTCCCACGTCGGCCTCGGCGAGCGAGCGCACGTGGTCGAGCACGCGCGCGTGGATGCGGTGCACGAGCGCGTCGGTCCACAGGCGCCAGTAGGGCGCCGGCTCGAGCTGCAACTCGTACCAGGTCGTTCCGTCGAGCTGCGTCCCAGAGTCCGTGGCGTGCAGGCGGAACTCGCCGCGGCGGCTCGAGAAGAAGCCGTCGAGGTGCGGCGGCGCGAGCTCGTCGTAGGGGCTGAGCTCCTCGAGCGCGGCCGGCTCGGCGACCACGTCGAAGGCGAGGTGCGCGGGCTCGTCCCAGGTCGTGATCGGCTCGACGAAGGGGCCGGTCGAGAACTCGCAGTGGCGCACGGCGCCGACGCCCGAACCTCGGATGCGCGCGCGCAGCGGGTAGGCGATGCCGAGGCGGAAGTAGAACTCCTCGGGCGGCGGGAGTTCGCTGAAGCTCACGACGTGCTTCCACACGGTTTCGCGCGGCGCGGCGACGGCGACGGTCGTCGTGGCGCGGCCGGGGGACGCGCGGGCGTTCTCGGCCTCGAACCAACTCGCCGCCAGCCAGAAGATCGGGACCGCAGCGGCCGTTGCGCGCGTGGGGCGGCCCAGGGAGGAGATGCCGTGGCCGATGAGTCCGCCGAGCAAGCTCATCGGAAGCGCGAGCGGCAGCGCCATGGCGATGCAGAACACTCCCTCCGCGGCGAACAGCAGCAGCGTCGCGCTGACGAAGACGGTGCTCACGATCGATACGAGCGCCGCTTCCTTCCACGGGCGCTGGCCAGCGGCGCCGTAGACCAGCGATCCCGTGGCGCCGAGCAACATCGGCGCGCCGACGAACACCATCGAACCGTAGCTGCGGAAGACGAGCACGCTCGTCGCGAAGGCGAGGCTCGCGACGACGACAGCGGCGAACACGGCCTTGGCGAAGCGCGTCCACGCGATGCCGGTCGACGAGTCCGCGCGACGGGTCGACGGGGCGCGTCGCACCGTCGGCAGCAAGCACAGCAGCAGCATCCACACGTAGTTGAACAGCGGCGCGAAGAAGAACAGGGCGCCGATCAGCGGCGGCACGTTCGCGTCGGCCGCGCGCCGCATCGTCATGCTCGCGCCGATCCACACGAACGGCAGTGTCCACGCGAGCAGCGCGAGCTGCAGGAGATCGTGATCGTTGCCGAAGTGCTGGTGGCGCGCGGCGAGCAACGGGCTGAGGTAGTCGAGCGGAGTCCAGAACTTCTGCGTCGCGAGGTGGATCGCCGTGGCGTCGACGGCGTACTTCAAAGCCATCAACGAAAAGCCCGCCACCGCATAGGTCTTGGCGTTGACGGGCGCTTCGAAGCCGAACAGGAGCGCGGGCAGCGAGTGGGAAGGGCGGCGTTCAGCCGGTTCGGCTTGCGTCATGGTGCGTGGGGCGCGCTCGAGCAGGTTGGGTGGACCGGACTTCCTCACGTCGCGAGTTGCGTTGCGACGGACGTCACCAGTCGCGGCGCGGACCCGCGAGGGGTGAGCCCCGGTTCGTCGCGCAGGGGACCCCGTCCAGATGCAGACAATAGCTCAGTTCGTCGGTCTGGACGTTCACAAGGACACCGTTGCGATCGCCGTGACGCCGCCCATAACTCCGCGGGCCAGCGGCGATCGCGTGAAGACCGACCGCCGCGACGCGATCAAGCTCGCTCGCTTCCTGCGCGGGTGAGCTCGTGCCGGTCGCTCCGCCCGAGTGCGATATCGAGGCGCTACGCGACGTCGTGCGCGCTCTTGAGGACGCTGTGTTCGCGCCGCGCAACGCGCGCCAGCAGCTCTCTTCGTTGCGGCTGCGCCACGATCGCAAGTGGAGGGGAAAGCCCGCGTGGACTCACGCGCACGCCCCCACAGCTCTTCGAGTGTCTGCAAGCGCTGCGCGGAGTGGGCGTCCTCGTCGCGGCGATCCCCGCACCTGATCCTCGTAGGTTCGAGGCCAGCCGCGCGCAGCAACTGGCCCCACGAGTCACGCACCCTCGACGTCAACGGCAGTTGACCGGTGCACCCATATCACGGAGCGACGGTCAGCTCGAGCGCATTCGAGAGGTTGGTGCTCTTCGGCGCCGGAGGATCGCGGAACCAGCCCTGCGCGTAGACCTTCGAGCCGGCCGCGATGGCGCCGCCCAGTGCGCCGGGGTTCGCGGCGTGGAACGCGTTCCAGTCCAAGCTCAACGTCCCGCTGCAGCTTGCGATGGCGCCGCCTGAGCTCTGGAGGCCGGTGCGCTGCGTCGGAGGCTTCACGCACAGGAAGCTGCTGCTGCCCGAGCTCCACGGCAGCGGGCTGAAGCCCGTGTTGTCGAGCCCATAGAAGATCAGGCCCTGTCGCTGACCCTCGACGCTCGCGATGCTGAGCACGCAGGGCGACGTGAAGGTGACACTCGGTGACGCGTTGGCGCTGATCGACGCGCTGCAGCCGTTCGCGGTCGTGCTGGCTGTGCAGTAGCTGGTCGGCGGAGGAGGACCGACACCGTCGTAGCGCGCGATCCATGCGTCTTGCGCGCCCGCGTTCGGAGCGCCCAAATCGCCTTTGGTGCCGCCCGCGAGGTAGACACCGCCCAAGCCATCGGGAGCGGCGCCAAAGGCGTAATCCTCGTCGTTCGTTCCGAACTGGCGGATCCAGAGCTGATTGCCGGCGCTGTCGTACAGCGCGAGCCATGCGTCGACACCACCCGCGCTCGCCCCGCCCAGGTTGCCCGAGGTCCCTCCGCTGACGAACACGCCTCCCGAGCCGTCGGGTGCGAGGCCGTTGATGCCCTCCGACGCGTTCGTGCCGAACTGGCGGATCCAGTGCTGGTTCCCCGAAGCGTCGTAGCGCGCGAGCCAGACGTCGCCCGGCGCTGCGTTCGCAGCGGCAAGGTCGCCCCAGGTGAAGCCGCCGACGTACACGCCTCCAGTGGCGTCCGGTGCAGCGGTCATGAGCATGTCCAACGAACTGCTGCCGAGTTGGCGGACCCAGAGCTGGTTGCCTGCGGCGTCGTAGTGCGCGAGCCAGATGTCGGCGTCGCCTGCATTCGGTGCGGCCAAGCTAGTTTGCGTGAAGCCGCCGATGTACACGCCTCCCGAGCCGTCGGGTGCAGCGGCCCACGATTCCGTGCGGCCGCCGCCCGCTCCAAACTGTCGAGTCCACAACGGGTTGCCTGCGGCGTCGTAGCGGGCGACCAAGGCGTCGGCCTGGCTCGCAATCGGGCCGCCCAGACTTCCGGAGGTGAAACCCGTTACGTACACGCCACCGGACCCGTCGGACGCCGCGGCATGGGCGGCGTCGACACTACCTCCGCCAATCGAACTCGTTTGCCGAATCCAGAGTTGGTTGCCGACGCTGTCGTAGCGCGCAAGCCATAGATCCGCGCCGCTTCCGAACGTTCCGCCGAGGCTGCCAGAGGTGTCGCCCGTGACGTACGCCCCGCCCGACCCGTCTGGCGCGACGTCGAACGCGCGGTCATTAGCGCCGGTGCCGAGCTGTCGAAGCCAGAGCTGGTTGCCGGTTGCGCCGTCGTAGCGAGCGATCCATGCGTCCAAGAGACCGGCGTTCGGGCCGTTCAATCCGCCGGAGGTGACGCCGCAGAGGAACACGCCACCCACTCCGTCTCGTGCGATGGACCACGCGTCATCGGTCCCGAGCGAGCCGAACTGCTCGAGCCAGCGCTGGTTCTGCGCCGCACCGGGAAGCGCTGCGAGAGCGCCGACGATCAAAGCCACGATGCTGTGTGCGAGTCGAAGTCGAGTCATGGGAGACAGCGCGTGGGGACGGCCGATGAGCGCGCCTTTCGCTGACTAGTTCGTCCGCGCGTGCGAGGTCACGAGCCGGCCTTCACGCTCGCCCGCTGAGCCCGCGATTCTTCGCGATGTGCGCGGAGCGCGCTGCAGCGGCTCGGTCCTTGCGCTCGCGACTCAGGTCGGCGCACGCTTGAAGCTCGAGAAACGAGCGAGGCCAGCCGCGCACAGCAACTGGCCCCACGAGTCACGCACCCTCGACGTCAACGGCAGTTGACCGGTGCACCCATATCACGGAGCGACGGTCAGCTCGAGCGCATTCGAGAGGTTGGTGCTCTTCGGCGCCGGAGGATCGCGGAACCAGCCCTGCGCGTAGACCTTCGAGCCGGCCGCGATGGCGCCGCCCAGTGCGCCGGGGTTCGCGGCGTGGAACGCGTTCCAGTCCAAGCTCAACGTCCCGCTGCAGCTTGCGATGGCGCCGCCTGAGCTCTGGAGGCCGGTGCGCTGCGTCGGAGGCTTCACGCACAGGAAGCTGCTGCTGCCCGAGCTCCACGGCAGCGGGCTGAAGCCCGTGTTGTCGAGCCCATAGAAGATCAGGCCCTGTCGCTGACCCTCGACGCTCGCGATGCTGAGCACGCAGGGCGACGTGAAGGTGACACTCGGTGACGCGTTGGCGCTGATCGACGCGCTGCAGCCGTTCGCGGTCGTGCTGGCTGTGCAGTAGCTGGTCGGCGGAGGAGGACCGACACCGTCGTAGCGCGCGATCCATGCGTCTTGCGCGCCCGCGTTCGGAGCGCCCAAATCGCCTTTGGTGCCGCCCGCGAGGTAGACACCGCCCAAGCCATCGGGAGCGGCGCCAAAGGCGTAATCCTCGTCGTTCGTTCCGAACTGGCGGATCCAGAGCTGATTGCCGGCGCTGTCGTACAGCGCGAGCCATGCGTCGACACCACCCGCGCTCGCCCCGCCCAGGTTGCCCGAGGTCCCTCCGCTGACGAACACGCCTCCCGAGCCGTCGGGTGCGAGGCCGTTGATGCCCTCCGACGCGTTCGTGCCGAACTGGCGGATCCAGTGCTGGTTCCCCGAAGCGTCGTAGCGCGCGAGCCAGACGTCGCCCGGCGCTGCGTTCGCAGCGGCAAGGTCGCCCCAGGTGAAGCCGCCGACGTACACGCCTCCAGTGGCGTCCGGTGCAGCGGTCATGAGCATGTCCAACGAACTGCTGCCGAGTTGGCGGACCCAGAGCTGGTTGCCTGCGGCGTCGTAGTGCGCGAGCCAGATGTCGGCGTCGCCTGCATTCGGTGCGGCCAAGCTAGTTTGCGTGAAGCCGCCGATGTACACGCCTCCCGAGCCGTCGGGTGCAGCGGCCCACGATTCCGTGCGGCCGCCGCCCGCTCCAAACTGTCGAGTCCACAACGGGTTGCCTGCGGCGTCGTAGCGGGCGACCAAGGCGTCGGCCTGGCTCGCAATCGGGCCGCCCAGACTTCCGGAGGTGAAACCCGTTACGTACACGCCACCGGACCCGTCGGACGCCGCGGCATGGGCGGCGTCGACACTACCTCCGCCAATCGAACTCGTTTGCCGAATCCAGAGTTGGTTGCCGACGCTGTCGTAGCGCGCAAGCCATAGATCCGCGCCGCTTCCGAACGTTCCGCCGAGGCTGCCAGAGGTGTCGCCCGTGACGTACGCCCCGCCCGACCCGTCTGGCGCGACGTCGAACGCGCGGTCATTAGCGCCGGTGCCGAGCTGTCGAAGCCAGAGCTGGTTGCCGGTTGCGCCGTCGTAGCGAGCGATCCATGCGTCCAAGAGACCGGCGTTCGGGCCGTTCAATCCGCCGGAGGTGACGCCGCAGAGGAACACGCCACCCACTCCGTCTCGTGCGATGGACCACGCGTCATCGGTCCCGAGCGAGCCGAACTGCTCGAGCCAGCGCTGGTTCTGCGCCGCACCGGGAAGCGCTGCGAGAGCGCCGACGATCAAAGCCACGATGCTGTGTGCGAGTCGAAGTCGAGTCATGGGAGACAGCGCGTGGGGACGGCCGATGAGCGCGCCTTTCGCTGACTAGTTCGTCCGCGCGTGCGAGGTCACGAGCCGGCCTTCACGCTCGCCCGCTGAGCCCGCGATTCTTCGCGATGTGCGCGGAGCGCGCTGCAGCGGCTCGGTCCTTGCGCTCGCGACTCAGGTCGGCGCACGCTTGAAGCTCGAGAAACGAGCGAGGCCAGCCGCGCACAGCAACTGGCCCCACGAGTCACGCACCCTCGACGTCAACGGCAGTTGACCGGTG
>CALFYL010000110.1 GCA_937952135.1 uncultured Planctomycetia bacterium
CCTCGTCGATGTTGTCGACGGCGATGCGCAGACCCTCGACGATGTGCTTGCGCTCCTCGGCCTTGCCGAGCAGGAACTGCGTCCGGCGGCGGATGACTTCCTTGCGGTGGCGGATGTACGCGTCGAGCAACCCGCGCAGCGGCAAGGTCCGCGGCTGGCCGCGGTCGATCACCAGGTTGATGACCGACTGCGTCGACTGGAGCGGCGTGTACTGGAAGAGCTGGTTGAGGATGACCTGCGGGTCCTCGCCCTTCTTGAGGTCGACCACCAGACGGATGCCGTCGCGGTCGGAGAAGTCGCGCACATCCGAGATGCCGGTGATGCGCTCTTCCTTCACGACCTCGACGATCTTGTCGATGATCGAGATCTTGCGGACCTGGAACGGGATCTCGGTGAACACGATCGACGAGCGATTCTTGTTCTCCTCGATGTGGTGCTTGGCGCGCACGCGCACGATGCCGCGGCCGGTCGTGTACGCCTGCAGGATCCCGCGCCGGCCCATGATGATGCCGCCGGTCGGGAAGTCCGGGCCCTTCACGAGCTCGCACAGGGTCAGCGTCGACACGTTCGGGTCGTCGAGCACCGCGCGCAGCGCGGCGACGATCTCGCCGAGGTTGTGCGGGAGCAAGCTGGTCGCCATGCCCACCGCGATGCCGTCCGAGCCGTTGCAGAGCAGGTTCGGGAAGCGTCCGGGCAGCACCGTCGGCTCGGTGCGCGTCTCGTCGTAGTTCGCGACGTGGTCGACCGTCTCCTTGTCGAGGTCGGCCATCAGCTCCATCGTGGCGCCGGTCATGCGCGCTTCCGTGTAGCGCATGGCGGCCGGGCCATCGCCGTCGATGTTGCCGAAGTTGCCCTGGCCGTCGACGAGCGTGTAGCGCGTGGCGAACGGCTGCGCGAGGCGCACCAGCGTCGGGTAGATCACCGACTCGCCGTGCGGGTGGTAGTTGCCCGACGTGTCGCCGGCGATCTTGGCGCACTTTCGATACTTGGCGCGCGGCGTCAAGTTCAGGTCGTTCATCGCGACGAGAATGCGCCGCTGCGAAGGCTTGAGCCCGTCGCGCACGTCCGGGAGCGCGCGCGAGTGGATCACCGAAAGCGCGTAAGTCAGATACGACTCGCGCATCTCGCGCTCGATCAAGCGCGGTTCGATGCTGCCTTGCGGCGCGGGCGTGGGGGTCTGTTCCGTGGTCGTCATCGCGTGAAACGTGTGCGGGAAATCCCGTTGCGACGGGCGCTTTCGAGCCGCGGATTATCACGTTTTCCCGGCCCGCGATCCACCGGCGTCTTGCGCCGCCGGCGCCCCGCCACGGCGCGTGCGGCGTCGGCGGGCGGGTCGCGCAACCCCGCACCCGGTCTCGAACCGCGAACCGGCGCCCAAAGCCTGCTTCGGCGTGCCTCCCACGCCCGCGACGAGCGGATCGCCGCCGCGCTTCAGTCGCCGAGGTAGCCGACCTTGCGCAGCATCTCGAGCGTCGCCTCGCCGGCTCGCACGGCGGGCGCGCTTCGCTTCGCCTCGAGCGCGCGCGAACGTGAGAGAAGCCACGGCTCGAGGCGCTCCACGATGTCCGGACGGGACGGCGCGAGGTCGGTCAGCTCGCGCGGATCGCTCGCGAGGTCGTAGAGCCGCCGCTCGCCTTCCTGCGCGAAGTGCAGCACGAAATCGCCGCTCCGCAGGCCGAGCAGGGAGACCCTCTCACGCTGCTTCCACCAACCCTGGCTCGTGAACATCAGAGCCGGCGCGGTCGGCGCGGGGTTGCTCGTCAAATCGAGTCCGTCGCCGCCGCCCTCGAGAGCCGTCCCCGCGAGGCGCGCAAGCGTCGGTGCGAGGTGGCGATTGGAGAGCACGTGCGGCGAGCGCACGCCGGCGGGAACGCCCGGTCCGGCGAGCACGAGCGGAACGTGCACCAACTCGCTGTGCAGCGACTGGCCGTGGCCGTAGAAGCCGTGGTCGAGCAGCTCCTCCCCGTGATCGCTCGTGAACACGACCACGGTGCGCTCGTCGAGGCCGAGCCTCTCGAGCGTGTCGAGCACGCGCCCCAGCCAGTAGTCCCCGGTCCACACGCACGCGTCGTACATCTGCGAGATGTGGCTCGCGAGCTGCGGGTCGACTTCGAACTCCGGCGCCGCGCGCCCCGTGCGCAGCGCTCGCTCGCGCGCGAACAGCAGCTCGGAGTTCTCGAACAGCGCCTGCTGGGAGTAATCGCTGGGCACGTCCGCCGCGAGCTTCGCGCGCCCTTCGGGCAGCGGCAGGTGCGGCACGTGCGGGTCGACGAGGTGCAGGTAGAGGAAGAAGCGCGTGTCCGCGGCCTGCGCGATCCAGTCGAGCACGGCCGGCATGAAGTCGGCCGACGCGCGGAAGTGACCGCGGCGGTGGTCGAAGCTCTCGAAGCCCTGATCGAAGTTCTTGTCGGGGACGATGAGCGGATTGGCGGTCCACGCGGCGGTCGTGTAGCCCTCCTGCTGCAGGCGCTCGGCCAGTGTCGTGTGCGAGTGCGCCAGGAAGCACGTCGAGCCGTCGAGCACGCCGTGCTCGGGCGGCAGCATGCCGGTGAACAGCGAGGCGGTCGAAGGCCAGGTCCAACTCGAAACCGCCAGCGCGTTCTCGAAGAGCAGCCCGCGCGCCGCCAGTCGATCGAGGTTGGGCGACGTCGGTCGCGCGTAGCCGTACGTCGAGAGTCGATCGACGCGCAGCGTGTCCATCACGATGAACACGAGGTTCGGGCGCTGCGCATCGGCTCGCGTGCGCGGCGCCGTGGTCCGCCGCTCGAGCGTCAGCTCGCCGAAGCCGGCGAGAAGCGGCGAGCTCGACGCGATCTCCGCGCCATCCGCGCCGACCAGCCGCGTCCGCAGCTCGAGCGTCGCGCCCGCGGCGACCTCGAGTCCCTCCGCGCCGCCGACGAGTCGCCACTGGTTGTTGTCCGCCGTGCGCTCCGGTCCGAGCTCGGCCTCCCAGCGGAAGCACTCGCGGCCGTCCAGCTCGACCTCGAAGCGCACGCGCGCGCCCGCCAGCTCCGAGCGGCCGAGCGAACGCCCGTCGACGCCCGCCCGCGCCCGCAGCCAGCGCGTTCCGCCCGACGCGGGAACCACCAGCCGCACCCGAGCCGGCGGCGGCATGACCAACGCCGGCGTGTCGGCCGCATCGAGACGGAAGTTCGACGACGGACACAGCACCGCGACGTGCGGCGGCTTGTCCTCCCGCGCGCTCACGACTTCGAGCGCCTTCGCATCGAGCAGAAGCTCGTGCACGACCTCGCGAACCAGCCTCCGCTCCCGCGTGTCGGCGCCGAACATGCGCAGCGCGACGATCAGCGCGAGTGCGACGACCAACGGCGCGACGATCCCGCTCGCGGTGCGGCGGACCAGGTGCGGCGCACGGTGCACGGCGAGCATCGCCACGCTGGCGAGCACGCCGGCAACGGCCAGCAGCGCGAGCGACGCGAGCTGACCCGACTCCGTCTGCAGCCCGACTTGCAGCGAGCGGTCCGCGGACAAGCGCCCGGTGAGCGCCAGCGTGAACAGCGCGGTCGCAGCCGTCCACGCGACCGCGCGCGTGAGCCAGGAAGCGGACCTGGTGCTCGCGCGCGCGCCGAGAAGCGGAGCGAGCACGCCTCCCGCGACGAGCCCGACGATGAGGCAGACGAGCGTGGCTTCGAGAGCGATGCCGGCCATGCGCATCCACACCAAGTGCGGTTGCTCGTCGTGCGACAGCCGCGCCATCGCGAACAACACGCCGAAGCGGAGCAGCGCGAGCGCCGCGCCGGTCCAGAGCCCCACGGCGGCCCCGATGCGCGAGCTCGACTGGCGACGCGGCGCCGTCGCGGTGTTGTGGCCGGCAAGAGGCATCGCGAGTCAACGTGCCACACCCAGACGCACCGTGCCAGGGCACGTGGTCTCCGCGGATGGCGGCGACCGCGCCGGCGCCGACGGTTGCGCAAACTGCGTGGGAAGCTCGCGCTCGCGCGGCGCGGCGGGCCGAGCTTCGCGCAGCTCGCGCGCCGCTGGATTCACGTCGGAGGCGCCGCGCTCGACCCGGCGCGCGTCTATGCTTTCGGGCCACTCCCACTCGATCGACGCGCCTCGCCGACCCTCGAACCATGCCTCCCCCGCCCGCCACCCCCATCGCACAAGCCCTCGGGCGCCTACCCACCGGCCTGTACATCGTCACCACGCTCGACGGCGGCCGTCCGGTGGGCTTCGTCGGATCGTTCGTGATGCAGGTCGGGCTGCAACCGCCGATGGTCACGGTCGCGGTCGGGAAAGAACGCGGCCCGCTCGCCGCCCTGCGCGCGAACGGCCGTTTCGCCGTCTCGATCCTCGACCGCGCGAGCGAGAGCGTCATGGGCCGCTTCTTCCGCAAGTACGAGCCCGGCGCCGGACCCTTCGAAGGGCTCGCGCTCGAGAGCAGCTCCGCGGGCCTGCCGCTGCCGGCCGAGGCGCTGGCCTGGTTCGAGTGCGAGATCCGCGGCGAGTTCGACGGTGGCGACCACGTGATCGTGTTCGGAGAGGTCGTCGACGGAGCGCAGCGGCGCGACGGCGAGCCCTCCATCCACCTGCGCAAGAACGGCCTGGGCTACTAACTCGGGTCCGCCGCGGCGCCGCGCGATGAACGAGCCTCGCACGCACGCACGCCCCGGCGGCGTGGCTGCAGCCTGGCTCTGCTTCGCCGCGTCGTTCGCGCTCGTCGCGGGTCTCGTGCGCGCCTTCGCGCCGTATGGCTCGGGGCTCGAGCGAATGGACGTCAAGCTCGACGCCTTCGCGCAGCGCAAGGACGAGTTCGATCTCGTGTTCCTCGGTTCGAGCCGCGCCGTTCGCGGTTTCGTGCCCAGCCAGTTCGACGCGGAACTCGCGGCGCAGGGTTTCGAGACGCACTCGTTCAATCTCGGCGTCGCGGGCGCGCGCGTGACGGAGATGCTCTTCGTGCTCGAGCGCCTGGTCGAGCTCGCGCCGCGCAAGTTGCGCTTCGTGCTGATCGATCCGGAGGACTTCGGACAGATCCACGACACGCGCAACGCGCTCGCGCAGTCGGGCATCGTGTGGCACGACGCATCGACGACCTGGCTCGCCGCGCGGCACGCGCTGTCGAGTGAGCGCGGGGACAAGTTCGAGGTGCTGCGCGACCACGCGCGGGCCTGCGCGCTGAACACGTTGAACGTCGGACGCACGGCGCGCTGGGTCAACGCGCTTCTGGGCCGCGAAGCCGCCGAGGAGTTGGTGGCCGAGACGCTGGGCGCGCGCGGCGACGGCCACACGGCGTTGTTCGACGACCAGGAGACGCTGGCGCGGAGGCGGCGGCGCTTCGAGCGCGGCAAGGCCGAGTACGAGCGCATGGTCGCGGGCTACCGCGAGATCGAGCGGCCCGACCGCGCGCCCGCGCCGGAGTTCCTCGAGCTGCTCGAGCGCGTGGAGGCGCTCGTGCGCGCGCTCGGCGCCGAGCCGGTGTTCGTGATCCAACCGGCGCTCGCGCGCCAGTGGGATCTGATCGCGGCCGCCGAGCGCGGCGCGGTGGAGACCCTGTTGCGCTACGACGACCCCGACCGGGACGCGGCGCTGTTCGCGCACGAGAACCGCTTCGATTCGCTGCACCTGAACGACGCCGGCGCCGCTCTGTTCACGCGCCGGCTCGCCGACGACTTCGCGCAGTGGCGGCGCGCGCGCGCGGCGGAGCGGACAGAGGAGCGCGGGGGCGAGCGCGGGGGCGAGCGGAAGTGATCTTCACCGAGCTGCGCTTCTTCGCCTTCTTCGCGCTCGCTTTCGGCGTGCACTGGACGCTGCGCTCGAATGTCGCGCGCAAGCGGTGGCTGCTCGCCTGCAGCTATTTGTTCTACGGCGCGTGGGACTGGCGTTTCCTCGGCCTCATCGTCGGCTCGACGCTGCTCGACTTCGTCGCCGCGCAGCGCATACGCACGTCGCCGCGACCGCGCGCCTGGCTGCTGGCGAGCCTGATCGGCAACCTCGGCTCGCTCGCGCTCTTCAAGTACGCCGACTTCTTCCTCGAGTCCGCCGTCGAACTCTCCCGCTGGCTGGGCTTCGAAGCGAGCGAGCACACCCTCGGGTTCATCCTGCCCGTCGGCATCAGCTTCTATACGTTTCAAACCCTCAGCTACACGATCGACGTCTACCGCGGCCAGCTCGCGCCCGTGAAGCGCCTCGACGACTTCGCGCTGTTCGTGGCGTTCTTTCCGCAGCTCGTCGCCGGTCCGATCGTGCGCGCGATCGATTTCCTGCCGCAGCTCGAGGCGCGACGCCTGTGGAGCGAAGTCCGCGTGCGCGCGTGCCTGACGTTGTTCCTCGTGGGGTTCGTGAAGAAGGCCTGCGTCAGCGACAACGTCGTGCAGCTCGTCGACCCCTACTTCGCCGCGCCCGAGCAGTACAGCGCGCTCGGCGCGTGGTGCGCGACGCTCTTCTACGCCGTGCAGATCTACTGCGACTTCTCGGGCTACTCCGACATGGCGATCGCGATCGCCGGCCTGCTCGGCTACGAGCTGCGCATCAACTTCGACTTCCCCTACTTCGCCGCGAGCATCAAGGAGTTCTGGCGCCGCTGGCACATCTCGCTGTCGAGCTGGCTGCGCGATTACCTCTACATCCCGCTCGGCGGCAACCGCGGTTCGACGTGGTTCGCGCGGCGCAATCTGATGCTCACGATGCTGCTCGGAGGCCTGTGGCACGGCGCGGGCTGGAACTTCGTGATCTGGGGCGGGCTGCACGGCCTCGCGCTCGTCGTCCACCGAATGTGGGAGGAGCGAAAGCTGCGTCTGCCGGCCGCATTCGGCGTGGCGCTCACGTTCTGGTGGGTCTGTCTTGCGTGGATCTTCTTCCGCGCCTCGACCCTCGAGAACGCCTGGACCACCGTGCGCGCCTTCGTGACCTTCGAGAGCGCGGGCGCGTTGTCGTGGGGCTTCGCGCCGCTCGTCACCTTCGCGGCCCTCGTCTCCGCTCACGCCCTCGGTGCGACGCGCGCGGTGGGCGCGTGGCTCGAGCGTCGTCCCTGGCCGAGTTACGCAGCGCTGTACGGCGCCGCCTTCGCGCTCGCGTTCGCGTTCATGAACGGCGCAGTCCAGCCGTTCATCTACTTCCAGTTCTGAGCGCCGCATTCGCGCGACCGGCGCTGCGAGCCGAGCAGGCGCCTCGGCGGGTGCTCGGGATCCAGGCCGGTTTGGATCGACGCGTTCAAGTCGAACGTGGACACGCCCAAGCCATCGTCGACGCCGAAGTTCCCGCGCGAGCGGACGACCGGCGGGCGGCGGCCTGGAGCCGACACGCACAGCGAGCCGCCTCGGCGCGCCACGGATTGTGAAGCGCTGCCAGGGCTGGAATCGGGGTTGACGCGCTGTGCGGCACACAGTAGTGTGCGCTACATGGCGGACGCGGGCGCTTACGAAAAGCTCGAACTCGAGCTGCGGCGAGGGGTGGTGGTGCTGGCCACGCTCTCGCAACTGCGGAAGCCGCGCTACGGGTACGAGCTGCGGCAGGCGCTGGCGGAGCAGGGCATGCCGATCGAGGAAGGCACGCTGTACCCGCTGCTGCGCCGCCTGGAGGCGCAGGGCGCGCTGAGCAGCGAGTGGAAGATCGAGGACGGGCCGCCGCGGCGCTACTACTCGCTGAACGCGGATGGCCGGAAGTTGCTCAAGAAGCTCACGGAATCGTGGCAGGGCCTGAACCACGCCATGAAACGGCTCCTGACCGAGGACTGAAGCATGAATGCCAACGACGTGATCGACTCCTACGTCACCGAGGTCGCTCGGCAGTTGCCGCGCAGGCAGCGCAACGATGTCGCGTTCGAACTGCGCGCGCTGATCGACGAAGGCTTGCAGGACAGGGCCGAAGCCTCCGGGCGCGCCGTCGACGCCGCCCTGGCGACGGAGTTCCTGCAGGCGTTCGGCCGGCCCGAAGACGTGGCCGCGCGCTATCGACCGATGCTGTCCGTCATCGATCCCGCGGACGGCCGCAAGTTCCTGCGCGCGACCGTCGTCGGCCTCGCGGTTCTGTGGTTCCTGGGCCTGCTTGCGGCCCTGCAGCAACCGCTCGACTCTGGCGACGACTTCGTCCGAGCGCTCGCGCAGTGGTGGGTCCGAACCGTGATCCCTTCCATGTGGTGGCCCGGTGTGCTCGTCGTGGGTTTCGGTTTGGCCGCGTGGACCCGTCGCCGCTGGCCGAGCACCGCGGTGTGGAAGCCCCGCGCGCCCGATCGCATCCACGGCGGTCGGTTCGGCATGGCGTTGGCGCTCGTCGGCATGCTGTGCGGCGTGTACGTGCTCGTCGATCCACGCTGGTTGTTGGATGTCGTCTGGGAGGGCCGCGCCGCCGCCGTCGCGTACGAGTCGCTGACGTACACCGACACGTTCTTGCAGCGCCAGGCGCCTTGGCTCTTGGGGCTGCTCTTGCTGAACATCCCCTTCTTCCTCACCGTCCTCGCGGTGGGTCGCTGGTCCGCGACCCTGCGACGCATCGAAACAGGACTGAGCTTGCTCACGTCCGCGGCGCTGGTGTGGACGATTCTGGACGGCCCGGTGTTCAAGACGGAGGTCAGCGACACGACCGCCAAGGTTCTCGCGGCGCTGATCGTCGCTTTCACTTTGATGACCTTCGCGATCAAGGCCTACCGGAGCGTCAAGCCGATGCCGAACCCGCGGCTTCAAGCCCAGCGCTGACCCGCCTCGACGCGGCGCCCCGCGACAAGGCTGCTCGCGGGACGCTCACTTGGCCGGCGGCGCGCGGCGGAGCGCCGCTTCGAGCGCCTCGGCCCAAGCCGGATCCGATGCGCGCAGCTCCTCGAGCGCGTGTTCCGCGCTGTCGGAGTCGAGCGCCGAGAGCAGCTCGTCCGCGCGCGCGACGCCGCGCAGCGAAAGCAGATTCAGCAGCTCCGCCGAGCGCTTCGCATCGCCGCGGCTCAGCGCGTCCCGCGCGGCGAGTTCGAGCCCGTCGGTCGTGCGCTGCTCGGCGGAGAGCGTCGCGCCGAGTTCCGCGAGCCGGCTCGTGAGCGGATCGACGCGTTCGTCGCCCGTCGCGAGCGCGGTCGCGCGCTCGTAGTCGCCGAGCGCGAGCTCGACGCGCGCGCGGTCGTCGGGATAGCTCTTCGTGAGCTGCCACACCTGTGCGAGGCCCGCGACGAGCGCGAGCGCAACTCCCAGGCGCGAAAGCAGGCGCATCTGGCGCGTCAGCCTCGTCCCGACCCGTTCGTCGTCGGCGACGCGCAGCAGGAACTGAACGCGCCGCGCGGTGCTGAAGTGCCTCCACGAGTCCTTCGCGCGCGCGTGCGGCCCGCCGACGATCTCGAGCGCGCTCACCATCGCCATCACGTCGCCGGTGGTGTGCAGCGCGTAGAGATCCGCCTCGAGCTCCGAGCGCCGCGAGAGCCAGCCGAAACCGCCCCACCACACCCCCACGGTCGCGATCAGCGCCGCGCCCATGGCCCATTCGCTCTCGATCTCGAAGTTCGCCAGCGCGAGATCGAGGCCGAGGAACACGGCGCTCGACCACGCGATGAACGTGAGCACGTGGTGGCGCGCGACGTGGCCGATCTCGTGCGCGAGCACCGCGACGAGCTCGCGCAGCGGCAACTGCGCGAGCAGCAAGTCCGAGAAGATCACGACGCGCTGGCGTGCTCCGACGCCGACGACGGCAGCGTTCGCCATTCGGTGCCCGGTGCGCCACACGAGGAAGGCGTTGCAGCGAAAGCGCGCGTGCTGTGCGAAGGCTTCCAACGCGGTGCGCGCGCCGCCGGCGGGCAGCGGAGCCGTGTCCCAGGTGCGGCGGAGCAGCGCGGGAAGCGTCCACACCGCGACGAGGGCGAGCCCGACCGTGAGCGCGGCGCTCCACAGCGCGACTTGCTCGACGTTGGCGCGCACGCGCGCGTTCGAACCGACAGCCCACGTGATGACGAGGAACAGCACGAACGGCGCGAGCGCGGCGAGCAGCATGCGCGTCTGGAAATCGCGTGCGCGCGCGACTTCGGCGCTGCGCACTTCGTTCGTGCGCGCGAGGGCGTCGATCGAGAGCCAGGTGTACACGAGGAACGGCGCGAAGATCGCGAACAACGCGCCGCTCGGCCAGCCGGCGAGGCCGAGGTCGTCGCCCGTGAGGCGCGCAACCTCGGCGGGCCAACCGAGCGCGCACGTCGCGAGCGCGAAGCCGAGCGGCCCGAACCACGTCAGCAGCGTGTGGACGGCGGCGGCGGATCGAAACGAGCCGCGCAGGACGAGCTTGCGATCGGCCCACATCAACAGGTACGGCGCGGCGCACAGCGCGACCACCCCCGCGATCGATCGCTGGCCCGTGCGCACTCCTTGCTCGTAGGCGAACAGGACGCCCGCGGCGATCAGGATGTGCGCGAGGTAGCCCACGGGTGTTGAGCGCGGCGTCGCGCGCTCAGGCGAGCGCGCGCGCCAGCTCTTCGACGATCAGCCGCTGGATCGTGTCGGCGGAAGGAAACGGCGGCGCCTTCACCATCTCGACTTCGACGGCGTCGGCGAGGAACACGACGCGCGCCTGCGCTTCTCCGACGAACGGCAGCGCCTTCGACACCAGCGCGCCCCGGCCGTCGGCGTCCCAGGCGCACCCGATCTGCTTGCGCTCGAAGAGCTCCTTCAAGCGCTCGCGCGCGCCGTCGACGCCGTGCGGATGCGGAACACGAGCTCGGATCATCGCTGCGCGGTTTCCTTCGTCTGGATCGGTCCCTGCCAGAGCACGTCGCACGGTCCGCTGAGCCAAACCGCGCCGCGGCCGTCCCATTCGACGCGCAAACGCCCGCCGGGAAGCTGCACGTCGACCGGCGACTGCGCGCGGCCCGCGAGGATCGCCGCGACGGCCGCCGCGCACGCGCCGGTTCCGCAAGCGGCGGTCTCGCCGACACCGCGCTCCCACACGCGCAACTCGATCTCGGCGCCTCTCGCCGTGGCGAACTCGACGTTCGTGCGCTCCGGAAAGCGCGCGTGGCGTTCCAGGGCCGCGCCGAGCTCGTGCACGGGCGCGTTCGCGGGATCGTCGACGAAGAGCACGCAGTGCGGGTTGCCCATGTCGACGAGCGTCGCGCGGAGCTCGCCGAACTCGCCGCGCAGCTCGACGTCGCGTTCGATGCGCCGCGGCGGACCCATGTTCGCGCGCGCGCCGACGATCGCGCCCTCCGCGCGCAGCAGCTCGAGCTCGGCCGCACCCGCGTCGGTCGCGAGCGTCATGACGTCGCTCGACACGAGGCCGTTCTCGCGCGCGAAGCGCGCCACGCAGCGCAGGCCGTTGCCGCACGTCTCGGGCCGGCTTCCGTCGGCGTTGTGAACCACCATGCGGCTGTCCGCGCCCTCCGCGCCCGGCTCGACGAACAACACGCCGTCGAGCCGCTCGAGCCCGCTCTCGCCCGGCGGATTCGCGCACCAGCGCTTCGCGAGCTCGGCGCGGTCGCCGAAACGCGTCGCGTCGCGCGCGTCGAGCACCGCGAAGGTGTTCCCGGCGCCGGCCAGGATCGCGAGTTGGCCCGCGGAGTTCATCGCCGCAGGTTCCCGAGCTTCTGGGTGTTCTTGAAGTGGAGCTTGGCCACCGCGCCGAGCTTCTCGAAGCCGTGCAACTGCACGAAGCGCCTCGCGGCCGCGTCGACGGGATGGCCCGCGCCCTTCGCGAGGTCGAGAGCGTGCGCCTCGGACAGCTCGCGCAGCGCCGCGAGGAACTGCTCGCGCGCGATCACGCTCGCCGCCGCGACCGCGAGCTCCTCCTCGCCGCGGTGACGCTGCTCGAGCTGGATGTCGGTCCCCGCGAGCGCTCTCCGCAGCAGACTCTCGTTGCCGAACTGGTCGATCACCACGCGCACGCCGGGTTCGGCGCCGGCGAGGAGCTCGCGCACGGCTTGGGCGTGCAGCGCCGCGAGCATCGGGTTCAGGTTCTTCACGCGCGCGTGCTCGGCGTTGTACGCAGGCGGGTCCAGCCGCGCGATGGCGTGCGGGATGTTCGCGCGCAGCGCCGCGCCGACGCGCAAGACGCTGTCGTCGTTCATCAGCTTGCAGTCGCGCACCTCGCCGCCCTCGAGTTTCCGCGAGAGTTCCGGAGTGACGCGCACGGCCGCGACGATCAACGGACCGAAGTAGTCGCCCTTGCCCGATTCGTCGCTGCCGATCGTCGTCACGTCCGAGCCCGTCGGCGCGAAGGGATCGGAGGCCTTCGGCGCCGCGGCGGCGCTCGGACGCGGCGCGGCGACGCCCAGATACGTCTCGATGAACGACTCGGGATGAGCGCCCTGGACCACGAACTTACCCGACGAGTAGTGCGTCGCGACGACGCCCTCGCCCCTCGCCGAGTACAGCGCGTACGGCGCGGTCCGGATCTCGAAGCGCTGCTCCACGAGCCGCCGCTCGATCTCCGCGCCTCGCGAGGCGGGCACTTTCAACACCACGGTTCGTTGCGTCACGCGGGCGATTCTGGCACGCCCTCGGCGGGGCTCAAAGCGCGCGCGGCGCGTTCCCGGCAACTCTTTCCAGTCACCTGCGCTCGCGCAGACTTTCCTCGGCGCCCGATCAGCCGGCGTCCGCCGCTGCGCATAGCCTGGAAGTGTTCGGCCGCAACGCTCTGCATGGTCTCCTCCTCGAACTCCTCGAAACCGGGCCCTTCGTCGGACGAGTGGCTGCCGCTCGTGTACGACGAGTTGCGGCGTCTCGCGCGGCGCGAGATCCGGCGCGAGCTCGAGCCGCAGACGTTGCAGACGACGGCGCTCGTTCACGAGGCGTACCTGCGGCTGGTCGGCGGCGCGGAGCGTTCGTGGGGCGACCGCGCGCACTTCTTCGGCGCCGCGGCGCGCGCGATGCGGCAGATCCTCGTCGACCGGGCGCGCGCGCGGCAGGCGCAGAAGCGCGGCGGCGATGCGCAGCGCGTGCCGCTCGAGGCGGTCGAGCTCGTCGACCTCGAGCAGGATCCCGAGCGCTTCCTGGCGCTCGAAGCGGCGCTGTCGCGGCTCGAGCGCTTCGACGAGCGCAAGGCGCGCATCGTCATGCTGCGCTTCTTCGCCGGGCTCTCGATCGCCGAGACGGCGGGCGTGCTCGAGATCTCGGCGACGACCGTGAAGGATGAGTGGAGCTTTGCGCGAGCGTGGTTGTTTCGCGAGATTTCCGAGGACGAGCGAGAGCGGAGCTGAGCGCGGCTCGCGACATGGACGCGGAGCACTGGAACGATCTGCAGCGCCTGTTTCGAGCGGCCCTCGAGCTTCCGTCGGCGGAGCGCGAGGCCTTCGTCGCGGCGCAGTCGCGCGATGTCGTCCAGCGCAAGCAAGTGCTCGACCTGCTCGCGGCGCACGCGAGCAGCGAAGCCCTCGAACCGCGCGAGGACGCGCCCGACGGCGTGCGCGAAGAGCTTCCCGAGCGGATCGGCGAGTTCCGCATCCTGCGTGAGGTCGGCCGCGGCGGGATGGGCGTCGTGTACGAGGCCGAACAGTCGAGCCCCAGGCGCATCGTCGCGCTCAAGACCCTGCGCACCGATTCGGCCTCGCCCTCGATGTTGCGCCGCTTCGAGCGCGAGGCGCAAGTGCTCGCGCGGCTGCAGCACCCGGCGATCGCGCAGATCTACGAGGCCGGCGCCGCGACGAGCGGCCGACTCTCGTTGCCCTACTTCGCGATGGAGTTCGTGCGCGGCGAGCCGCTCACGAAGTACGTCGAGCGCCGCCGCCTCGGGTTTCGCGAACGCTTGGAGCTGCTCGCGCGCGTCGCCGACGCCGTGCAGCACGCGCACATGTCGGGCGTGATCCACCGCGACCTCAAGCCCTCGAACATCCTCGTCAACGAGGCCGGCGATCCGAAGGTGCTGGACTTCGGCATCGCGCGCGCGACGGGCTCGGACGTGTTCCTGTCGACGCAGCACACCGCGCTCGGCCAGCTCGTCGGCACTCTGCCGTACATGTCGCCCGAGCAGACGCGCGGCGTTCCGGAGGAGCTGGACACGCGCAGCGACGTGTACGCGCTCGGCGTCGTCGCCTTCGAGACCCTCACCGGCCGCTTGCCGCACGACGTCACGCGCGCGGCGCCCCTCGAAGCGCTTCGCACGATTCAAGAGGACGAAGCAACGCGCGTTTCCAGCTTCGAGCCGCGGTTGCGCGGCGACATCGACACGATCGTCGCCAAGGCCTTGGAGAAGGACCGCGAGCGGCGCTACGCGACGGCGCGCGAGCTCGCGGAGGACCTGCGCCGCTTCCTGCGCAACGAGCCGATCCTCGCGCGGCCGGCGAGCCGCGCCTACCTCCTCGCGAAGTTCGCGCGCCGCAACCGAGCGTTGAGCGCGTCGATCGCCGTGTTGTTCGCGGTGCTCGTGGGCGCGACCGCGGTGTCCACGCGGCTCGCGGTGCAACGCAAGCATGCGCTCCAGGACGAGAAAGTGGCTCGCGATCTCGCCGTGGAGCGCGGCCGCGAGCTCGAGGTCGCGAGCGGCGAGCTGCGAGACGCTCTGGAGCGAGCGACGCTCGCGCGCGACGAGGCGCAGCGCCAGCGCTCCGTCGCGGAGGCCGTGAAGCACTTCGTGGTGCAGGACGTGCTCGCCAAGGCCGATCCGACCTTCGAGGTCGACCGCGATCTCACGGTCGCCCAAGCGCTCGAGCGAGCGGCGCACAACCTCGAAGCGCGCTTCGCGGCCGAGCCCGAAGTCGAGCTCGCGCTGCGGCGCATGCTCGCGGACGCGTATCGACATCTGCGCCGGCCCGAGCAAGCCGAGCCGCACGCGCAACGCGTGGTCGAGCTCACGCAGCAGTTCGACGGCGAGTCGAGCGCGAGGTCGCGCGCCGCGCGGCGCGAGCTCGCGCTGCTCCACGTGGAGCAGAGTCGCTTGCGCGAAGCGATCGACGAGCTCGAGGCGCTTCGAGCGGTCGGCGACGGCTCGGCGCTCGACGTAGAGCACCTGCGAGCGCTCGCGGGACTCGGCGCCGCGTACTACCAGGCCGGTCGCGCCGCGCAGGCGCGCGATGCGCTCGACGAGGCCTTGCAACGCGGCGAACACGCCGAGGTCGAGCGGTCCGAGCTCTGGCGCTGGCAGTTGAAGCTCGCCCAGGCTCGCCAGCAGCTCTCGGAGTACGCCGGAGCGTTCGAACTCGCCACGGCCACGCTGCGTGCGCAGCTCGACGCGCTCGGGCCCGACCATCCGCACGTGCTCGACACACAGACCACGATCGCCGCGCTTCAAATGGACTTGATGGAGCTGGATGCGGCGCACCAGCGCGCCCGCGAGGTCGTGGAGCGCTCGATACGCGTCCTCGGCGACGACCACTTGAGCACCTTGGCCGCGCGAAGCGTGCTCGCGAACGTCTTGCAACGCCAGGGCCGCTACGACGAGGCGCGCGCGGCCTTCGAGGAAGTCCTTCGCGCGCAGCGGGCGCGTGGCGCGGAGGCCGCGACCGATGTGCTCTCGACGCAGTACAGCGTCGCGGTGCTGCTGCACGCGATGCAGCGTTCGAGCGAGGCCGAGGAGCTCGCGTTGCGCACCCTCGAAGGGCAGCGCCGCGCGTTCGGCGACCACCATTATGCGTGCGTGATCACGTTGAACCTGCTCGGGATGATCCGCCACGAGCAGGGGCGGTTCGAGGAAGCTCGAGACGACTTCGCGCGCATGATCGAGGCTTCGACGCGCGTGTTCGGGCGCGAACATGCGAACACCGCGTCGGGACTGCACAACCTGGCGTCGGTTCTCGAGGCGCTCGGCGAGTGGGAAGCCGCGCTGCCGATGTACGTGGAGGCGGAGCAGCTCCTTGGCGCGCTCTACGGTCCGCAGAACGCGAACACGTTGATGGCGAAGAGCAACCTCGGCGGCATGTACATGCGTCTGGAACGCTTCGACGAGGCCGAGCCGCTGCTGCGAGAGGCGGCGAGCGGGTTGAGCGCGGCGGTGGGCGCGGGCCATTGGCTCGTGGGCGTCACGACGCACAAGTTGGCGGGCTGCCTCGCGCAACTCGGCCGCGTGGACGAGGCGCGCGCGACGGCGCAGGACGCGGTCCAAGTGCTCGAGGACGCGCTCGGCGCGGACCACCCGCGGGCGAGCGACGCGCGCCGGTTGCTCGAGCGGCTGTCGAGCGCCCCGGCGACGCCTCGAGACGGCTGAGCGCGGCGGCGAGGAGCGCGCGCTGGGCGCGGCGCGCGGTTTCTCGGGATTCTCCGGCCAGTTGCGGCGCGGATTCCGCAGGTCGCCAGCGAAGGCCCGTTCGGGCCCGGCTCCGCCACCTCGTTCCCCACCTCGCAGCCATGCATTCGATCCCCACCTGCCCGCTCCTCGCGCTCGGCGCGCTCGCGCTGTGCGCCCCCGCCGTTCAGGCCCAAGTCGTCCTCTCCGGCGCACTGTCGGACTCCACCACCGGCCCGCTGCTCGCGGGAACCGTCTATCACGCGACGAGCAGCATCAACGTGCCGCTGGGAGAGACGCTGACGATCCAACCGGGCGTCATCGTCAAGTTCGCGCTCGGCTCGACCACGTTCACGGTGAACGGGACGCTCACGGCGAACGGCAGTTCGGGGGCGAAGGTGGTTTTCACGAGCTTGCGCGACGACACCGCGGGCGGCGACACGAACGGCGACGGCGCGGCGAGCGTGCCCGCGAAGGGCAACTGGCGCGGAATCAACTTCACCAGCCAGTCGGACGCGAGCTCGCTCGCGTGGTGCGAGTTGCGCTACGCCGGCAACGCGGGCGTGAACGCTCTCGATCTCTCCACGGCCGACATCGCGCTCTCGAACTGCACGCTCCGCGACAACCATGCCGACGGCATGGACCTCTCCGCCGATTCGCGGCCGACGGTGACGTCGTGCGCGTTCTTGAACAACGGCGGCGTCGCGGTGGACTCGGCCGAGATCGATGCGCTCGCGAACTTCAGCGGCTGCAGCGCGTCCGGCAACGGCGGCAACTACGTACGCGTCGCCGACGGAACGCTGTCGGGGAACGTGACCCTGGGTGTGGACAACCTGATCGGCAGCGTGCTGTGGACCGACGTCTCGATCCACGCTCCCATCGGAACGACGCTCACCTTGGGACCGGGCATCGTGGTCAAGGCCTCTGGATCGAACACCGTGATCGTCGATGGCGTGCTGCTCGCGAACGGTTCGGCGGGCGCGCCCGTCATCTTCACGTCCTACACGGACGACAGCGCGGCCGGCGACACGAACAACAACGGCCCGTCGACGGGCGCGCCGGGCAACTGGCGCGGGATCAACTTCGGCGCGGCGTCGGATGCGAGCGTGCTGACGTGGTGTGAAGTCCGCTTCGGCGGAAACGCCGGCGTGGACAGCGTCAATCTGAGCTCCGCGAACGTCGCGCTCTCGAACTGCACGGTTCGCAACGGCCAAGCCGTCGGCATGGACCTGAGCGCGAGCTCGCGGCCGACGCTGACCTCGTGCAGCTTCATCGGCAACCTCGGCATCGCCGTCAACTCGGTCGAGATCGACGCCTTGCAAGGCTTCAGCAACTGCGTCGCCACGGGCAACGGCGGCAACTACGCGCAGGTCACGGACGGCGCCATGTCGGGCAATGTCACGCTCGGTGTCGGCAATTTGATCGGAGGCGTGCTGTGGACGGCGACGTCGCTCACGGTCCCCGTCGGGAACACGCTGACCTTGGGTCCGGGCGTCGTGGTCAAGGCCTTCGGTTCCAACACGGTCGCGGTCAACGGAACGCTGCTCACGAACGGATCGCCGCTCGCGCCGGTCGTGTTCACCTCGCACGCCGACGACAGCGCCGCGGGCGACACGAACACCAACGGTCCGTCGTCGGGAGCGCCCGGCAACTGGCGCGGGATCAACTTCGGCGCGGCGTCGGATGCGAGCACGCTGAAGTGGACGGAGGTGCGTTTCGCCGGCAGCGCGAGCGTCAACGCGGTGAACCTCGATTCGGCGGACATCGCGATGACGAGTTGCACCGTGCGCGATGCGTTCGCGGTGGGCATGGACCTGTCGGCCGACTCGCGCCCGACGGTTCTCCACAGCCAGTTTCTCGACAATGGCGGCTACGCGGTCGACAGCGTGGAGATCGACGCCGTGCCCGGCTTCTCGTTCAACACCGCGAGCGGCAACGGCGCGGCCGGCGTCGGAGGCGACTACCTGCGCGTGATCGATGGGTCTCCGACGGCGGACGTGACGATCCACGACTACAACTGCCTGGGCGGAGCGCTCGTGTTCGCGACGAGCCTCGGTGTTCCGGACTTGCTTGCGGTGACGCTCGAGCGCGGCGTCGTGATCAAGTTCTCGGTCGGGAGCTCGAACGTGAACTCCTCGGGGCGGCTCGCGGTCAACGGCACGTTGAGCCGGCCGGTGGTGTTCACGTCGATCCGCGACGACGCCGTCGGGGGCGACACGAACAGCAACGGTTCGGCTTCGCTGCCCGCGGCGGGCGACTGGCGCGGCGTGGATCTGCTGAGCGGCGACGACGGAAGCTCGATCCGCAACCTGAAGCTGCGCTACGTCGGAAACGCCGGCGTCTACGGGTTCGTCTGCGATGCGAGCCTCGCGACGCTCGACGGTGTGAGCCTCGAACACTGCGCCACCCGAGGCCTGAGCTTCACGGCCGTCGGGCAGGCCCGACGACTCGCCGCGCGCGCCTGCAACGGCGACGGGTTCTTCCTCAGCGGCGGCCCGTACGAGCTCTCGAACGTCACCTCCTTCGGCAACGCCGACGACGGCTTCGACCGTGTTTCCACGAGCACGGCGACGCTGAAGAACGCGATCGCTTGGGGCAACACCTCGAACGCCTTCGAGGACTTCCACGCGGGCCTGGTGAGCTACTCGAACGGCGATGCCGCGCTCGCGGGCTCGAACGGCAACACGAACCTCGACCCGCTGTTCGTCGACGCCGCGAACGGCGATCTGCGGCTGCTCGCGGGCTCGCCCTGCATCGACACGGGCGATCCGCTCTCGGAGGTCGACCCCGACGGCACGCGCGCCGACATGGGTGCGTTCCCCTCCGACAACGGCGGCGCGCCTTCGCTCTACTGCACGGGCAAGCTCAACAGCCTGGGCTGCACGCCGACGGTGGACTTCGTCGGCTATGCGAGCGCATCGGACAGCGACGCCTTCGAGATCACCGCGCACTTGGTGCGGAACAACAAGCTCGGGCTGTACTACTACGGCTACGCGGCGAGCACGACGCCGTTCCAGGGCGGGATCAAGTGCGTGAGCTCGCCGGTCATCCGCTCTCCGGTGCAGAACGCCGGCGGGAACGCGACGGGCGACGACTGCAGCGGCTCGTACGCGTACGACATGAACGTGCGCATCCAGTCGGGCAACGACCCGCTGCTGCTCGTCGGTGTGACGGCCTTCGGCCAGTTCTGGATGCGCGACCCACAGTCGCCGTCGACGACCGGCTTGAGCAACGCGATCGAGTTCCGGGTGGCCCCCTGATCGACGAGCGGAGGGATGCACGGAGCGGCGTCCCCCACTCGCTCGGACTCCGAAAGAAAGCCCCGAGGGACGAGGGCGTGAGCCTCCAGGTCGGCGCGGCGGGTTGCCCGTCGCGGGCGGACTTGGCAGGCTCTCTCGCGGCGCGCGCACTCCGACTTCGGGGTGCGCGCGCCGCCATGGCTTCCGATCCCGCCACCTTCGCGACGAACGTGCTGCCCGGCGAGCTCGACCCGGCGCGTCCGAAGCTCGTCGTGACTCCGTGGGGCACGATGGCGCTGTACCGGATCGACGCCGAGGTCCTGTGCGCGGCGGCCTTCTGTCCGCACCTCGAAGGCCCGCTGTTCGAGGGCACGCGGTCGGGCGCGACGATCACCTGTCCGTGGCATCAGTGGCGCTTCGATCTGCGCACGGGGCAGCGGATCGCGCTCTTCGGGATGCCGTTGCCCGGCGAGCGACTGACGCGCTGCGCGGTGGAATACGACGCGCGCGGCGCGATCGTGCTGCGCGCGCCCGTAGACGACTGAGCGGCGCGACGGCTCTGACGACTCGGGTGCAGCGCGAGGCTATGCTGTTGCGCCCGCGAACGACCCCAGCGCGCGGAACCCCCGCTTTTTGAGGAACTGCAAGTGGCCAAGATTCTCGACTCTGTCCTCGACGCCATCGGCAACACGCCCATGGTCCGACTGCGCACCATCGGCCGGAAGGCGGGCTGCGAGATCCTCGCCAAGTGCGAGTACTTCAACGCCGGCGGCTCGATCAAGGACCGCATCGGCCGCCGCATGGTCGAAGAGGCCGAGCGCAAGGGCCGCATCAAGCCGGGCGACACGCTGATCGAGCCGACGAGCGGCAACACCGGCATCGGCATGGCGCTGGCGGCCGCGGTGAAGGGCTATCGGATGATCATCACGATGCCCGAGAAGATGAGCCGCGAGAAGCAGGTGGTGCTCGAAGCGCTCGGCGCCGAGATCATCCGCACGCCGACCGAGGCGGCCTGGGACGCGCCCGAGAGCCACATCAGCGTTGCGAACCAACTGCAGCGGATCCTGCCCAACGCGCACGTGCTCGATCAGTACGCCAACCCGGACAATCCGGCCGCGCACTACCACGGCACCGCAGAGGAGATCCTCGATCAGACCGACGGCAAGCTCGACATGGTGGTGCTGACGGCGGGCACCGGCGGAACGATCTCGGGCATCGCCAAGAAGCTCAAGGAGAAGCTGCCGAACGTGCGCGTGGTCGGCGTCGATCCGGTGGGCTCGATCCTGGCCGGGCCCGGGCCGATCGGAACGTACAAGGTCGAAGGCATCGGCTACGACTTCATCCCGGACGTGCTCGATCGCTCGCTGGTCGACGAATGGGTGAAGACCGAGGACCGCGAGTCGCTGCTCATGGCGCGGCGCCTGATCCGCCACGAAGGCTTGCTGTGCGGCGGCAGCTCGGGTTCAGCGGTGTGGGCCGCGGTCGAGATGGCCAAGAAGTACGGCCCCAACAAGCGCATCGTCACGATCCTGCCGGACTCGGTGCGCAACTACATGACCAAGTTCCTCGACCAGGCGTGGATGCGCGCCAACGGTTTCACGGAGAGCCTGTGGGAATCGGAGTCGGTCGGAGAGCTGCTGCGCAAGCTGCCGCGGCGCGAGATTCAGACGGCGTCGAGCTCCGACACGGTCGCGGATTCGGTGATGGCGATGAAGGAGCGCGGCATCAGCCAGCTCCCGGTCGTCGAAGGCGCGCGCTTGATCGGCATCGTCACGGAGTCCGATCTGCTCGGGAAGCTCGTCGAAGGCCGCGCGAGCCTGTCGAGCTCCGTCGCCGAGGTGATGTTCCGCAAGGTGCGCACGATCAACGAGAACGAGGACGCGGGCGGGCTGACGACGATGTTCGCCGAGGGGCTCGCGGCGCTCGTGGTCGACGATTCGCAGCGCCTGGTCGGCATCGTCACGAAGATGGACCTCGTCGACTACTTGACGAAGCCGATCGACGCCTGAGCGCGCCGGCGCTCGAAGGATCGAAGACCATGGCGCGCGGCGCGGTGCTCGAAGCGGACACCGAGACGGAGCTGGAGACCGAACCGCTCTCGGACACCCGCACGCGCCTCGCGCCGCAGTGGAAGGTGCTGCTGCACAACGACGAGATCACGACTTTCGACTTCGTGATCGAGTTGCTCATCACGCTGTTCCGCAAGGACGCGCAGGAAGCGATCGCGCTCACCAACGAGGTGCACGAGTCCGGCTCGGCCATGATCGTCGTCACGAGCTTCGAGCGAGCGGAACTCTACGTGGAGCAAGTGCGCTCGCTCGCACGCGGGCGCGGCTATCCGTTGGTCGCGTCGATGGAGCCGGCCTGAAGGAACGCGGCCGCGCGTTCGTTGGGATCACTCGGGCGCGGACTTCACTCGGGCAATCGCGCCCAGCCGCGCTGGTCGAGGAACCTCTTCAGCGTTCGCGCCACGATCGCGTAGCCCTCGGCGTTCGGGTGGTAGCGGTCGCCGCGGTTGAACAGCCGCTGCGGCGGGTCGCTGCGCCGGGCCTCGGCGCGAAACTCCTCGAGCATCGGAACGTGCTCGACGCCGAGTTTGCGCGCGAGCCCTTCGACGACGTCGATCGGACCGCGAGCGTACTGCTCGAGGTAGACCTGGCTCTCGTAAGGAAAGAGGAACAGCACCACGTGCGCGCCGCTTTCCTTGCAGGCCGCGACGAGCTTGCTCAGCCGCTCTTCCTCGAGCTGCATGCGCTCGGGCGAGGTCTGCGCCTCGGCGCCGGCTTCCGTCGCAAGCGCCTCGACCTTGGCGAAGTCGCGCTCGCGGTTCGAATCGTAGTAGCGGTTGCGGAACCAGCGGAACATCGCGAGCTTCCCGAGCTGCTCACGCCAGCGGTGCGAGAACATCGCGCGCAAGTTCCGGTCGTTGTGGAACACCTGGGCGTCCACCTGCCGCACGACGTTGGGAAAGTCGTTGATGTTGTAGCCGATGATGACGATCTGGGGCTTGGTGTCCGCCGCCTGCGAGAGGTAGGCGTTCACGTAGTCCTTCCCCGCGTAGCCGTTCACGCCGAGGTTCGCGACCATCACCGAAGGCGCGGCGGCCTCGTCCTCGCGCAGCAAGCGCTCGAGTTGCCGCGGCCAAGTGTCGCCGTCTTCCACGGCCTTGCCGAAGGTGCACGAGTCGCCGAGCGCGACCACGCGCAGCTCGCCGGGCGCGAACCTCGGCTCGAACTCCGGCCCGCGCCAGCCGCGCGCATTGGTCTGGTAGTAGCTGCCGTCCCACGCGCCGCTGAAGTTCTTGCGGTGGACGTGGTGCAGCTCGGCGTGCTCTTCGTAGGGCGAACGGTCGTAGAGCGTGAACGGCCCCGGCTCCGCGATGCGCGCCAAGATTTCCGCGCCCACGAGCATCGCCGCTCCGACCAGGGCGGACAGCGAGAGCTTTCGAAGCAGGACACGGAAGTTCACGAGCCCCATTCCACCCTGCCGGTAGGAATCAGAAAAGGGCCCGCTCGAAACAGAAGGCGCCCGCTCGGGCTGCGAACGGGCTCGAGAATCAGAACAGGTCCTGCTGGCCGTCGAGGAGTGTGTGCGTCTTCAGATGCGGGAAAGATCGCAGGAGGTCCGCGGGCGCCAGCGGCTTGCGGCCGCGCAAATGAGCGAGCAGCTCCAGCGCGTTGACCATCGCCTTCCCGTTGAAATGGTTGTTCGTGATGACGATCGTCTCGTCGTGCTCGGCGGCGATGCGTTTGGCGCGCGCCGCGAGCTGCGCGATCTCGCGTTCGTCGTAGAGGTAGTCGTACTTCTGGTCCCGACCGGCTTTCGCGTCGAACCACGCCCCACGATTCCGTCCGTGAAGGCGCAAGTACCCAAGCTTTCCGGTGCGCGGGTGCCAGGGCGGCGGATGGTCCCACGAGGCGGGCAAGTCGATGTGCGCGAGCGAGTACCCCAATCCGCGGACCGTGGCCAGCGCCGGCGGCTCGAACCACGAGGCGTGGCGCACCTCGAGCACGAGCGGAGTGTCCTCGAACAAGCCGTGCAGCGCGCCGAGCTTGCGCACCGACGGCGGGTTGTAGTGAAAGCTGTGCGGAAACTGCAGCAGGATCGCGCGCAGGCGCTGCGCGCGGCGCAGCGGCTCGATCGCGTCGTGGAACACCCGGGCTTCGTGCGCGAGCTCTTCGCGCGAGTCGGCGCGCTGGCGGTGCGTGAAATCGCGGTGCAGCTTGACCGTCACGACAAACTCGGGCGCGCCGAACATCGCGCGCACCCAGCCTTCGACGACCGCCGGCGACGGGATCGCGTAGAAGGTGCTGTTGACCTCGACGCAGTCGACGTAGCGCGCGAGATAACGCAGCGGATGGAATCCGGCCGCGGTCCGCGCCGGATAGACGACGCCCTCCCAATCGGGATAGGACCAGCCGGCCGGTCCGACGCGGATCAAGTGTCGGGCTCCAGTCCGAGCCGCGCGAAGCTGCGTCGTTCGGCGTCGAGCAGCCGCTCGCGCACGTGCTGGGTCGCCTGTTCGAGCTCCGCTTGCTCCGCCGCGCGCGGCACCTCGATCGGCTCGCCGAAGGTGAGCGCGATGCGCGAGCGCCACTTCGGAATCGTGAAGCGATCCCAACTGCGCAAGCGCCACGCGGGGCCCGTGGCCATGCCCGCGGGCACGATCGAGCGGCCCGTCGCGCGCGCCATCCACGCCAGACCCGGGTTCACCGAGTGCATCGGCCCGCGCGGTCCGTCCGGCGTGATCACGATCACGCCGCCCGCATCGAGGATCTCGAGCATCGCGCGCAGCGCCTTGGCGCCGCCGCGGCTCGACGAGCCGCGCACGACCTTGTAGCCGAAGCTCTCCAGCATGCGCTCGGAGAGATCGCCGTCTTCGCTCGGGCTCACGAGCACGTGGATGCCGCGGTCGCGGAACAGCGCGACCGGCACGATCATGCGGCCGTGCCACATCGCGACCAGGCAGCCGCGTTGCGCGCTCGCGCGTTCGAAGAGCTCCTGCCCTTCGACATCGGCGCTCCAGGTGCGCGACAGGAACGCCACGACGTGGCGACCGCCGAAGCGCAAGAACAACCCGCCGAGCCGTCGTCTCGCGCGCTTGAACGCCTTGTGCGCGCGCTTGCGCAGCGGCGGGTTCACGGCGCGAGGAGGTCGTCGGGCTCGCCGCCCTCGTCGGTTCCGTTCGGACCGAGGGACCACAGTCGGTAGCTCGCGCCGTCCGCTGCGCGCGTGTAGCGCAGCGGCGCGCCCCACGCATCGACGGACACGTCGAGGCCCTCGAGGAAGCCGCGCGGGTAGTTCGGCGTCGGGCGCGAGAGTTCGTCGAGCGACTCGGGGTAGCGGTTCTGGTCGAGCTTGAACACGACGAGGCGCGAGCTCACGGCGCGCAGCAGGTTGAGCGTCGCGTCGCGCTTCTCGCGCGCCTCGCTTGCGGCGCGTTCGAGCTCGGAGTCTTCCTCGTCGCTCGGAACCTCCGTCGACGCTTCGATCTCCCCCACCGGCGAAGAACTCGTGGCGCCGACGCCCAGGGCGAGCAGACTCCCCCACGTCTCCGGTCCGAAGGACGTGTCCCAACGCATCGCGTAGCCGCCCTCCACGGGGCGGATCGTGAGCGTCGTCGGATCGAAGAAGCGCGTGAACACACGCGACGACTCCGGCAGCGCGGTCATCAAGCTCGCCAGATCGATCGGCAGCCCGAGTTGCCCGCCGAACATCGCCAGCGCGCTGCGGCCCATGCCGTACAACCCGTCGACGGTCGACGCCCAGTCCATCCAACCGTTGAAGCCCGCGTCGGCAGGAAAGCGCGACGGGGCCGAAGCGACGGCGTGCGGTTCGTCCTCTTCGCCGAGCGCGCGCTTGATCTCCTTGTTCGCGCGCAACTTCGTCAGCGTCACGATCGCACGGCCCTTGACGATCGCAAGCGTCGGCGACGGCAGGAACGCCGCGAGCTGCGGATCCGCGCCCTCGGCGTTGAAGCTCACCGTCCACAGCGGCGCGTCGCGGTACTTGCTCTCGCGCACGCTGTAGGCGGCGTCCTCGACTTCGCCGAGCGCCTTGAACAGGCCGCGCGCGCCGCGTTCGAACGCCGCGGCGTCGCGCACGCTCGCGATCAGGCCCATGTTCGGCAGGCCGAGGCCGGAGATCGGCAGCAGGTAACCCGCGGCGCCGCCTTGCAGGTTCGCGCTGATGTCGTTGTCGAGGTTGAAGCCGTGCTTCTCCTCCAGCGCCGCGAGCGCATCCGCTCCGCTCGCGCCGTCGTCGCCGTCGGCGAGCGCCTTGGCGACCGACGCGCGAAGCGCTTGCGAGTCGATGTGCGCGGCGAAGAAGCCCACCGCATCCGCGGGCACGTAGGCGAGCGCTTCCGCCGGCGCGGGTTTGTCGCCGAGCAGCCCCAGGATCGAGTCTTCACGGTTCCCCAGCCACAGCAGGTCGTTGGAGAAGCGCTCGCCGACGAGCTGCAGGCGCCACGCGAGCTGCGCCTCGCCGAAGTTGACCAGCATCGAGGACGCGCGTCGTTCCGCGAGCTCGGGGCTGTCGAGCAGCACGGCGAGCGTGCGGCCGTCGAGGAACCCGCTCGTCACGGGCACGCCGCGCGGCGCGCCGAGTCGCGATGCGAGTTGAACATCGAGCTTCGTCGTCGCGAGCGAAGCGCCCTTGCCCGCCGTGGCGGCTTCGATCTTCGCGAGCTCCACGCTCCCCATGGCGGCGACGACGATCGCACCCGAACGCGCCACCCAACTGGGGAAGCTCCCATCCGAGCCGCCGCGGAAGCTCTTGACGCTCCAACGCGCGGTCGAAGGCGACGGCGCGACATCGGTGAACTCAGCGAAGCGCTGCATCCACTCGACGGCCGCGACGGCGCTCTCGGGCGACTTGAACTCGACGACCAGGCGGGCGCCGAGGCGACGGACGACTTCCGCTTCGAGCACCTTCGCGAGGTTCGTGTCGAGCGCGAGATCCGCGTCCGCCCCTTCGCCGCCGAGCGCGCCGTCGCGTCCGAGCGTGAGCAGCGCGAACTCGTTCTCCGCCGTGGTCGTGTACGACCAAGGACGGCCCCACGGATCCGTCGCGAGCTCCGCGGGAAGCGCGAGCACATCGAGCGAGGCCGGCGGAACTCCGTTCGCCTGTTCCGCGTGCGCTTCGACGCGTTCGGAGACCCGATCGAGCTTCGCGACGGCGTCGGTCAGCGACCCGAGGGCCTTCGCCAGCTCGTCGGGCGCTGTTTGCTCGACGGCGAAGGAGAGCGACAGCGAGCGTGCGGTGCGCGCGCGTGCGAGCAACTCCGCCAGCGGATCGGCATCGGCGTTCGCTTCGAGTCCGAGCGGCGCGAGCGCGCCGTCGAGCACGCTTCCGACGTCGACTCCGAGGGTGTCCGCGATCTTGGAGAACGAAGCTTTCACCGCTTCGTCGCGCAGCATGCGCGGCAACGCGGCGTGCTCGTACGCGTCGAGCATCGCGCCGATGTCGGCGCACTCGAGGTACACCGTCGGCGCCGCCGCATGGTGGGCCGCGTGCGCAAAAGCCTGTTGTGCGCCGCTCGACGGAAGAACGAGCGCGAGGGCGAGAGCTGCGATCATGGTGCGTCGTGTCGAGGGCGAGTTGCGGCCTCGCGCCTTACATGCCGGCGAACTTGCGGAACTCCGCTTCGCTCTTCTTGAGCGCCGTCTCGAGGTTCGTGAACGCGAGCTTGAGCGCCTTGGGATCGTTCCCGGCCTTGAACGCCGCCTTCAGCGCGCCGTGGGCTTCGGCGACCGGCGGGTGCTTGCCGTCGAGGATGAAGTGCATGAGCAGGCCCGACTCGTTGAGCAGCTTCGTCGAAGCGTCGAACTGCTCGAGGCTCAGCTCGCCGGCGAGGATCGTGTCGATCGGATCGAGGCCGCCGACGCGCACGAGGTTCTCCTTCGACCACTTGCGGATCCAATTGGGATCGCCGTTCGCGCCGACGAACTGATCCGCGATGTAGCGCTCGACGTAGGTGGCGGCGCCGTAGCGGAACCACGTCGGGAACTGCTTCTCCTTCCACCAGTCTTCGACAACCGCCTGGCCCGCGCGTTGGCTCGCGATCGCCGCGAGCGTCTTCGGGCTCGGGTCGAGGCCTTCCGCGAGCGCTTGCGCCGCCGCGTGGCGGACGAAGATCGGACCGCGGATGTTGTCGGCCTCGACCGCGACGTTCCAGTACGTCATGCCCGCGCTGCTCATGCCTCCGCGCAGCGGCTCGGCCCAGACTTCCGCGATCGTCGCGCCGTGCAGCGACGAGAAGCCGCGCAGCTCGATCGGGTCCTGACCGTTGCCGGCCGCGAACTTGTTGTATTGCTCCGACGAGTTCAGCACCAAGATCGGCACGCGCGCCGCGGGGCTCTTGCCGAGCACGCGATGGAACTCACGGAAGGCGCGCTTGCACTCCTCCTTGATCTTCTCGACGGTCTGGCGCGAACACGTCGAATAGATCACGAAGTTGTCGGTCGGGACCTTCCACCACTGTCCGAGCTCGGCGTGGTAGGCGTCGGCCTCGGCTTCGGGGAGCCACTTGTCGCCGCACTTCCACAACCCCTTCTCGATGTTGGGGATCTCCTCCGGCGACACCCAGGTGAGGTCCTGCTTGACCCACCCTTCGCTCAGCTTCTTGAAGTCCTCGGCGTTGATCCACTCGCCGCTCTCGGTCTTCTTCATGCCGCGCTCGAGCATCGGCAGGTCCGCCGGGTCGACCAGCTCGCCCTTGTAGACGGCCTTGCCCGTGCGCTTGGCTTCGTCCTCGAGCTGCTTCTTCTTGTACTCCTCGACCTTCTTCTCGTTCGCGAACCACTTGCCGTCGAACTCGATCTCGCCCAGCAGCTCGTGCGCCTTGCGGTCGTTCTCGTTCAGCTTGAGGATCTTGCGCAGCACCGAGCGGCCTTCCTTTTCCATGCCGCGCGTCTCGCACCACTCGTAGACCTTCCACAGCTTCGCCGCGTCCCCCTCCGCCGCCGCGAGGCGCTTCTCGTACTCGTCCTTCTTGTCGTCTTGTCCGCGCGCGGGCGCGCCGGCTTCGACGCGCGGGGCGAACTCCGCGGTGCGCGCCGCGAAGCCCGGCCCGGCGAGGAGGCTGAGCAGCGTCGTGGAGAGGAGGGCGGTCGAGCGGGCGGCCGTCGAGAAGGCGGCGAACGGGCGAGGTTGGTGCGACACGGCGTAGGAATGGGGCGATGGGGGTCGAGAACGTGGCGCGGCAGGGCCCGAAGCGGGTCTCGCTGCGCGAACCGCCACGGCGGGCGCATCCCGGCTCGGCCGGGGGAAGTCAGGCTAGCAAGCCCGGCCGCGCGACGACGTATCTTCTGGGTGCTGCGCCGCGGCCGGCGCGCCGCGCCCCTCCCCTCCCCCACCGGCCTCGCTATACTCCGCGGTTCGCCCGCGGCGCGGACTCCTTCTGGTTCGCGCGCTGACTCCCATCGGGCCCCACCACCATGGCCACCCCCGCACACAAGGCCGCGACTTCCGTCACGCTTGCACCGCTGCAGGAAAAGTCCGCCCTCGAGACTTTCGTGCACCGGTACTGGAAGCACGCCGCCGCGCTCGTCCTCGCCATCACCATCGGGATCCTCGTCGCGCACCAGCGCGCGCAGGCCACCCGCGCCGAACGCGCCGAGGGTTGGGACACTATCGCCACGCGCGCGACCATCGATCCGTTCACGCGCACTCTGCAGGCCGATCCGGCGACCTGGGCGGGGCTCGCCGACGAGTTGAAGGGACGCGACGCCGGTCCCTGGGCGCGACTGATGCAGGCGAACCGGCTCGTCGACGACCGTAAATACGACGACGCGCGCGCGGCGCTCGCGCAACTGCGCACCGACTACCCGGCGCATCCGCTGGTCACCGACGCCTGGCAGACGTCGGAGAACGAGGCGGGTCTGAGCCTGATCGCGCTGATCGAGAAGCGCCTGCAGGAGCGCTCCGCCTGGGAAGCGGCCCGGCCCAACCTGTTTGCCAACCCGCCCGCGGACGCCGACGCCCCCAGGCTCGTGTTCAACACCTCGAAGGGCGAGTTCGTGGTGGCGCTCTACCCCTCAAAGGCCCCTCAACATGTCGCCAAGTTCCTGGAATGGGTCGACGCGAAGCACTTCGACGGCAGCGCCGTGCACGAGGTGGACGCGGGACAGAGCTTCTCGGGCGGCGACCCGAACACCAAGTCCGAGGACACCGCGACCTGGGGTCAGGGTGGAATGGACGTCGTGTTGCCCTTCGAGACGAGCGGCCTGCACCACTTCGCCGGGGCGCTCAGCGCCGAAGCTGGCCCGACGCGGAAGGAAAGCATAGGAGGTCGCTTTTCGATCTTCGCGGCCGACAGCCTGCTCGAGGACGACACTCGCGTGGTGTTCGGCACGGTCGAGTCCGGACTCGATGTCGTGCGCCAGATCGCGTCGGCGGAAGCCGACCCGACGGCGCCCACGCGGCCGAAGGAAACGATTCGAATCCTGACGGTCGCCCGCAAGTAGGCCGTGCAGCGCGAGTCCGACGTCGGCGGCCTCGCGCTCACGCGGTGTCGGCGGCGTTCTCTCTCGCCGAGTCGGGCGACCCGGCCGGTCGAAAGCCTGCCGGTCGAGACCCTGCCCTGCGAGGCGCGGTCAGTGGACTTCGGCCGCGGGTGCGAGGCGTTCGAGCAAGCGGTGCGCGACGTCCTTGGTGGCGAAGCGCAAACGAACCTCACCCTTTCCCTGGGCGTCCACGCGGATCGTGACCGGCACGCCCAGCGCTTCTTCGAGGCGGCGCTCGGCGCCGCGCACCCAGCTCGCGGTCTGCACCGCCGCGGGGGCCCCGTTCGGCGCGCTCGCCGGCGCGGCGTTCTTGTCGCGCACGAGCTGTTCCACGTCGCGAACCGACAGGTCCGAGCGAACGCAGGCCTCGAGCGCGGTGTCGATGTCTTGCGGCTTCGTCAGCCCGAGCAAGGCCCGGGCGTGCCCCATCTGGATCAGCCCCTTGGCGACGGCGTCCTGCACCCGGTCGGGCAGGTCGAGCAAGCGCAAATGGTTGGCGACGGTTGCACGCTTGAGGCCGACCTTCCCGGCGACGACTTCCTGCGTGACGCCGAGCGTGTCCATGAGCGCCTTGAAGCCGCGTCCGCGCTCGATGGGGTCGAGGTCGCGGCGCTGGACGTTCTCGACCAGGGCCAGTTCGAGCATGTCCTGGTCGCTCAGGTCCTCGCGCACCACGGCCGGAATGCGTTCGAGGCCGGCCAGGCGGGCCGCGCGCCAACGGCGCTCACCGGCCACCAATTGGTAGCCAGATCCATGCCTACGCACCATGATCGGCTGCATAACGCCATGGTTGGCGATGCTGTCGCGGAGCTCCTCGAGCCCGCCCGGATCCATGCTCTTGCGCGGTTGGAACGGGTTGGGGGAAACGCTGGCGATGTCGATTTCTCGCGCCGCGGCTTCCTCAACGACGTTTCCGAGGAGCGAACTCAGTCCCTTGCCCAGTCGTCGGTCCATGTGCGGGTCTCCAATTGTTCCACGTGGAACAGGGCGCAGGATAGCGCCCCGGACCCCAACCTGTCGAGTCATGAGATGACTGTATCGCTAGCTATAGGGCCCCGCGTGGAACCCAAGAAAGCTCGGGGGGCCCAACTTTGAGCGCTGTCTACCGCTCGATCGCGCGCTCTGCGCTCGTGGGGGGCCTGGTGGCGACCCTGCTCGCGCTGGCCGGCGCCCGTCCATGGATCGCCCGCGCGCCGGTCGACGTCGACTCGGCGCTCAGCCTCGGACGGATCGTCGGCGCGGCGCTCTGGCTGCACGCGCTGGCTCGTCTGCGCTTCGCCGCCGCTGCACGGACACGCCTCTGGCGCCTCGGAGTCGTCTTCGCCTCCACCGCCGGCGTCGTCGCGCTCGCCAGCGCCTTCGCCACGGCCCTCACCGCGCTTTCAAGTCGTGCGCTCGGCATCGCGACCCCGCTTGGCGCTCCGTTGTCGACCACCCTCGAAGACGGCGTGCTGCTCTCCATTCTCGCGAGCTGTTTGTTCGAGACCGTTCGCGAGCCCCGCGCGCTGGTGACCAGCTTCGTCGCCCTTTCCTGGGTGCTTCCGGCGATCCTCGCGGGTAGCGTGCCCGATCCGACGGGAAAGCCCGGCGCGGGGGGCCCACAATCCTTGTTTCCCCGCTCCTGGTCGCTCATCGCGGCCGGTTGCGCCGCCGCAGCAGCGCTTTTGGCGTCGCGGCCGAGAGTTGAGAAGGAATGAAGTACGGCATCCTGGGTGACATCCACGGCAACCTCACGGCGCTCGAAACCGTGCTCGAGGCCCTGCGCCGCGACGGCGCGGAGGTCTTCGTCAGCGTCGGGGATGTCGTCGGCTACGGCGCGGCGCCGCGCGAGTGCATCGCGAAGTTGCGCGAACTCGGCGCGCACGTGGTGCTCGGCAACCACGACGCGGCCGCCATCGGCCGGCTCGACATGATGTATTTCAACCAGTACGCGAAGGAGGCGGTGCTCTGGACGCAGCGCGTGCTGACCAAGTCCGACCGCGACTGGCTGGGTGCGTTGCCGCTGACGCGCCACCTCGATCACTGCTCCGTCGCCCACGGCACGCTGCACCGGCCCGAGCTGTTCGACTACATCCAGACGACCGAGGACGCGGACCCGTCGCTCGACATCATGCCGCTGCCGGTTTGCTTCGTCGGCCACAGCCACGTTCCGGTGACGCTGCTGCGCCTGCGCGACGACCCGACGCGCACGGCCTACACGCCGGACCCGGAAGTCGACCTGGGGGATGTGCTGCGCGCGCTCGTGAACGTCGGCAGCGTCGGACAGCCGCGCGACGAAGACCCGCGGACCGCCTATGCGCTGTTCGACAGCGAGGTCAACCGCGTGGCGATCAAGCGCCTCGAGTACGACATCGACTGCGAGGCGCGCCGCATCCGGGCCGCCGGATTGCCCCGAATGCTCGCGGATCGGCTCTATTTGGGGGTTTGAGGCCCCGCGCGCCGGCCCCCGAGGAGCTGGGCGCCCCAGCCCGTCAGTTGTTCCGCAGGTACGAGAGCTGCGCGGGGAGGTTCTCGATCCCGTCCTCGCCCAGGCCCGACTCGAACAGCAGCGCGATATCGCGCAGCGGGTGGATGTCGCCGCGGAAGATGTAGGCCTGCGCGTCGGGGTGCGACCCGACGGCCACGAGCAACTCGAGGATCGAGCCGGCGTTGCACCGGTGCTCCTCCACGCGCATCTCCACCGGCGTGCCGTGGTGGGCGACGATGTTCACGATCAGCGCCGCGGGCCGCGCGTGCAGCCTGACGTTCTTCGGGAGCTGGACCTGCAGCTCCTGGAGCGTGATGTAGGTCGGCAGCAGCTCCTCGGCCATCGGGCGGCCGAGCAACATGAGCCGGTTCGCGCGGTGGAGCAGGTGGTTGAGGATCAGGTCCTGGACGCGCGCGCGATCGACAAGTCCGCCGATCACCCGATCCGCGGACTCGTCGCGCACGCCGTGGTCGTGGCGCTCGACGAAGTGGGTGAGGAAGGTCACCGCCTCGAGCAAGTGCAGCGCGCCCGACAAGTGCCCGCGCAAGCGCGCCAGCCTCACATCGCGCGATTCGATCACCGTGTTCTTGATGTAGGTGTCGTAGGCGGACTGCAGGTTGTGGACGGTGGCCTCGTAGACGCGCGCGTGCTCCTCGCGGCAGAGCGCCGAGAGCCTGCGCCGCCGCTCCTCGGGGTCCGCGATCGGCCGCTGGCCGAGCTCACCGAGCATCGCGCACGCCGCGAGGTACTTGGAGGCGATCTCGGCGATGCGCTGGTTCTCGTCGCTCAGATCGTCGTGGTCGACGTTGCGCGGCAGTCGCTGGCGCGCGCCGGTCTCCGCGAACTGGTGGTCGGGAAGGCGCGAGCTCGGCCAGGCGACCCCGACGCGGCCGAATTCGGTCTTGAGGCGCGTGAGCAACGCGCGGCACGACTCGGCGAGGAAGCAACTGGCCGTCGAGAGGGAGGCCAGGAGCGCCTCCGCGTCGTCGCTGGCGAGCGAAGTGTCGAGTCCGTAGCTCTGGAAGCGCCCTTCGAAGTGCCGGAGGCTGATCCCGGCCTGCGCGAGCCATCGCGAGGACGCGACGAGCTCGCGCGTGAGCGTGAAGGCGCGGTTGTACTTCGCGCCGTAGTCGTCGAGGAACGACTCCAAGGCGTCGGCCTCGGACGCGAGCCGGTAGAAGAACTTCTTCGACCAAGCCTCCGCAGGCAGCTCGACCAGAACGTTCGCGAGCTGGCCGAAAACCGCGGCCTGGGCCTGCAGCATTCCAACAAAGGAGGGCTCGGGGAGGATCTCTTCGAGGGGGCGTTCGGGGCTCACTGTGGGGGCCTGGGAAGGGGCCGCGCAAGGCGGGCGGCGATCACAGGCTAGCAGACGCTGCACCTCGATTGCAGCACGCGCTGAACGCGCTCCGATCGCGCTCAAGAACCGCTCGACGGTGGGCCGATCCAAGCCCCCGAGGGTCGGCGAACCAACGCCTTCCCCGGTTCCCAAAGGAGTCTCCCATTTCCGCTGAACGCTGCCTCGAGACCTACCTGGTCGAGATCAACGAGACGCCCCTGCTCAACGCCGAGCAAGAGCGCGAGCTCGCGCGTCGCATCCACCGCGGGGACATCCAAGCCCGCGAGCACATGATCCGCGCCAACCTGCGCCTGGTCGTGTCGATCGCCAAGCAGTACTCCGAGCGCGGGCTGAACCTCCAGGATTTGATCGCCGAGGGCAACATCGGGCTGCTCAAGGCCGCGGAGAAGTTCGACCCCGACGCCGGCTGCCGGTTCTCGACCTACGCGACGTGGTGGATCAAGCAATCGATCCGTCGCGCGCTCGTGAACACGGTGAAGTCCGTGCGCGTGCCCAGCTACATGGCCGAGATGGTCTCGAAGTGGCGCGTGACGAGCAACGAGCTCGCCTTCCGCCTCGGGCGCGCGCCGAACGTCGAAGAGGTCGCCCTCGAGCTCGGCATCCCGCGCGAGAGCTGGCCGCTGCTCAAGCGCACGATCGCGAGCTCGAGCCTGGGGTCGCAGGTCTCCCTCGACCGGCTCACGCAGCACCAGGACACCGTGGAGGACGAGCGCACGCGCAGCCCCGACGAGGAACTGCTCGACGAGGACCTGCTGAAGCGCCTGTCGGAGTTGCTCGACGCGATCGACGAGCGCGAGGCCACGATCCTGCGCTTGCGGTACGGGCTTGGCGAGCACGGGACCGAGCCCCTGACGCTCAAGGAAATCGGCAAGATCGTGGGCCTGACGCGCGAGCGCGTGCGCCAGATCGAGCGCGAGGCGCTGCAGCGGCTCTACGAAGTGATGAACGGCGACTAGCCCGTCGGCGCCGGCGACGGGCCTGCGCGACGAACTCGCGCCGAGGGCTCGTGCGGCGGCGATCGCCGAGACTCCCGCGCGGTGGGGGAGGGGAGAGGCGCGGCGTGGCGCCGAACCTAGCGTGCAACGCAGGAGCTCCACGGTTCGCCGAGCCGGCCGTGGGCGCTGGACCCTCCGCGCTCGGCGCATGGGCGCGCGCGGAGGCGTCAAACCGAGGCCTTTCGCGCTCTATCTGGGTCGTAAGTGGCACTCTAAGCGCCTGCATCCGCACCCATGACGAGCTACGGCGGCAGCTGAGTTCGCCGGTCCGACGAGCGAGCGCGCGTCCCCGTCGATCCGCGGAACGTCGGCCGCCCGCGACGGGTCGTCGCGCGCGCTCGGAAGTCGCTGGCGCGCGCCGGTGCTTCGTTTGGCCACCCAACACTAAACAGGCGGTTAGACGAAGCTTAGTGCCAATTACGGGACTGGTTGCACGGTCGACGCGGCGTGGACCACACCCTCACGCCGTGCGAGAAACGGCTTGTTGGCGCCTCACGGGAGTGTGACACTCGCGGCGGCTCGCGCCTTCCGCCGGCACTGGAGGTGCCCCGTGTTTCGACTCCGCCACGCGCCGATCGCGGTGAAACTGCCGCTGGGAATCGGCCTGCTGCTCGTCGCCGTCCTGGGCGGCGTGACGTGGGCGTCGTACACCGAGGTTCGCCGCTCGATCATGTCGGTCGCGGCCGAGCGAATGGAGAGCCTCTCGGCGCAACTGTCCGGGAGGCTGGAACTTCTGGCGCAGCAGCGCTTCGCGGTGGTGCGGGAGCTCGCCGCGGAGTCGGCGATCGCCCAGTGCCTCGACAACCCCGACTCCGCGAACTGCGCGGTCGCCCGAGCCACGCTCGAGCGCCACGCGAGCCGCAACCCCAGCAACCAGATCGTCGCCCTCGAAGTGTGGGACGCCGAGGGAACGCCGACCGTCGTTCACGGCGAGGCGCGGCCCGCGCCACGGAAGGACGCAGCTCGCACGATGGAGGCCGTGCGCGGCTCCGACACCGCGGTGTCGCTCGCCCCGTTCAACGAAGTCGACGAGCACCTGCACTACCGAGTGGTGGCGAGCGTGCGCGGCGAGGACGGCAACATCGCCGGCTACGTGACGGAGGTTCGGCGCGTCGCGAACTCGCCGGACACCGCCCGCGACCTCTCCGAGTTGCTCGGCTCCGACGCGCGCTTCTTCATCGGCACGCGCGACGGCTTGTGGAACGACTTCAGCCGCGCGATCGACAGCCCGCCGACCTCCGTGTTCGAAAGCGATGGACCGATCGAGTACCAGCGCCCGGGCCACGCGCCCGTGCTCGCGCAGGCGACGACCATCGCGGGCGGCCCCTGGCGGATGGTGATCGAGTTTCCGGTCGGAGGGATCTTCCGGCCCGCCGAGAACTACCTGCGCAAGGCCGGGCTCGTCAGTCTGCTCATCGTGATCGTCTGCGCGGGTGTCGGCCTGTGGTTCAGCCGGCGCATCACGCAGCCGCTGGAGCTCGTGACCCAGGCGGCCGAATCGATGGCCTCCGGGCAACGCGGTTCGCGTGTGTCGGTGAGTCGTCGCGACGAACTCGGACGTCTGCAGTCCTCGTTCAACACGATGGCCACGGAGGTCGAACAGTCCCGCGAGCGAGTCGAAGCCCTCGCGCGGCGCTACAAACTGTTGTTCGACGAGAGCCCGCTGCCCATGTGGGTCACCGACGCCGAGAGCGGGCGCTTCCTCGACGTCAACGAGGCCGCGCTCGACCACTACGGCTACTCGCTCGAGGAGTTCCGTGAGCGGACGGAGGCGGACATCACGGTCGGCAAGACGCGCGACGACGACCGCGCGCTCACGCCGCAGCCCGCCTCGAACAACGCGCATGGCTTTGTCCAGCACCGGTTGCGCAACGGTCGCGTCGTCGATGTGGAGCGCACGCGGCGCGAGCTCACGGTCGACGGCCGCCGCACGTGCCTCACGCTCGCGCACGACGTCACCGATCGAGTGGCCGCCGAACGTTCGCTCCGCGACAGCGAAGCGAAGCTGCAACAGATGAACCTCGCCTTGGAGCGGCGCGTCGAGGAGCGCGAGCAGGCGGAATCCGCGTTGCGCGAGAGCCGCCAGAACCTCGCCACGACGCTCGACAGCATCGGAGACGCGGTCATCTCGACCGATGCGCAGGGCCGCATCGTCCGACTCAATCCCGTGGCCGAGAAGCTCACGGGCTGGAGCGCCGAGGAAGCGCAGGGACTGCCACTCGGCGAGGTCTTCCGAGTCCTCGACGAAGACACGGGCGCGGCCGTCGAGAACTCGTTCGAGCACGTGCTCCGCGCGGGCGTCGCCGTCGAGCTGCCCAACCGCGCGGTGCTCCTGACTCGCAGCGGCGTCAAGCTCCCGATCGCCGACAGCGCCGCACCGATTCGCAACGGCGCGAACGAGCTGCTGGGCGTCGTGCTCGTGTTCCGCGACATCAGCGAGGAGCGAGCGGCGCAGCGCGCACTTCTCGAGAAGGAAGCGCGCAAGAGCGCGGTGCTCGAAGCGGCCCTCGACGGCATCGTGACGATGGACCACCGCGGCTTGATCCTCGAATTCAACGGCGCCGCCGAGCGCATCTTCGGGATCGCGCAGGAGAAGGCGCTCGGCCAGCCGCTCGCGGAGTTGATCATCCCGGCGCGCGAGCGCGAGAAGCACCGGCAAGGACTGGCGCACTACCTCGCGACCGGCGAAGGTCCGATCCTCGGCAAGCGGCTCGAAGTCGCAGCGACGCGCGCCAACGGCAAGGAGTTCGCGGCCGAGATCAGCATCGTGCGAAGCGGAAAGATCGACCCCCCGGTCTTCACCGGCTTCATCCGCGACGTGTCGGAGCGCAAACAACTCGAGGCGCAGCTCCGCCAGTCTCAGAAGATGGAGGCCATCGGCCGGCTGGCCGGAGGCGTGGCGCACGACTTCAACAACTTGCTGTCGGTGATCATCGGCTACGCGGATCTGCTCGCGTCCGAGGCCGGAAGCGACGCGCGCCAGGAGCTCGCGGAGATCACGGCGGCCGGCCAGCGCGGCGCGCACCTCACACGCCAGTTGCTGGCCTTCAGCCGTCAACAGGTGCTTCAACCCGAGGTGCTCGATCTCAATGAGGCCCTCTCGAACATGGAGGGCATGCTCCACCGCTTGATCGGCGAGGACATCGAGTTCGCGTTCCTGAAGGCTCGGCGGCCGGCGCTGATCCACGCCGATCCGGGGCAGATCGAACAGATCGTGATGAACCTCGTGGTCAATGCGCGCGACGCGATGAAGAGCGGCGGCAAGTTGACGATCGAGGTCGGACGCGTCGAACTCGACGCGGACTACGCCGCCGACCACCCCGACGTCGAGCCCGGTCCGTTCATCATGCTGGCCGTCTCCGACACCGGCGTCGGAATGGACGAAGCGACCAAGGCACGCGTGTTCGAGCCCTTCTTCACGACCAAGGAGCAGGGAAAGGGAACCGGCCTCGGACTCGCAACCGTGTTCGGGATCGTGAAGCAGAGCGGGGGCAGCATCTGGCTCTACAGCGAGCCGAACGGCGGCACGACCTTCAAGGTCTACTTGCCCGAGGCCGATCGCTCGACCGCGGCCGATCCGGCGCGCGCGCCGTCGGCGAACCACACGGACCTTCGCGGCCGTGAAACCGTCCTCTTGGTCGAGGACGACGACCAGCTTCGCGTGCTCAGCCGGAACATCCTCGAGCGGCAGGGCTACCGCATCCTCAACGCCGCGAGTGGAGACGAGGCCCTGCGCATCTGCCAGCACCACCCGGGGCTGATCCATCTCTTGCTCACCGACGTGGTGATGCCGCGCATGAGCGGACGCCAACTGGCGGACCGCCTGCGCGCGCTGCGCCCCGAGACCAAGACGCTCTACATGTCGGGCTACACCGACGAGGCGATCACCCAACACGGCGTCCTCGACGCCGGTGTGGACTTCGTGCAGAAACCCCTGACCGCGCGCGGCCTCGCCGAGAAGGTGCGCGAAGTGCTCGATTCCGACTGAACGCGGCGCGAGCGTTCAACGGGCGTCTTCGAACCCTCGTTCGACCGCTCGTGTATGACGAAGTTCCGCACTCGCAGTCAACCACGCATAGGCGCCGAGGAGCGGCAGCGCGGCATAGAAGGAAAAGAGTGTGAGGGTGAGCAGCACGGACGCCGTCTGCTGAGCGACGGCGCGACTGGGATCGGACCGGTCGATGCCGGCCATGAGGTTGAGGGCGGCGTTTTCGAGGTCGAGCGCGAAGAGAGTCACGACGATCAACGCCAGTGGCATGAGCGTGAGCACCAGCGTCGCAAACCACGAGCACGCGGCGCCGACGCGCAGAAAGCGCGCATACAAGAGCACGCGAACCAGCGCGATGAGCGCCAGGAACCAAAGGTTGATCCGCATCGCGCTCTCGAGGTTCATCCAACGCTCCACGGGCAACGCGTAGAGCCACGCCAGCGGCGAGGTGAAGCCGACGACGGCCACGACGCTGCTGTAGTTGCGGCGGTGAAGCCGCAGCGGCCGAAGCAGCAACCAGATCAACCCGGCAAGTCCGAACACGTAGACCACCGATCCGACACCCGACTTCTGCGCGAGGCCTGCGTACGGATGATCCCAGTAGCGTCCGATGCCAGCGATCCACGCGAGCCCGAGGCCCAGGCGCGCATCGCGCCAGTCGAGGGCGGAGTACTCGTCGGCGCGCAGGCGAAAGCTGAGGGTGCGAAGAACGATCGAGAGTTTCGACATGGATGCGAGGGCCTCGTGCGGCCGGTGGGAACGCGCAGCGCGATGGACGCCGCGCGGCTTTCACGGCTTCCGACAATCGGTGGGGTAACCTGTCGCGGTGACGACGACTCGAACCGACAAGGAGGCCGCGGCCGCCATCATGCTGCCAAAGGCCTCGGCGGGAACGCCGGTGTACGTGCACCTGCCGTTCTGCGCGGCGAAATGCCACTACTGCGATTTCTTCTCCGTCGCCGCCGAGGGACAGGACATCGAAGGCTTGCTCGCCGCGCTGCGGCGCGAGATCGAGCTGCGAGCGCCGCGTGCTCCGCGCACCGTGTTCCTCGGCGGTGGAACCCCGAGCCTGCTCACGAGCGCGCAACTGCGCGAGTTGCTCGACACGCTGCAACGCTGCACGGGTTTCCGCGAGAGCGCGACCGAGGTCACGATCGAGTGCAATCCCGAGAGCTTGAGCCGCGACAAAGCGCGCGCGCTCCTCGACTGCGGCGTCAACCGCTTCTCGATCGGCTTCCAAACGCTCGACGACGCCACGTTGAAGTTGTTCGGACGCGTGCACTCCGCGGAACAGTCCTTTCGCGCCTACGACGCGGTGCGCGCGGCGGGAGCGACGAACGTCAACGTCGACTTCATCTACGCGACGCCCGGGCAGAGCCTGGACGAATGGCGTGCGACCCTGGAACGCATCGTCGCGCTCGGCACGGACCATCTCTCCGCTTACAACCTGACGTTCGAGGAAGAGACGCCGTTTCGCCGCTGGCTCGAACAAGGCAAGTTGCACAAACAGCCTGAAGACGTCGAACTCGAGTTCTTCCACCTCACGCGCAAGCGCTTGAGCGAGGCGGGTCTGAACGCTTATGAGATTTCGAACTTTGCGCGCGAGGGCCGTGCGTGCGAGCACAACCTCAATTACTGGCGCAACGGCGAATATGTCGGTCTCGGTCCGTCGGCGGTGAGCAAGGTCGAGTCCACGCGCGGCGGCAACGTGAAGTCGGTGGGGGAGTACAAACGCCGAATCGCCGAGCGCGAGAACGCGTGCGAGTGGAGCGAGACCCCCGGACCGCTGGCGCGGCTCGGAGAGACCTGGTGGCTGGGCCTGCGGCTGGAGCGCGGGTTGAGCGCTAAGGAAGCGCGCGAGCGCGCCGGTGCGACGGCGGCCGGTCCCGATCGCGCCGCCGCCACCGTCGAACGGATGGCCGCCGCGGGCTGGCTCCGAGAGGTCGACGGCCGCTGGACGCTGAGCGCGGCCGGGCTGCCCGTGGCCGACGCAGTTGCACGCGAGTTCCTGCGTCTGCGAGACGAGTGACTTCGCTCGCGAGGCCGTCCGACGCCGGGCCTGCGCCGCGCGGGCCCGCGACGAGCGACTCCGCGGCGAAAACGGGCCCCTGACCCCGCCGCGGCGTGACCGATAGACTGCGCGGCTCGCGGGGCCGCGACGGGCGCCCGAAACCGCCTCCCAAGAAGCCACGCCGTGAACTACGCCGACCGCCTCGCCGCTGCCATCGCGCACTGCGGCAATCCGTGCCTGATCGGACTCGACCCGCACATCGACCTCTTGCCCGACGCCTTCGCGGTCGCGCGCGACACCCGCGCCCCGCGCCACGTTCGCGCGCAGGCGATCGGCGACTTCTGTTGCGAGATCGTCGAGCTGTGCCGCGGCCGCGTGCCGGCCGTGAAGCCGCAGTCGGCCTTCTTCGAGGTCTTCGGCGCCGACGGCGCGCAGCAGTGGGAGCGCGTGGTCGCCGCCGCGCACGCCGCCGGCCTGCTCGTGATCGGCGATGTGAAGCGCGGCGACATCGCGAGCACGGCCGCCGCCTACGCCACCGCGTTCCTCGAAGGCCCCGGCGACCGGCCCGACACGCTGTGCGACGCCGTCACGCTCTCGCCCTTCCTCGGCGCCGATTCGATCGAACCCTTTCTTTCGGTGTGCCAGCGCACCGGGACCGGCATCTATGTGCTCGTGCGGACGTCGAACAAGGGCAGCGCGGACTTCCAGCGCCACGGCGAGCCCGAACTCTCGCTCGTGATCGCCGACCGGCTCGTCGAGTGGGGCCGCGCGCTCACCGGCGCGAGCGGTTGGTCGAGCGCGGGCGCAGTCGTCGGAGCGACGCACGCCGCCGAGTTGCGCACGTTCCGCGCGCGCATGCCGAACACTCCGCTGCTGCTGCCGGGCTATGGCGCGCAAGGCGCGGGCGCGTCGGACATCGTCGACGCCTTCCGCGGCGCCGACGGAGCGACGCAACTCGCCGGAGCGCTCGTCAACTCGTCGCGCGGCGTGCTGTTCGCCCACCGCGATGCGTCGCAGCGCGGAAAGCCCTGGAAGGACGCCTCGCGCGACGCGCTCGAGCACATGATCGCGGACGTCACCGGCGCCATCGACCGCGCGTCGAGCGTCGCGAGCTAGCGCGCGCCGCCCACCCAGCTACCCACATGAGTGCAGCACGAATCGAACTGCTCTCGAGCGAAGTCGCGGGCCGCACCGACTTCGCACGCGCCTGCCTGCGCGTGCCGCACTTCCGAGTGCCGCTCGCCCTCGACCAGATCCCGTGCGAGCGGGACGACTTCGATCTCGACGATCGCCGCGAGCTCGTCGAGCGCTTGCTCCAGCAAGCCAGCCGCCGCAGCCCGCACGTCGCGGTGATCGACTCGATCCGCGCGCTCGAGCACCCGCACGCCTGCTGCGTGGTCACCGGACAACAACCCGGCTTGCTCGGCGGCCCGCTCTACTCGCTCTACAAGGCGCTGCACGCCATCCGCCTCGCGCGCTCGCTCGCGCAGACGCACGAGCGGCCGGTCGTGCCGATCTTCTGGAACCACGCCGACGACCACGACATCGCCGAAGCGCACCACGCGTGGCTCCTCAACGAGAACCTCGATCTCCAGCGCATCGGCCTCGCGGGTCTCTCCTCCGGCAAGCTTCCGCTCTCGCGCATCGTGTTCAGCGAGGAGAAGCACCGTTTGTCCGCCGCGCGCGCGACGATCGAGCAAACGCTCGGCCGCGAGCCCCACGCACAGGAAGCGCTCGAGCTCTTCACGCCGCGCGAAGGCGAGTCGTTCGCGGCCGCGTTCACGCGCGTGCTCGACGAGTTGCTCGGCCACCTGGGGCTCGTGGTGCTCGAACCCGACTGGATCCGCGAACCGCTGTCGCGCTCGCTCGCGAGCATCGTCGGCGGCCCGCTCGCGTCGGCGCTCGACGAAGGCGAGGCGAACTTGCGCGCGCTCGGTCTGAAGCCGACGATCGAGAGCGCGAGCGCGGCGCTCCTGTTCCACGTGGACGAGCTCGGACGCCATCCGTTGCGCCTCGGCGGCGACGGTTTCCGCTACGACGGCGAGGAAGGTTCGCGCACGGCGGCGGAGCTCGCCTCCGAGATCGTCACGAAGCCGCTCGAGTGGTCGCCCGGCGCGCTGCTCCGTCCGATCGTGCAGGACACGTGCTTGCCGAGTGTCGCCTACGTCGGTGGATGGGGCGAGATGAGCTACCTCGCGCAGCTCGGCCCGCTGCGTCGGGCGCTCGGCGCGCCGCTCACCGCCGCGGCGCCGCGCTGGTCGTGCACGCTGGTCGATCCGCAGACGGACGATGCGGCCGAGCAGCTCGGCGTCACGCTCGGCGAAGCGATCGCGTCGCGCGGCGCCGCGGCGCAGGTCGGCGTCGAGGAGCCGCCTCCGCCGGTGATCGCGGAGCTTCGCCGCATCGCGGAGCAAGCCGCGAAGGAGCTCAACGCGCAGAAGGACGCGCTCGCCCAGCTCGACCGCGGCATCGCGATCAACCTGGGCCGCACCGGCTCGCAGATCCGTTCGCTGGTCGACAAGCTCTGCGAGAAGGCCGAGCGCGTGCACGCGAACCGAGCGGGCCGCGGCAAGCGACTCGTGCGACGCGTGACGAACTCGCTCGCGCCGCGCGGCGAGCTGCAGGAGCGCGTGCTCTCCCTTCCGCCCTTCGTCGCACGCTTCGGCCGCGCGTGGATCGACGAGCTGTTCGAAGCCATGGGCCCGCTCGAGAGCGGCCACCTGATCGTGCACCTCGGAGAGCCCGTCGTGCGCGCGAAGGAAGCGAACGAGCAAACGGCCAGCGGTGAAGAGGACGGCGAATGAAGCTCGATGCGCTCGTGGTCGCGGCCCACCCCGACGACGCGGAGATCTGCGTCGGCGGGTCGATCCTCAAGCTGGTCGATGCGGGACTGCGCGTCGGCATCGTCGACGTGACGCGCGGCGAAATGGGAACGCGCGGGTCGCGCGAGGAGCGCGACGCGGAGACCGCGGCGGCGAACCAGCTCATGCGCCTGAGCGTGCGGCGCAACCTCGAGCAACCCGACGGCCGCGTGCAAGTGACGGTCGAGGCGCGCGAGGCGCTGGCCCGCATGCTGCGCGACCACCAGCCCGAGATCGTGCTCGCGCAGCACACCGACGACCTCCACCCAGACCACATGGCGACGGGCCGGCTCGCCCGCGAGGCCTGGTACCTCGCGGGGCTCGCGCGGCTCGCGCAGCTCGACGGCGGCCCGGCCGCAACGCGACCCAAACGCCTCTACCACTTCATGGGCCACGTGCCCTTCGACCCGACGCTCGTGGTCGACATCGGGCCGGTCTGGGAGCGCAAGGTCGCGCTCGTGCGCTGCTACGCGAGCCAACTCGCGCCCGCCGGGGACGGCGACCGCGGCCAACATTTCCTGTTCGGCGCCGACATCCTCTCGCGCATGGAAACGCGGGCCCGTTTCTTTGGCGAGCGCATCGGCGCGCGCGTCGGCGAGCCGCTGCTCTCGCTCGGACCTCATCCGATCGGCGACATCCAACGCCTGTTCTGACCCCGCGTTCGCGGCGCGCGAGCGTAGAATCCCGGCCGAACATGCGGCGCATCGCACTGATCAATCAAAAGGGCGGGGTCGGCAAGACCACCTCGACCGTCAACCTCGGCGCCGCGCTGGCGCGCGAAGGGCGCCGCGTGGTGGTGGTCGACCTCGACCCGCAGGCGAACCTCTCGCTGCACCTCGACGTGCAACTGCGCAGCGGCGAGCCGTCGACCTACACGCTGCTCCTCGGGGACGGCGCAGTCGAGGCGACGCTGCGCGAGACCAAGACCCCTGGGTTGAAGCTGCTGCCCTCGTGCATCGACTTGAGCGGCGCGGAGCTCGAGCTGTCGAACGCCTTCGGGCGCGAGATGATCCTGCGGGACGCCCTCGAGCAGTGGGAAGAGCGCCACCGCAAAGCGCACGGCGAGGCGCCCGCGGACTACGTGCTGCTCGACTGCCCGCCGAGCCTCGGACTGCTGTCGGTCAACGGTCTGGTCGCCGCGCAGGAGGCGATCATCGTGGTGCAGACCGAATTCTTCGCGTTGCAGGGCATGACCAAGCTCGTCGACGTGGTGCAGCTCCTGCGCCGGCGCTTGAATCCATCGCTCGAGATCAGCGCCATCCTGCCGTGCCTGTACGACAACCGCACCAAGCTGGCGCGCGAGGTCCTGGGTGAGCTGCGCGCGCACTTCGCGGGCCGCGTCTTCTCGCGGGCGATCGCGAAGAACGTGAAGCTCGCCGAGGCGCCGAGCTACGGGAAGACGATCTTCGAGTACGCGCCCGAGTCGAGCGGCTCCTCCGACTACCGCGAGGTCGCGCGCGAGTTGATCGCGATGGAGAGCCGCGACAGCGACCTGGTGGCGCGCTACGGCGAGCCGGTGAAGCCGACGGCGATCGTCTCGGGCGCCGCGGAGGAAGCTGTCGTGACGCTCAAGCCCGCGCGGGCGCCGCGGGTGAAGAAATCGGCGCCTGTCGAGGCGCCCGCTGCCGTGCCTGCGGACGAGCTGGGGGACGAGACGGTCAACGCGAGCGCCGAGGCCGCCGAACCGACGGCGAGCCCGCTGCGAGACGACCCCAAGACCGCGTCGAACGCTCCTTCGAGCTCGAAAACGGCCACTCCCGAGGCGGAAAGCGCCGTCCTGCGAGCCAAGGACGCTTCCGCGGCGCGCGCGGTGGTGAGCACGTCCGTCGACTTGGATCGGTCCGTCGACCTGGATTCGCGCGAAACGGAAGCGGCCCGAGCGCACTCCAACGGCTCGCGAGCCAGCGGCCCCCAGGCCGGCTCGGACGCGGCGCTCGACGAATTGCCGGAGCTTCCGCCGGACGCGGAGCTCCTGCCGCGCTTCGCCGACTCCTGACCGGCGCCCAACCCTCCGCTTCCAGCATCGAACGACGAGCCTTGGCCGATTCCCTGCGCATCGGAGTGTTGTGCCATCCGACCTACGGCGGGTCGGGAGTGGTGGCGAGCGAGCTGGCGCTGTCGCTGGCCGAGATCGGCCACGAGGTCCACTTGTTCTCGCACGAGGTCCCGCCGCGGCTCGCGCGCTCGCCCGGCCGCGTGCTCATGCACCGCGCGCAAGGCGTTCCTTATCCGCTGTTCCACTCGACGCCGCACGACCTCGCGATCACCTCCGCGGTCCTCGACGTCCACCGCGCCAGCGGCCTCGACATCCTCCACGCCCACTACGCGCTCCCGCACGCGGTGTCGGCCTACCTCGCGCGCGCGGCGGCGCTGAGCGACGACCCGGCGCGGGCCCCGCGCGTCGTGACGACCCTCCACGGCACCGACATCACCCTCGTCGGCAACGATCCGTCCTACGCGCCGCTCACGCAGTTCGTGATCCGCGCGAGCGACGGCGTGACGGCCGTGTCGCACTGGCTGGCGCGCGAGACGAAGGAGAAGTTCGCCTTCGGCGGCGACCGCGCCTGCTCGGTCGAGGTGATCCACAACTTCGTCGACACGGCCTGGTTCTCGCCCGAGGCCGGCGGCTCGCGGCATCCCTGCTCGCTCCAGAGCGGCCCGACGGCGGTGCACGTGAGCAACTTCCGGCCGGTGAAGCGCACGCCGTGGCTCGTGCGCGCCTTCGCGATGGCGATCGGGGAGCGGCCGGCGAACCTGCTGCTCGTCGGCGACGGGCCGGACCTTCCGGCGTGCCGCGAGCTCGCGCGCGAGCTCGGACTCGGCGCCCGCGTGACCTTCCTCGGGGAACGCGACGCCCTGCCGGAGCTGCTGGCGCCGGCCTGCGTGTTCGCGCTGACGAGCTCGTCCGAATCCTTCGGCCTCTCGGCGCTCGAGGCCATGTCGTGCGGCACCCCGGTCGTCGCCACCCAGGCCGGCGGCGTCGCTGAAGTGGTCGAGCACGGGGTGAGCGGCCTCCTGAGCGGCATCGACGACCTCCAAGGCTTCGCGGCGAACCTCGCGGCGCTGCTCTTCGACCCCGCGCGCGCCCAGGCCATGGGCCGGGTCGCGCGCCAGCAGGCGGTCGAGCGCTTCTCACGCGAGCGGATCGTCGAGCGCTACGTCGAGCTCTACCGGCGCGTGATGGCCCGGCCCCCGCACCGGGCCTGAGGCGTCGAAGCCCCACGGAAGGGATCTCAAGTGGAGCGCATCTACCTCGACCACAACGCAACGACCCCGCTGCGAGCGGAGGTGCGGGCGGCCTGGCTCACGGCCCTCGAGCAGCTCCGCGGCAACCCCTCGAGCCTCCACGCAGCCGGCCGGGCCGCGCGGCAGATGCTCGACGAGGCTCGCGAGCGAACGGCGGCGGCGCTGGCGGTGCACGAGGACGAAGTCGTCTTCACCTCCGGCGGCACCGAGTCGAACAACCTCGCGCTGCTCGGCGCCCTGCGCGCGCGCGGGCCGGGGTTCGGGCTCGCGACCACCGCCATCGAGCACTCGTCGGTGCTCGGCCCGGCGCGCGAGCTCGAGAGCGAAGGCCGGCCGCTGTGGATCGTCGGCGTCGACCGCGAAGCGCGCGTCGACGTCGCCGAGCTGCTCGCGGCCGCGGCGGACCCGCGCTGCGCGCTCGTGTCGGTGATGGCGGCGAACAACGAGATCGGCGTGTGCCCTCCGCTCGACGAAGTGGGGGACGCGCTCCAGCGCTCCGCGAGGCGTCCACTGCTTCACGTCGACGCCGTGCAAGCGCTCGGCCGCGTCGAGCTGCGCCTGCGCGAACGCGGCGTCGACCTCGCGTCGTTCTCCGCGCACAAGCTCGGCGGACCCGTCGGCGTCGGCGTGCTCTACCGGCGCCAGGGCGTCGCGCTGAAGCCGCTCATGTTCGGCGGAGAGCAGGAAAACAGCCTCCGACCGGGCACGGAGAACGTTGCGGGCATCGTCGCGGCCAGCGTGGCGATCGAGCTCGCCGCACACGAGCGCGCCGCGAACGCCGCGCACCTGCGCAAACTCGCGCGCGACCTTTGGGGAGAACTCAGTCACCAGTTGAGCCGCCTCGCCTTGCTCGGTCCGCCGCTCGACGACGACGCGCGACTGCCGGGAACGCTCAACGTGCTCGCGCGCGGCGAGGACGGCAAGGTGCTCGTGATGCGCCTCGACCTCGAAGGAATCGAGTGCAGCGCGGGCTCCGCGTGTGCGAGCGGTTCGATCGAACCGAGCCACGTGTTGCGCGCGCTCGGACTCGACGACGACGACGCGCGCGCGGGCTTGCGGCTCTCCATCGGTCGCGACAGCACGTGGAAAGAGCTTCGACAAGCTGTGGATATCCTGGGGAGAACCTTGGGGCGAGCGAACGCAAACTCCGGCGACGCCGTGGGTTTGTGAAGTGCTGTTCAAGAGTCGCGGGATGCGTGTTGACAGGGCAGGGGGTCGCGCTTGGAATGCCGCCTCGCTTTCGAGCCCCGCCCCGCCGACCCAGGCGCCTTCGGCGGACCCCAAATCCAAGCCTCCGCGGGCATCGCCACGATGCCGCACCGACGAAGCTACCCAGCCCGATCGATGCCCGCCCCAGCTGAATTCGGGTCTCCATTGAGGGTCACTTGGTCACCAAATGCGGTCTCACACGCTTGTTCCCGGAGCGTGTGCGGAAGGCCTCGTCGGCGAGCGCAGCGCCACCGGACGCAGCGCTCTCGCGTCGGACGCGGGAGCTCCGCCCCGATGGCGAGCCAAGTGGCGAGACCGCCGCGGCGCGTTGGACGGGAGCGAGGGACCGGGCGACCTCAGTCCGGACGAGAACCACGAGCAGCAACGGGCCGGTCGAGACGCCCAGCGGAACGAGACACCATGCAATCCGATCGAGTCGACAGCGGTGAGTACGCAGGCACGGCCCGCGTTCCTGGCGCTGCACGCGCGCCCGCTTCGACCCTTCCGACGCGCGAGCCCCACGTCTACAGCGACAGCCGCATGGAGCGCGTGCGCAGCCAGCTCGAGGGCGCGCACATCGACACCGCTCGGCGCCTCGCCGCGCCGCTCGAGCTTGGCGAGCGCTCCGCGAGCGACTCCGTTCTGGCGCCCGCCGGCGCGAACGACAACGTGACCGGTGACGCGAACCGCGATGCGGACGGCGACGTGAGCGCCGACGCGGGCACGGGCGAACTCACGAACGACGACACGGACCCGCTCGCGGGCGCCGAGACGAGCACGGACGCCGGCGCGCCGACGGGCGACGCATCGACGCCGCTCGCCGACGTGTGGGCCTCGATCCAGGGCGCGCTGCGCCGCCGCATCCGCCGCGAGCAGTTCGAGACCTGGTTCCGGCGCGCCGACCTGCGCCGCGCGGACCGCGACGGCGTGCAGATCGCCGTACAGAACACCTTCGCGGCCGACTGGCTGCGCACGAACTACCGCTCGTCCCTCGAACAGGCGGTGCAGGACGCGCTCGGCTACGCCTGCCCGGTGGAGCTCGTCGTCGACGCGGAGCTCACGATCGTCTCGCGCGCCCCGCAAGCTCGCAGCGGCGAAGCCGGCGACACGGCGACGCAGGGACCTTCCAGCACGGCCCTCGCGACGACCCAGGCGGCGAACGACGCGGTGCAGGGGCGCGCGAGCGGCGGGGACGCAAGCCGCGGCGCTCTTTCGTCGCAAGCTCGCCCCACGCTCGACACGACGCGCTGGAACGTCTCGAACGCCGACAGCGGGCTGATGTGGAGCTCGGACGTCACCCTCAACCCCAACTACCGCTTCGACAACTTCGTGGTCGGACCGTGCAACCGCTTCGCCTACGCGGCGGCGGTGGGGGCCTCCGAGTCGCCGGGCAAGTCCTACAACCCGTTTTTCCTGCACGGAAGCGTGGGTTTGGGCAAGACGCACCTGCTGCAGTCGCTGTGCTACTCGCTGCTGGACCGCATGCCCGGCGTGCGCATCCTGTACCTGTCCTGCGAGACCTTCATCAACCACTTCATCAGCGCGCTCGAGAACGGCGATCTGCACAAGTTCCGCACCAAATACCGGAACGTCGACGTGCTGGTGGTGGACGACATCCACCTGCTCGCGAACAAGGAGCGCACCCAGGAGGAGTTCTTCCACACCTTCAACACGCTCTACAACGCGAACAAGCAGATCGTGTTGTCGTCGGACTCGCCGCCCAAGGAGATCCCGACGCTCCAGGAGCGGCTGGTGTCGCGCTTCAAGTGGGGCCTAGTCACGGAGATCGAGACGCCCTGCTACGAGACGCGCATGGCGATCTTGAAGCGCAAGAGCCGCGAGCGCGGCCACGAGCTCCCCGAACAGGTCGCGCAACTGCTCGCCGAGCACATCGACTCGAACATCCGCGAGCTCGAGGGTGCGGTGAACCGGCTCATCAGCTACGCGGGACTCAACAACCAGGAGATCACGCCCGAGCTCGTGCGACGACTGCTGCGCGACATCTTCACGCAGCCGAAGGGCCAGCCGACGATGGACGACGTGTTGCGCGTCGTGACCACGCACTTCCAGGTCAAGGTCACCGAGCTGCAGTCGCGCCGGCGCACCAAGGCGATCGCCTTCCCGCGCCAGGTGGCGATGTTCCTCGCCCGCTCGATCACGCGCCATTCGCTCGAGGAAGTCGGCGGCTTCTTCGGCGGCCGCGACCACACGACCGTGCTCTACGCGGTCGAGCAGATCGACAAGCAGATGCGCGCCGACGAACGCTTCCGCGGCGCCGTGCAGGGCATGCTCGCGCAACTGCAGCGCTGACCCTTCGCGCCGCTCGCCGCCAGGCTCCGGTCGCTTCCCGCGCGCTTCGAGTTCCTTCGGGCGCACACCGCGGAGAGCGACCGGAGCCTGGTCGCTTCCGCGCCGCGCACACACACCCTCCCCCTTCGCGCCGCACTTCGAATCGCTACCGCCGACCCCTCCGATGCCCGCCTCCGCCGCCCAAGACCCGACCGACAACCTGGGGAATCGGTCTGCATGGAACCTGGACAACTCGGGTCCGCGGCGAGATCCCTCGCAAGCTCTGTGGAGCGCTGTGCACAAGTCGGGCTCGTTCCACACCCTCTCCACCGTGCCACGCGCTGTTTCCCCGCTGACTGAGCTCGCGTATCCTGTTGGCCCGGCGCAGCTTGAGAACGTGCAGAAGGCAGTTCTTCACCGCCGGAGGGGGTCTCTGAGAAGATGAAGAGATCTATCTACGGACTTACCCCCAAGCCCGAACCATCCACAACCTCGAGCCCGATCCGTTCCGAGCTGTCGAGCCGTCCAACGCACGGCGCCGCCGAGCATCGCACGTCCCCCTCACCGCCGATTCCATCCGCCACGGTCCACGCATGAAAGTTCTCTGCGAGCGCGAGAAGCTGCGCGAAGGGTTGGCTGTCGCCAACAACGTCATCCCCTCCAAGAGCCCCAAGCCCATCCTCACCAACGTGTGCATGGTGGCCACGGCTGAGCGACTGGAGCTGGTCGGAACCGACCTCGAAGTGTCGGTTCGCTACGCCATCGAAGAGGGCGTCAAGGTGCTCGAACCGGGCGCCGTGGTGGTGCCTGCTCGCGTGCTGCACGACTTCGTGCGCGACCTCGCTGGCGAGACGGTGGAGATCGAGGTGCGCGGTTCGACCTGCGAGATCCGCTGCGGCGACGACGACTGCGAGCTCGTGACCGCCGACGCGGAGGAGTTCCCGGTGGTCTCGCGCTTCGAGGAAGAGGGCGCGTTCACCCTTCAAGCGGGAACGTTCACCGCGCTGGTCGGACGCACGGCGTTCGCCGCCGCGCGCGAGCAGGGTCGCTACGCAATGCACGGCGTGCTGATCGAAGTCGCCGACAGCCTGCTGCGCATGGTGGCCACGGACGGGCGGCGGCTGGCGCTCGCGCATTCGCCGATCGACACGCAGGGCCGCAGCGGTCCGAGCCGTCCCTGCATCGTCCCGACCAAGGGCATGCAGTTGTTCTGCCGCGTGATGTCGGACGCGCTGGACTCGGTCAAGCTGCACTTCGCCGAGGGCCAGATCGGCGTGCGCACGCGCAACGCCGAGGTGTTCGCGCGTCTGCTCGACGGCGACTTCCCGCGCTACTCCGCGGTGATCCCCGCCGAGAGCCGCAACTTCTGCGAAGCCGAGGCGCAGGTCCTCGAGCGCAAGATCCGGCTGGTCGCCAACGTGACGGGCGAAGAGGCGCGCGCGGTGCGCTTCGCGCTCACGCCGGGACGTCTCGAGCTCAGCGGACAGTCCGCGGGCCGCGGCGCGGCGCGCGCGCACATGGACGTGGAGTTCAAGGGCTCGGCGGCCGAGATTGCCTTCAACCCCGACTACGTGGCGGACGGGCTCAAGAACTGCGAGAGCAGCCACGTGCGGCTCGAGTTCAACGAGAAGACCTCGCCGGGCAAGTTCCTGCTGGGCGAGAACTACGTCTACATCGTGATGCCGATCACGGTGGACGGCTGACGGCGGACTGGGGCGTGGCTGACGGAGCGCGCGACAAGAACGGCCGGCGTGGCGAGCGCGGCGGCGTGTCCTCGTTCCAGAACGTGCTGGGCCAGTACCTGCGCCAGAGCGGGCTGGAGCAGCAGTTCTCGAACGCGCGCGTCTACAAGGCGTGGCGCGACGCGGTCGGCGCGACGCTGGCCGCGCGCGCACAGCCGGTGCGCTTCGAGAACGGCGTGCTCGAGGTCGCGGTGAAGTCCGCGGCGCATCTCCAAGAGCTCTCGACCTTCACGGGCGAGGGCTATCGCAAGGCCGCCAACCGCAAGCTGGGCGGCGAACGCATCCGAGGGATCGAATTCCGACTGGAACGATGACGATGGTCGAAGAAACGAACACGCAGAGCTACGGCGCCGACTCGATCACCGTGCTCGAGGGACTCGAAGCGGTGCGCGTGCGGCCCGCGATGTACATCGGCGACACCGATGTGCGCGGCTTGCACCACCTGATCTGGGAAGTGGTCGACAACTCGGTGGACGAGGCGCTCGCCGGCCACGCGAAGCATGTCGAGGTCGTGCTGCGCGCCGACGGCGCCATCAGCGTCACCGACGACGGCCGCGGCATCCCCACGGCGATCAAGCAGCCCTACAACATCTCCTCGGTCGAGCTCGTGCTCACCAAGCTCCACGCGGGCGGCAAGTTCGACCACGGCGCCTACAAGGTCTCGGGCGGTCTTCACGGCGTCGGCGTGTCCTGCGTGAACGCGCTCTCCGAGTGGCTCGAGGTCAACGTCTTCCAGAAGGGCCAGCACCACTGGATGCGCTTCCACCGCGGCGTCGCGCAAGGCCCGCTCGTCGTCAAGGGCGAGACTGACAAGCGCGGCACGCAGGTCGTGTTCAAACCCGACGCGCAGATCTTCCGCACGACGGAGATCGAGTACGAGACCGTGATCAACCGCTTGCGCGAAACGGCCTACTTGATGGGCTCGCGCGGGCTTTCGATCGAGGTGCGCGACGAGCGCACGGGCCACAGCGAGAACTTCGAGTTCGTCGACGGCCTGCGCACCTTCGTGCAGCACATCAACAAGAACAAGGAAGCGCTGCACCCCGAGGTGATTCACTTCACCCGGACGCTTTCGCCCGAGGAGAACCCCGGCGCCGAGTACATGGTCGAAGTGGCGATGCAGTACACCGACTCCTACCAGGAGAACGTGTTCACCTTCGTCAACAACATCAAGACGCCCGGCGGCGGCACGCACCTGTCGGGTTTCAAGACCGCGCTGACGCGCACGCTCAACTCCTACGCGAAGCAAGAGAAGCTCGTGAAGGACACCGACAAGGTGTCGCTGACCGGCGACGACTTCCGCGAGGGCGTGACGGCGATCATCTCGGTCTTCGTGCCCGATCCGCAGTTCGAGGGCCAGACCAAGGACAAGCTCGGCAACCGCGAAGTCGAGGGCGTGGTGAACTCGGCGGTGGGCGACGCGCTGGGCCGCTACCTCGAGGAGAACAACGCCGTTGCGAAGGCGCTGGTGCAGAAGGCGATCCGTGCGCAGGCCGCGCGGGAAGCGGCGCGCAAGGCGCGCGACCTGGTGCGGCGCAAGTCGGCGCTCGCGAGCGGCAACCTGCCGGGCAAGCTCGCCGACTGCCAGAGCGACAACAAGGAAGAGAGCGAGATCTACCTGGTGGAGGGTGACTCGGCCGGTGGCTCGGCCAAGGAAGGCCGCGACCGCCGCTACCAGGCGATCCTCCCGCTCAAGGGCAAGATCTTGAACGTGGAGAAGGCGCGCCTCGACAAGATGCTCGGCCACTCCGAAATCCAGACCATCATCTCGGCGCTGGGTTGCGGCATCGCGGACGAATTCGACCTCGAGAAGGTGCGCTACGGCAAGACGATCATCATGACCGACGCCGATGTGGACGGCTCCCACATCCGCACGCTGCTGCTCACGTTCTTCTTCCGCCACATGCGGCCGTTGATCGAGAGCGGCATGCTCTACATCGCGCAGCCGCCGCTGTACCGCGTGAAGTCCAAGAAGGGCGAGCGCTACATCGCGAACGACGCCGAGCTGCGCCGCACGCTGATCGAGCTCGCGGCCGAATCCATCACGATCGACGAGGTCGGCTCGAACAAGCGCTGGCAAGGCGCGGAGTTGCGCCAGGTGCTCGACGACCTGCGCCGGCTCGAGGACGCGCTCGAGCGCGGCTTGCCGCTGTGGACGCGGGTCGGTGCGGAGCGCTGGATCGCGACCTGGGACGGCACGCGCGTCGCGACGCACTGGGTGCGCGCCCGCGGCGAGGACTACTTCTTCGAGAGCGCCGAGAAGCAAGGCGACTTCCTCGAGCTCGAGAAGGTGCACGTCGGCGGCGAGGTGAAGGTGTACGACGGCCCCGAGAGCAAGGTCGCGCGCGACGATGCGCACGTGCTCGCGGCGCGCTTCGCGCACGCCACCGAGGTGTCGGAGGCGCTGGCGGCGCTCGACGGCCGCGGCCTCGCGATCCTCGACGGCCGCTGGGTGGTCACGCGCGGCGCCAAACGCGTCGAGTGCGCGAACCTGTTCGAGCTCGCGCGTTCGATCCGCAAGACCTCCGAAGGCGAGCTCGACGTCCAGCGCTACAAAGGTCTGGGTGAAATGAACCCCGAGCAGCTCTGGGAGTCGACGATGGACCCGACGCGCCGGCGGCTCTACCAGGTGGAGCTCGACGACGAATTCGCCGCCGACGAGATCTTCACGGTGCTGATGAGCAACCAGGTCGAGGCGCGGCGCGAGTACATCGAGCGCTACGCCTTGGAAGTGACCAACCTGGACGTCTGACGGCGGCCTCCGGGCCTGCGTCGAATGGGCCTGCGTCGAATGGGCCCGCGCCGAACGGGCCCGGATCGACGCGCAGGGCCGCGGCCGGGCGGTCCGCGGGCCGGCGGCGTTTCGCAGTCGCGAGCCTCGTCCCGCGCGAGCGGGAAACGTCGCTCGCCCGGGTTCAGTTCCGTGGGCGCGCGGGTCGACAAAAGAGCCCGACCTCGGGGTCGCCCGCGTGAAGAACAGCCATCGACTCGATTACGCCAGCCTGGCAGAGGTGCTCGGTCAGAAGGGTCTCGTCGACCCGCAGCGGCTGCGCATCACGCTGCAGGCCTCGCACCGCAGCCCGATCCCGTTCACCGAGTCGCTGGTCGTCGACGGCCTGATCGGCGACTGGGACCTTTCGCGCGTCGTGTGCGAGATCTACGGCCTGCCGTTCCTGCCGGTCGACTTCTATCCGCCGAACAAGGACCTGCTCGCGGGCCTCGACCACGACTTCCTGCGCCAGCACCGCCTCGCGCCGCTCTCGCGCCACAAGCGCGTGCTCACGGTGTGCATGCCGGCGTTGGTGCCCGCGGACGTGCTCGGCCAGCTCGCTTCGACGGCGGACGTCCACGTCATGCCGGTCGTCGGCACCGTGAACAGCAACAACAAGTGGCTCGCCGAGCATCTGCCGGCCGATGCCCCGGCGCCCGCGGGCGGCGAAGGCAGCCTCGACTGGAAGAACATCTTCGACGAGGGCGACGCCGCGGTGCTGCTCAATCTGGACGGGGAGCCGACGGCGCCGCCGGATCAGGCGGCGTGAGATCGTCGGCGGGCGCCTCGCTCGGTTGAGGCGCCGCTTCCGTCGAGGCGGCCTCGTCCGTCGCCTTTGCTTCGGCCGCGACCTGGTCGTTCGAAACCGGAGCACCCGGCGGGTCGACGACCGCCGACGAGACCGCGCGGTTCACGGCGCTCTTCGCCTCGCTCACCTCGCGCCGCACCGTTCCGACCACGTCGACTTCGCGGAACGGACGCACGACGTTCTGCTCGATCTCGCGCCGAGCGTTCTGGAGTTCCTGATCGATGCCCGACTCGCGGCGCAGGTCGGTGAGCGCGCGACGCAGCCTCTGCACCGTGGCCGCGGCCTCGCCCGCGACCTGCGGCAGGCGCCCGCCGAACACGAGCACCGCCACGAGGGCGATCACGAACAGCTCCGTGGGTGAGAGTCCGAACAGTTCCACGGCGCGCCAGTCTACCCGGCGGCGGCTCGCTCACTGCCGCGCGGCGCGCCAGTTGTCGAGCATCGACGGGTTGGCGTTGCGCCACGCGAAGAGCGGCGTGAACTTGAAGCGCAGCGACGAACGGCCTTCACCGGCGACCACCGAGTTCTCGAGCTCGAATACGAAGTCGTGGCCGATGCGGCGCACGATGAAGGCGTAGGCCAGGTTGTCGCCCGAATCGCGCGCCGAGAACGTCTGGCGGCCTTCGATCTCCCACTTGCGCGTGAAGGCGTAGCGCGCGCCGACCGAGGCGGCGTTGTAGAGCTCGAGGCCCGCCGTGTCGCGCGCGCGGTGGTAGCCGATCTCGAGGTCGAGGCCCGTCAAAGGCTCGAGCCCGAACAGCGTGCGCGAGTAGGCCGTTTCGCCGCTCGCCAGGTCGTAGCGCGCGTCGTGCGACACGCCGAAGGGCATGCTCGCGAGGCGCGAGAGCCACGTCGAGCGCACCACGATCGGCAGCCAGCCGTCGCGCGCGCCCGCGGCGACACTCTCGGCGTGGGTTTGCACGACTTCGATGTCGAGGTCGCTCGCGAGCTCGCGGTGCTCCCAGCGCGAGCGCATCGCCAGATCGACGAAGCGCCCTTCGATCGAATCGTCGACCGAGTCGAAGCGCGCGACGGGCCCGCCGTCGTCGGCGTACGCAAGGTCACCGCGGTAGGCGATCGTCGGCGTCCAGACGTGGCGGCTGCCCGAGGTGAAGCGCTTCCAGAAGGTCGTCGAGGCCTGCACGCCGGTGATCAGCGCCGCGCGGCCCGCGCGAGCGTCCTCGGCGGCGTTGTCGCTCCAACCCGTCGCGCGGCCTTCGACGAACGGCGTGAGCCGCACGCCCAGCGCGCCCGTGTCCCACGGAGTTTCGTAGCGCGTCGAACCGTCGACGCGCGTCACGTCGCGGTCGCCGAGCCCGTCCGCGAACGGCCGCTCGTTGTAGCGCGGGTCGCCTTCGAAGCGCGCGAGGTTCTGCAGCGAGAGCAGCGACGACTGCACGATCGGCAAGGGGCCGAGCTGTCCGACATCCGAACGTCCCTTGAAGATGTGGACGGTCGGCTGGTCGACCACTTCGGTGCGGAAGTCCTCGAGCCGCGTTTCGACCGTCGCGCTGCTGTAGTTCTCGTTCTCCGCACGGCGCCAATGCATGAACGTCTCGCGCTCCTCGAAGCGCAGGTAGTCGCGCTCGAAGAACTCCGACTGCACGCCGGGATCGGTCTGGCGCGAGATGACGAAGTCGAGCCACTCCTGCGGGCCGAGCAGGTAGCGTCCTCGCGAGCGAAGCCACGCGCGCCCGTCGTCGCGATCGTCCCTGTCGACGCGGATCAGACCGCGGTCGTCGTCGGTGTCGTAGATCGCGTCGAAGATCACCGTCCAGCGATAGCGATCCTTCGCTTGGAAGCGGCTCTCGGCGCCGAGGATCAAGCCGCGCGAGTTGAGGTCCGCGTGCAGGCGCGTGTCGCCCTCGGGCTTGGGCAGGTTGATGCTGCCCGAGAACAGGCGGTTCAGCAGGTAGTGGAAGCCCTTGACGAACGGACCGATCTCGGTCGTGAAGTTCGCGGAGATGAACGTGCCGAGCTTCGAGTCCTGGCCGAACGACGGCATCGCGAACGAGCCGACCGACACCGAGTTCGGATCGAAGCGGTTCTTCTCGTCCTGGCCGCCCGCGATACGCGGCAAGGGCAGCTTCAAAGGCCCGATGAAATCGATGGCGTTGTCCTCGAGCGCCACTTCGTAGCCGTCGAGCTTCTGCGTGACCTCGTACTGGCCCGTGGTCGGATTGCGGTGCGTCTCCTCGACGTAGCGCGGCGTGCGCGAGAACGTGCCGATCTTGAACACGTAGTGCGGCGAGGCGTGCGTGCACGTCGTCGCGACGGCGTTCTTCGTCTCCATCGAGCCGTCGAGCGAGTGGCGCAGCCAATCCGCTTGCAGCTTGAGCTTGTAGCGCCGTCCACCGATCGGCAGCACGATGTCGAGCAGGGCGTCGACGATCCAACCGTGGCCGTCGATGAGGTCCATGTACACGCCCTCGGCGCGGATCTGGTTCTCGCCGCCGACGCGGTACTCGACTTCGCCGTCGAGGTAGACCTCGTGCAGCCACTCCTGCGCCTGCGACATGTCGACGCGGCCGAAGAAGCGCTTCGTTCGCGCGCCGCCGTCGGCGTCCGGATCGGGCAGACGCTTCGCGCTCTTCGATCCCAGGCCGCGCCACTTCGCCGCGTCGACCCACGCGAGCGCCCACGTAGCGCGCACTTCGACTTCGCCCGAACGCCACACCGGCGCGCGCAGGATCTGGATCGTGTCGTCGCCCGCGGGCAGCGGCTCGAGCGCTTCGAAGCTCAAGGTCCAGCTGTCGCGCGCGTCCTGCGCCCGCGGCCGGACGACGGCGCCCTCGGAGCGCAAGTAGCCCGTTTCCAGGTTCAATTCGATGCGCGGCGACTCCCACAGGAACTCGCCGCGCTCGAGCAGCGCCGGCGCCTCTCCGTCCACCGTCTCTCCGCCGGAGATCACCAGCGAGCGCCGCGCGTTCGAGAGTTCGAGCAACGCGCCGCGCGCCGCGCCCATCGAGCCCATGCGCAGCGACAGGCCGCCCCAGGCGACGAGTTCGTGCGCGCGCTCGAGCTGCGTGAGCTCGGGGTCGTCGCGGGTGTCGAGCTTGATCACCGCCGACTCGCAGTCGACGTCCCAGTCCTCGAGCCGCGCCGTCTTGCCGCCGACGTACACGCTCTCGCTGAGCACGATCGAACGTTCGTCGCAGTCGAGCGCACCGGCGATCAAGCGCAGCTTGCGCGCGTCGTCGGGCGCGTCGTCGCCGCCGCCGAGCGCGAGCCCAAGCCCTTCGATCTCGGTGTCGGCGTTGAGCGCCGTCACGCGCTCGGGCGAGAAGTCGACCTGCGTCGCGAGCATCTCGAACTTCGCACCGTTCGCGGGCAGCGTGCCGCGCAGGCGGATCTGCTCTTCGGGCAGCGCCGTCAAGCGCGCCGAGCGGTCCGCGTGCAGCTCGAGTCGTTCGCCTTGGCCGCCGAATTCCCACTCGCCGCGCCGGTTGAACGACACGTCGCCGTTCACGGTCGAGAGCGTCGGCTCGTAGCTCTCGCGGCCTCGCTCGTCGACCGTGCGCCGCGCGTGCGCTTCGAAGCGGTCGCCCGCGAGCTCGGTCTCCTCGGTTCCGCGGATCAACCTCGCGCGCACGCCGCCGCCGGCGTCGAGCTCGAGGTCCGGCGCCGTTTCGGGTTGCTCGGACGCGCCGCGGCGCGCGGCGACCACCCACGGCGCCTCGAGCACGTACTCCAGATCGTCGAGCCCGACGTGCGCCTTCACGTCGCCGCGCGCGTGCACGAGCTCGCCTTGCGCCTCGATGAACAGCGCCTCGAACACGCCCCAATCGGCGCCGTCGTGCGTCGCCTCCAACCGCGCCGGAACATCGGGAACGCCCGAGAGCTCCGCGCGATCGATGGCCCACACTTCGAGTCGATCGCCGCGCCCGCGGCCCTGCGGCGCCGCGAACTCGACGCCGCCCTCCGCGAGGAAGCTCAGCGCCTTCGGGTCGAGCTCGCGCACCTCGTCGGCGCGCGCCCAGTACGTGCGCGTCTCGCCCTTGCGCTGCTCGAGGACGACCTGCGAAGCGCTGCGCACCGTCAGGTTGCCGCGCGAGCTGTCGACCACGAGGTTGGCGCCGCTGGTGAGCTGCACTTCGTCGCCGTTCTCGAGCGTGCCGCTCAAGCGCGCGGCGCCGGGCGAGCTCATACGCACGGCGTCGCGGCCCTGCGCGTCGAGAAACGCTTGCACGTCGAGCCGTTCGCTCGCGAGCAACCAGCCCTCGTGCTGGCCGCGCACGTCGCCGAGCACCGCGAAGTCGCGCAGCTCGCCCTTCGCGTCGAGCCCGCCCTCGATGCGCGTCTGGCACGTGAACTCCGCGCCGAGCGCCGGCAGCACCAGCCGCGCCGGCCCGTTGAATGCAAAGCGCGGCGGTTCGTCGAAGAAGACCTCGAGCGGGCCCGCGCCGTCGCCCTGCACGGTCAACTGCTCGCCTTCGACGAGCAATTCCGGCGGAACATCGGCCAGCGCGCGGCCGCGGAGCGCGAGCTCGAGCCGCGGCGATCCGTCGAAGGCCGCGCGCAGCGGCTCGCCTTTCGCGTCGAAGTCGAGCACGAGCCGCTCGCTCTCGAACCAGCCGTCCGCGCCCGAGTTCACGTGCACCTGTCCCGTGGCTTCGGCGTACAGCGGCTGGAAGTTCGAGGTCGCGCGCTCGACGCGCCCGTAGAGCACGATCGAACGCGCGTCGACTTGCAGCGGCGGCTCGCCGCTCAGCGTGAGCTTTCCGCCGTCGAGCAGCTCGACCGACACCGCTTCGGGGCCGAGCCTCTCGAGCAGTTCGGGCCGCGAGCGCGCGACGAGCGATCCGCGGCCTTCGAGCACCGCTTCGCGGCCGCCGCGGAGCTCGAACCGCGCGCGCGGCTCGCTGCTCAGCGTGAGCACTTCCGTCTGGCCGTCGAGCTGCAGCCCGCGCCCGCTGGCGGCGAAGCCGACGCCCGCGACCGAGACCATCTCGTCGCTCGAGGCGAGCTGCAAGTCGATGTTCAGCTCGATTTGGGGCGTCTCGATGCTCAGCGGCGAGAAGCGCGACGCCGAGTGGTAGGTGAGCTTCGCATCGCGCACCGGAATCGGCGCCGAGGTGTCGATCTCGCCCAAGCGCGTGCTCTTGGCGCGCGCGCGTCCCGCGCGGAGCTCGAGCGTCAGCTTGCGCTCGTCGACGTCGTAGTGCTGCATCTCGACGTCCATCAAGTCGACCGACCCGTCGCCCAAGGTGCGCGAGTCGAGCGCCTTCACGTGCAGCCACAGCGGCTGGTCGGGCTGGTCGAGGTCCTTGAGGAACGCTTCGACCGGTCCCGAGTGCGCGAACTGACCGGTCTTGTCCTTGCCGGTTTCGAGGGGCGCGAGCTCGCCCTGCTGCTTCGGCGCCGGGGTGAGCGGGCTCGACGGGTCGAGCGCCGGCGTCGCCGGCTCGCCGTCGGCGGAGCGCGGGCGGCCGCGGTCGATCCACCACAGAACGAGCGCACCCAGCGCGAGCAACGCCAGGAACATCGCGACGCGCTTCAACACGGCGCGCGCTCAGCCACGGTGTGCGTCGACGACGCCATGCCACTTGTCTTGCGCGCGCAGGAGCAGCTCGATCGCCTCACGCACCGCGCCGTGGCCGCCGCGCGCGCGTGTCACATGGTCCGCGCGCTCGCGCACGCTCTCGCATGCATCGGCGGGCGCGACGAACACGCCGGCGACGGCGCGCAGGGCGAGATCGGGCCAGTCGTCGCCCATCGCCAGCGTCTCGTCCGGCGCCACGCCCGAACGCGCAAGCACGTCGCGAAGCACCGCCGCCTTGTCCTTCACGCGCAGATGGACTTCGCTCACGCCGAGGGCGCGCGCGCGTTCTTCGACCGCCGCGGAGCCGCGCCCGCTGATCCACGCCATTTGCACGCCGGTGCGGAGCAACTCGACGATGCCGAGCCCGTCGCGCACGTCGAAACGCAGCGTCTCTCCCGCCGCGGACACGAAGATGCCGCCGTCGGTCAGCGTGCCGTCGACGTCCAACACCACCAGACGAATCGGCCGCAAGAGCGCGGCCAAGCGCGGCTCGGGCGCTCGTACTTCCATCGCGGCAGAGGTTAGCGTGCCGCGACGCCCGACCCCACAGTCACGCGCGGCTCACGAGCCGACGCTGAGCCACGGGTCGACGCCGCACTTGGAGTTGAGGACGTTCGCGGCGCCGAGGAGTCGGCCCTCAGTACGCGCTGTCCAGGATCACGAGCGAACGAGCCTCGCCCGCGTGGAATCCGCTCGCCTGCGAGCGCGTGAAGGCTTGGAGGAACCAAGTCTCCGACTCCGTGCCGGCGGGCAGGGCGGGCAGAGTCACTTGGGCCTGGATCGAGTTCGAAGTCATGGCTCCGAGGCTCATTCGGAGCGCATAGGGTGCGCGGACCAGCAGCGGACCCTTGTAGGCGGCGTTGAACTGATGCGCCGGCGCGCGGGACGCGAGCAGGAACGCGCGCACGTTGGGCTGCGCGGTGATCGTGATCGACACCGTCTGGCCCTCACGCGCCACGCGCGGCGCGTCCAGCCGGGTCGTGTACGAGGCGATCACATTCACCGCTCCGACCAGCGCTTGGCCGGGATGACCGTTGAGGCACGTCGCGCAGAAGCAGTTGTTGCCGAGCGCGCCGGCGCCCCCGTCGAACATGCTGCCGAGCACGTTCGCGACGGTCGCGCCGCCGTAGTTCAACCCGCGGCCGCCGTTGCCGCCGAAGGTGCACGACCCGAAGGGCCGCCCACCGGGCCCGCCGGTGAAGCTCGTCCGTGCCGCATAGAACTCCCAGCTGCCGACCGTGGCGCCCCGTCCGCCGTGTTGGCCGTCGGCCCACACGTCCGCGTCCACTCCGGGTGCGCCGCGCACGTTGCAACTGAACAAGGCGAGCTTCCCGCCGCTGCTGACGAGACCGCTTCCCGCGTCGTTCGAGGCCGGGATCGGGCCCCAGGACGCCGAGTTGTTGCCTTTGATGGCGCTCGAATTCGCAACCACGTCCGCAGCCGCGAGGAGCCACGCGCCGCCGCCGACCTCCGTGCCGAGGAACGAGCAGTTGTCGATGCGCAGCGGACCGTTCGTGTTTGCGACGCGCAGCCCCAGACCCGTGCCGACGCCGCTCCAAGGCGCGCCCTGCACGGCGAGCCCCGACAGCACGACGTGCTCGCCCGGCGGCGTGTTTTGGACCTGGACCCCGCCCGCGATCGACACACCGAGTTGCGTGTCGGCGACGAGTTGCAGCCCCTTGCCGCCGATGAACGCGCCCGAGGGGTACGAACCGGGCTTCACGAGCAGCGTGTCGCCGGCTTGCGCGCCGTCGATCGCCGCCTGCAGGTGCATGCCCTGGGTCACGACGTGCACGCGTCCGGTCTGCGCCGCCGCCGATCCCACCAGCAGCGAAACGACGACCCACTTCAACGCCCACGCCGCCGCCAATTGCTTCGCGCCCATGCTTCGCACCTCCTTGGTGAAGGTCGAGATGCCGCTAGCGTCGCGATCGGTTCGCTCGATTGCCCGCGCCCTTCGCTCGATCGACTAGAGCCGCGTGTCGAGGATGTCCTGCACGTCGAGCAAGCCGACGGGGCGGCGCTCGGAGTCGAGAACCGGGATCTGGTCGACGCGGTGCGCGCGCAGCAGGCGCTCGGCCTCTTCGAGCAGTTGGTCGGCGCGCACCGATTTGGGGCTCGGCGTCATGTAGCGCTCGATCGGTTCATCGCGCTCGACGGCGCCGCGCTCCTCGACCAGCCGGCGCAGGTCGCCGTCGGTGAAAATGCCGACCAAAAGGCCGTTCTCGTCGACGACGAGCGTCGCGCCGGGCTTTCCGGGCGTGTGGCCCATCGCGCGCAGGGCCGCGGCGAGCGGCTCGTCGCGGCGCACGAGCGGGAGCTCGACGTTGCGGCGCATGACCTCGCCGACGCGCAGCAGCTTGCGGCCGAGCGAGCCGGCCGGGTGGTAGAGCGCGAAGTCGGCGCGTTGGAAGTTGCGCTCGGAGAGCAGCACCATCGCCAGGGCGTCGCCCATGGCGAGCAAGGCCGAGGTGCTGGCGGTCGGCGCGAGGCCCAGCGGGCAGGCTTCGTCGACTTTGCCGATGTCGAGCACGCAGTCGGCGAGGCGCGCGAGCGTCGATTGCCCGTCGCCGGTCATCACGATCACCTTCGCGCCGATCTTGCGCGCCACCGGCACCACGAGCTTCACCTCGCTCGTCTCGCCTGAGTTCGAGAGCGCGAGCAGCAAGTCGCCCGCGCGGATGCGCCCCAGGTCGCCGTGCAGCGCCTCCGCCGGGTGCAGGAACAGCGAATCGGTGCCCGTCGACGCCAGCGTGGCCGAGATCTTCTGCCCGATCAGCCCGGCCTTGCCCATGCCGGTGACGACCACCTTGCCCTGGCAGGCCAGAGCGAGGTCGAGCGCCTGGCTGAAGCGCTCGTCCAGCGCGTTTTCGAGCCCGGCGATCGTGCGCGCCTCGACCTGGATCACCTCCCGGGCGCGGGCCAGTCGCTGTTCGAGAAGTTGGCGGGCAGTTGTCTGCGGCATGGTTCGGCGCCCATCGTACGACGCCCCGCGGATTTCCCGAGACGCTTTCGACCGCGCGGGCTTTCCTGGTTGCATGGAGTCGGCGTCGCGCGAGGTTTCGGAACTGCTCGAGCGCTCGGGCTGGGCCTGGCGGCTCGCGCGTGCGCTGACGCGCGACGAGAGCGAGGCCGACGACGCACTCGGCGAGACGCGCCTGGCGGTCGCGCGCACCGGGATCGAGTTCGGGGAACTTGCCCAAGCGCGTGCCTGGATCGCTCGGGTGCTTCGCAACGCGGTGATCCACGCGCGGCGGTCCGACGTGCGCCGCACCGCGCGCGAGCACCGCGTCGCCCGCGACGAAGCTCTGCCCGCGGCCGAGCGCGTGCTCGAACGTGAGGAATCGCGGCGCGCGGTGGTCGTGGCGCTGCTCGCGCTCCCCGAACCGTATCGCGGCACGTTGATCGCGCACTACTACGACGGGTTGACGCCGAGCGCGATCGCGAGCCGCGAAGGAGCGCCACCCTCGACGGTGCGCAACAGGCTCGCGCGCGGGCGAGCGTTGCTGCGGCGTGAACTCGAACGCGGTGGGGGACGAGAGCCGCGCGACTGGTTCGCGGTGGTCGCACCGTTGCTTTCGCAACCGGAGGGAGTCGTTCTCGGAGGAATCGCCTTGGGCTCGAAGACGGTTGTGGCGGTCGCCGGTGTGGCTTTCGTGACGCTCCTCGGCTCGCTTGCGTGGCGGTTCGCGGGCGAGTCGAAGCGCGACGCGGCTGTCGAGCTAGTGGCCGCGGCGGAAGTGGAACCGGGGACGCGGTCGGAGAACTCGAAGGGCGCGCCGTCCGACTCTCCGAACCAGTCGGCGACATCTCCGCAGCGCGCGGCGGTCGTCGAAGCTCCCACCACCGCCCCGAAGGGCGTTCGGGTGCGCACTGTCGATGCTGCGGGCGCAGCGCTGCCGGGCGCGCAGATCGCGTGGCGAGACGCGGGAGGGCTCGCCGAGTACTGGCGCGCGTACTACGCCGGCGAAGCGCCCGATCTCGAGGCTTGGATCAACGCGGGCGGGCTGACGGAGCGCGCGGACGCCGCCGGCGAGTTGACGGTGCCCTTCGCGAACCGACCGCTCGCCGTTTCGGGGCGTTCGGGCGAGCTCTGGGCCTGGGCGCACGTCGCGACGGACAACGAACCTGTCGTACTGACTCTCGCCCCCGCGCACAGCGTCGTGTTCGAAGTCTTCGATCGCCGCGGCGCGCCCGTCGCCGGTGCGCCGGTCGGGTTGCAGATGGCCCGCGGGTTCAATGCGAGCGGCATCGCCTGGCGGGGGTGGACGGGCGCCGACGGCCGCGTGCGGCTCCCCAATCTCGAACACGCGATGCGGCAAGGCTACGACTCGACCTACCTGCCCTACGCCGGTGTTCTCGGCCCGCTCGGAATCGATCGCGTGGCCCTCGACCCGGCGAACCCGCCCGACGGACCTGTGCGGTTCGTGCTGCCGGCCTTCGGGTCGTTGCGCGTCGAGCTGAGGCTGCCGCCGGACGCGCACGGAGCGCTCGACTTCTGGGTGAGCGCGGTCGAGATCGGCGCCTCGCGAAGTTCCGCTCCCCCGGTGCGCGGGTATGAGTTCCCCCAGCTCGCCAAGCCCGTTAACGGCCGCACCGAAGTGCTTTGGACGCACGTTGGCGTCGGGGTGGAGCTGCTGGTGGAGGTCGGTTCGAACGCTCTGTGGCGCTCCGCGAGCCTCCACGTGAACGGGCCGAGTCGCGAAGGCGAGGAAGTGCACGCCGTGATGGAGCTCGAGTCGGGCGGCTCGCGCATCGCCGGCCGCCTGGTCGATTCCGAGGGTTCGCCGGTGACGGGGCGGCGCGTGTGGATGTGGATGCGGGAGCTCGACGCGCCGCCGATGCGCGACGAGGAGTTGCAGCATGTTGTGGTGGACGCGGACGGGCGCTTCCGCTGCTTGGTGGACCCGCACTTTGCTGCGACTCCGTGTAGCTGGCGTCTCACTCTCGAGGACGGTTCGGCGCGCGGAGTCGACGCTCCGGCGCGCACGGTCGTTCCGCTGGTGGATGGCGTTCTCGAACTCGGCGATGTGGTGCTCGAGGAGCTGCCGCGTTTCGTCGCCGGGCGCGCGGTTCACGCCGACGGCACTCCAGCCAGAGAGGTGGAGGTCTCGGTCGCGCGCTGGACCCGCACGGGTGGCGAGGGCTCGCGTGAGTTCTGGGACTGGACGAACGCCGTCGCCACGTCGGACACCGATAAGGGCGGGTACTTCAAGCTGTTCGGCGACCCACCGCCAGGTCGTTACGCGGTCTCCGCGCGTATGGGGGAGTACGGCTTCGGCCAGTTCGTGCCCTTCGAGCGCGGCGCGGACGACGTGGAGATCGTGCTGCCCGATTTCGGCGGACTCGCCGGGCGGCTGCTGCTACCTGACGGAGTCGATCCCGCAGCTTTGCGCATCGAACTTGCTCTTGAGCCTGGCTCCGGTCTGGACCTCGATGCGTGGCTCGCGCCGCGCTCGGACGGGGCCTTCGAGTTCCAGCGGCTGCCGGTGGGCCTTCACCGAATCGCGATCCGGCGAGCGTGGGACGACCCCGATCGGCCGCCGCCCTTCGAGGTCTCCGCGGTCCGCGTGGCGGCGGAGAAGACGACTCGCGACGGGCGCCTCGATCCGCTCGATCTGCGCGACAGCTTGCACGCGCTCGAGCTGCAGATCGTCGATTCGAACGGTGAGCCGGTGCACGACGGTCATGTCGCGTTGAGTTCGCACGGCGCCGCCGACAACCGCTCCGCGCGCGTGCGTTTCGAGCGCGGGCGAGCGCGTTTGTGCGGTCTCGGTGTGTCGAGCGATGTCGAGGTCGTGGCGCCGGGATTTCGCACCGCGCGGCGCGAGAACGTGCGCGGGGTCGTGCGCGTCGAACTGGAGCGCGGGCACGGGGTGCTCGTGCAAGTGCCGGCCGAATTGGACCTTGCACCGGGAGCACCGGAGCTCCACCTGGGCTTCTGGCACATTGACTTCTCGCGCAATCGACCGGAAACGGTGTTCGACGTCTCGGGTCGGCCCGTCGGGCAGTGGGGAGGCGCTCCGCAAGTCGAATTGCGCCTCGACGGGAGCCGAGAACTCGAAGCGCTGTTGCCACAACACGGCACGTGGGACCTGGCGCTGATCCTGAAAGGCGACGACGCGAAGGGCGCCGCACGGAGTCAGGGCGTGCGCCTCAACGCGGCCAGCGGTCGATTTCAAGTGCCGCAGGACGGCTCGCGGGTCGAGGTGCGGCTCGAACCCGATCTCGAGCATCTTTCGCAGGTGCTGGTCGAATTCTCGAAGGACTGAACGAAGCTCCTCCGCGTTCGAGCGCGGCGGTTGGCGACGGCGGAATTGCTCCGAGGAATCGAGGCCAAACGCTACGCTACCGCGTCGCACGTGGGAGCACTTTTGGAGACAGCAGAGCGGGCCGGCCGCGCCTTTCGGGGCTGGCTCACGCCGCGCTTGTCGAGCCTGGCGGGGATCGGGGCCGTGTGCGCGCTCGTGCCTGCGGTGCAGCTCAGCTCGGAGACGGTGCGCTACGCCGAAATCGGGTTCACGGTGCTGTTCGTGATCCTGTCGCTGAGCCTGCACGAGGCGGCGCACGCGTGGACGGCGTGGAAGTGCGGCGATCCGACCGCGAAGGACCTCGGGCGCATCACGCTGAACCCGCTGCCGAGCATCGACCCGATCATGACCGTGATCATGCCGCTGTGGCTGGCGGCGATGGGCCTGCCGGCGTTCGGCGGCGCGAAGCCGGTGCCCGTGAGCTACCACCGCCTGCGCCATCCGCTGCGCGACATGATGCTGGTCGCGATCGCCGGGCCGCTGACGAACGTGCTCCTGGGAGTCGTTTTCATGCTGGGTTGGAAGGCGGCGGCCTACTACGGCGACTATCCGACGGGCTCGCTGCTGCTCAACGTGCTCGGTTTCTCGATGGTGGCGAACCTGGTGCTCGCGGCCTTCAACATGCTGCCCATCCCGCCCCTCGACGGGTCGCGCGTGATGACCTGGCTGCTCCCCGCGCCGCTGCGCGAGCCGTACACGCAGCTCGAGCGCTTCGGGCTGTTCCTCGTGTTCGGCGTGTGGTTCTTCGTGCCGGGCGTGAAGCGGCTGGTTTTCTCGGGCGTCGGCCAGCTCCAAGAACTGCTGGACTTCCTCACTGGAGGCGTGTGGTGATCCGCGAGTACACGGTCAAGCTCGAGCAGACCTTTCAAGGCCCGATGGACCTGCTGCTGCACCTGGTGCGCGAGCAGGAAGTCGACATCCACGACATCGACATCCACCGCGTCATCGACGGCTACGTGGCGCACTTGAAGGCCCTGCGCGAGATCGACATCGAGCTCGCGGCGGACTTCCTGGTCATGGCGGCGACGCTGATGGCGATCAAGTCGCGGTCGTTGCTGCCGACCGAGAACGTCGACCTCGCCGAGGAGCTCGACCCGCGCGACGAGCTGATCCAGCGCCTGATCGAGTACCGCCGCTTCAAGCAGGCCTCGAAGGAGCTGCAGGACCGCTTCGACGCGCGCTCGCGCATCCATCCGCGCACGTACTACGCCGCCGCCGAGCAGGAGGGCGGCCTCGACCTCACCGAGCTCTCGAGCTGGGATCTGCTCAGCGCCTTCTCGCGCCTCATGCGCGAGACCCTGTCGAACAAGCAGATGGTCATCACGCAGGATGACCGGCCGCTGCGTTACTACGTCGATCGGCTCGTGCACACGATCCAAGTGAAGCGGCGCATGTCGCTGCGCGAGATCGTCGAGCAATCCGCGGCGGGCGAGACGGTCGACAAGAAGCTGATGATCGGGACCTTCTGCGCGCTGCTCGAGCTGGTGAAGATCGGCGTGTGCAGGGCGAAGCAGGGCGCGGCCACCGACGACATCGACATCGTGCTGCGCGACGAGGTCGGCACGGACCTCGAGAGCATCGTCCGGCTGACCGAGTTCGACGACGAGAAGGCCGCCGACGAAGCGGCGCTCTCGGAGAGCGCGCCCAATCCCGAGCCGGCGCCGCAATCCTTCAGCGCTTCGGTGTTCGACGATCTGCCGGAGGACGAGCCGCCGCCGTCCGAAGCCCTCGAGGCCGCCGCGCCATCCGCGACCGAGGCGCTGGATGACGACCTAACCCGCACGCGAGAAGAGACTTCGGACTGAACGTCGCACCCGGCACGCGGGCCGGACTCGCCCCCTGCAGCGCAGGGCGCTGCGCCCCTTGTCGGGCCGCCGCCCGCACCCGTCGGGGTGGACGTCCGCACCGGGAGGTCCCATATTCTCGCCCCTTCGCCCCGAAGTCCCGCGCCTGAAACGCGCGCGCGGCATCCAAGCTTCACCCGTCTCCCCAGGCGCCGTCTCCGACGTCGTCCCTCTCCCTCAACTCCGGCCGACGCCTCGCGCCAACCGGATTCCGTACAACCCGCTACCGCCCCCGATCCTCAACTGCCCCAGCCATGAGCAAAGCCGCCGAAGTCACCGACAGTGTTTGGGAAACCGCCGTCCTCCAGAGCGACCTGCCGGTGCTGGTGGATTTCTGGGCCGAGTGGTGCGGCCCGTGCAAGGCGATGTCGCCCTACGTCGACAAGCTCGCGGACGAGACCGCCGGCAAGTTGAAGGTCGTGAAGCTCGACACGCAGAACAACCCCGAGGTGCCCGCGCGCTACGGCATCACCGCCATCCCGACCTTCTTGATCATCAAGAAGGGCGAGGTCGTCCATCAGATCGTCGGCAGCAAGGCCTACGACAAGTTCAAGAGCGAAGTGCTCGCCAAGCTCTGATGAGCTCGGACGAGCGCACGACAGCGATCGGTTGAAGACGATCTTCCTCGGTTCGCCGCCCTTTGCGTTGCCGGTGTTTCGAGCGCTCGCGCGCTCGCGGCACCGGCCGCTGGCTTTGGTGACGGCGCCGGACAAGCCGCGCGGCCGCGGTCGCGACGTCGAGCCGTCCGAGCTCGTGCTCGCCGCCCGCGACGCGGCCATCGAAGTGCTGCAGCCCGTCGATCCGCACGCGGACGAGGTGTTGTCGCGCTTGCGTTCGCTCGCGCCCGACGTGCTCGTCGTCGCGAGTTACGGCGTGATTCTGAAGCCGGCGCTGATCGACCTCGCGCCGCACGGCTCGCTCAACGTGCATTCGTCCTTGCTCCCGCGCTGGCGCGGAGCGTCGCCGATCCAGGCGGCGATCGCGGCGGGCGACGAAGTCACGGGCGTTTCGGTGCAGCGCATCGTGCTCGCGCTCGACGAAGGCGACGTCTTGCTCGCGAAGGAGCACCGCATCGGCGCCGACGAGAGCGCGGGCGAGTTGCTCGCGGCGTTGGCGGAGCTCGGCGGCGAAGCGCTCGTCGAAGCGCTCGATCGGCTCGAACGCGGCGAGGCGCGCTTCACGCCGCAGGACAACTCGCGCGCGACCTATGCTCGCAAGCTGAAGAAGGAGCGCGGCGCGATCGACTGGTCGCGGTCGGCGGACGAACTCGCGCGGCACGTTCGCGCGATGAATCCGTGGCCCGGCGCGCGCTGCCTCGATCCGAAGGGGCGGGAGCTCACGGTGCTCGCCGCGCGCGCCGCCGACGGCCGCGGCGAACCTGGATCGGTCCTCGAAGCCGGCGAACGCTTCGTCGTGGCGTGCGGAAACGGCGCGCTCGAGCTCGCGACGCTCACACCGGCCGGCAAACGCCCGATGTCCGGTCCCGAATACCTTCGCGGCGCGCGCATCGCGGTCGGCGAACGACTGTCGAACCCGTCCGCACCTTCGAAAGCCAGCTAGTCATGCCGCGTCGCGCCGCTTGGAGCATCTTGCGCTCGGGATCGAACACGCCGCTGCGCGACGTGGACCGCGTCATCGCCGCCCGCGAGATCGACGAGCGCGACGGCGGGTTCCTCCGCAAGCTCGTCGGCGTCGAAGTGCGCCGCCGCGCGACGCTCCGAGCCATCGTGCGCCACGTGACGCGCGGCCGCGCGAACCCCGACCTCGCCGCGCACTTGCACGTCGCCTTCGTGCAGATGTTCTTCCTCGACCGCATCCCCGACCACGCGCTCCGCGCCGAGTGCCTCGACGCCGTGCGCCGCACGCTCGGCGGCTCGAAGGTGCGGCTCGCGCGCGATGCGGTCGCGGCGGCCTTCGAGCTGCGGCAGAACGGGCACGTCCACGATCCGCGGCGCGATCTCGAGCAGCGCAACCTGCACCTCAGCGAACCCGTGTTCCACGATCCGGTCGAGCATCCGCTGCTGTGGGCCGAGGACGCGCTGTCGATGCCCGCGCCGCTGCTCAAGCGTTGGAGCGCGCGCTTCGGCGAGGAGAAGGCGCTCGCGTTGGCGCGGCTGGCGCTCGAAGAAGCTCCGCTGTCGATCCGAGTGGTTCGCGGCGAGCGCGAGAGCGTTGCGAGCGAGTTGGAGGCCCTCGGCGTCGCGACGCGGCCCGGTGCGCACGCGAGCATCCTGCTCGCAGCGTCGGATGCGGCCACGGCGGTGACCGCGAGCGAAGCGTTCACGCAGGGCCGCATCACCGTGCAAGGCGAAACGGCGTTGCGCGCGGCGGAGGCCGTGCAGGCGCGCGAAGGCGAGTCGATCGCCGACTTGAGCGCGGCGCCGGGCGGCAAGACCGCGGTGCTCGCGCAGAGCGGCGCGAGGGTCGTGGCGTGCGACGTGAGCGCGGCGAAGCTCGAACGCGTGGCGAGCACGCTCGAACGCCTGGGGCTGCGCGAGGGCGTCGAACTCGTCGAGACGAGCTACGGCGAAGCGCTCGGGAGCCGAGAGTTCGACGCGGTGCTCGTGGACGCGCCGTGCACGAACACGGGCGTGCTCGCGCAGCGACCCGAAGCGCGGTGGCGGTACGGACCCGCGTCGAAGGCCGAGCTCGTGAAGATCCAAACGCAGCTCTTCGACCGCGCGGCGCAGCTCGTGCGTCGCGGCGGCCGCGTGGTGTGGTCGACCTGCGCGCTCGAGCCCGAAGAAAACCAGCGCGCCGTGCAGGGATTCCTCGCGCGGCATCCGAACTTCACGCTCGACGCCGAGAACGAGTTCACGCCCGACGTCGACACCCGCGCGGAAGTGGGTCCCGGCCCCGTCGACGGCGGCTACCACGCGCGGCTCGTGCGCCGCGACTGACCGCGCGCGCCAGCTCGCCCGTTCGCGGATAGGATCTTTCGCCCGACCGCCTCGCCCACCTTCGCCATGCCTCAACCCGCCGACCGCAACGCTTCGAACGACCGCAACAAGAACGACCGCCGTCAGGCCAAGCGGCCGGGAATGGGGATGTACATCCCGATCCTGCTCGCGGCCGTGATCGTGTGCGGCATCGGCCTCGCGATGATCACCGACCAGCAGAAGAAGAGCGAAAATCCGGTCGTCGAGGCTGCGCCGCCGAAGGCCGATCCGTTCGCGGACGTCCCGGAGGAAGCGCCGCCGCAGCGGGCGGGCGGCGGGGGCGGCTCGAAGTACACGTTCGTGTCGCAGGCGCCGGACGGGCTCGCGAACGACGCGAACTGGAAGGCGGCGCTCGTGATCGGCACGGAGGGCGAGAAGTTGTACGACGAGGCCAAGAAGGCGCACGCCGCCAACGACCGTGCGCTGCTCAACGAAAAGGGTCGTCAGGCGCGCGACAAGCTCGTGTCGGCGGTTGAGATGACCGCGGCTTGGGAAGAAGAGCTGCTCGAGAAGTACGGCGACGGCAACTTGCAGGTGCGTGAGATCGTGGCGATCCGCTCGCGATGGGTCAAAGGCATGATCTGGCTGCACAAGACCGCGGCGCTCTGATGAGCGCGGCGCGGCGCGCGCTGGTGACCGGCGCGTCGTCGGGCATCGGCGAGGCGACGGCGAAGTTGCTCGCGAGTCGCGGGTACCGCGTGGCGCTGCTCGCGCGGCGTCGCGACGAGCTCGAACGCGTGCGCGCTTCGCTGTCGAACGCCGAGACGCACCTCGTCGTCGAGTGCGATCTGCGCGACGACGCGGCGCTCGAGCGGGCGGTCGGAGAGATTCGCGAGCGCTTCGGCGCACTCGACCTGCTCGTGCAGAACGCGGGGCACGGCTACCTCGCGAAAGTCGAAGAGACCGAGCCGCGCAAGGTGCGCGAGCTGCTCGAGCTCAACGTCGCGTCGGTCCTCTCGCTCAGCCGGCTCGCGTTGCCGCTTCTGCGGAACGGCGCCGCGCCGGTGATGGTGCTCGTCTCGTCGATCGTCGGACGCCGCGGCATCCCTGGCCAGGCTGTCTACTCAGCGAGCAAGGCGGCGCTCAACTCGCTCGGCGAGGCGCTGCGCATCGAGTGGGCCACGGATTCGATCGCCGTTTGCACGCTCGACGTCGGGCTCACGCGCACCCCGTTCTTCGCGAACCAACCGAACCCGCGAGCACTGCCCGGTCCGAACCTCGCCGGCGCCGCCGATCCCGAGAGCGTCGCACACGCCATTTTGGAACTCGACCGCGCGCCCCAGCCCGAGCGGTGCCTGTCGTTCAAATGGCGTCTGCTCGCCATTGCGAACGTGCTTGCGCCGCGCCTCGCCGACCGCTTGCTCGTGCGCCGCATGGGCGGCGGCTGGCGCGCCCCGACGCGCTGAAGAAGGGGCTTGTCGCGCCAGGCGCGGAGTTCCGACAAGCGCCGAGCGCTTGTCCGAGTCGAGTCGTCGCAAGTATGGGAAGCGCGGCGAATCTTGTTGCGGACACGAGGCGGAATTTCCGGAAGGCGCCTAATCTGCGCAACAACAGGTCTCGTTCTGGAAGCGCCGCTTCGCTTGCGGAGTGCGCTTCGAAGCAGGGGAGCTCACGCTATGAACGCAGCGCTTCGTTGGTTCGCGAGTGTGTCGATGTTGTCGGCGGCAGCGCACGCGACAGACGTGGGTGGAACACTCACGACGAACACCACTTGGACGGCCGCGGGAAGTCCGTATGTGGTGACAACGAGCGTCACGGTGAGTTCGGGCGCGACACTCACCATCGAACCGGGCGTCGTGGTGCGATTCCGTTTGGGCACGGGACTGACGCTCGGCACGAGCACGTCGACGGGTGTGCTGGTTGCGAACGGCGCTTCGGGAGCGCCGATCGTGTTCCGCGCGGATCAGCCGGTTCCTGCGCCGGATTTCTGGAACGGAATCCTGTTCACGAACTCGACCCTCGCCTCCCAGATGCGCCATTGCGTCGTCGAGGACGCCGGTCGCGGCGCGAACGACGCGGGCGTGAGAGTGAACTCCGGTCTCGCGACGCTCTCCGATTGCATCGTGAGACGCTGCGCCGGCTACGGGATCTACATCGGCGCGGGCACGGCGCGCCCCGACTTGACCAACCTCACCGCGGATTCGAACACGTCGCATCCGCTGCACATCGACATCTCCAACTGGCCCGCGAACGTGGGCGGTCTGACGTTCGTGTCCAACGGCCAACAGTCGTTGGAACTCGGCGGGGGAACGCTTTCGAGCGACGCGAGTTTGCTGCCGCTCGCATGGCCCTACGTCGTGGCGTCGACGATCACCGTGCAGGGTCCGCTCGCTCCGACGCTCACGGTGCCGCCGGCCGCCGTGCTGCGCTTTCGCGCTTCCGCGGCGTTGAGCGTCGGAGTTTCGGCGCTCGGTCGGTTAAGCGCCGTGGGCGCGTCGGGCCAGGAGATCGTCTTCACTTCCGATCAGCCCACGTCGGCGCCGGGCGGCTATCCCGGAGTGCGGCTCGGCGACTTCACGCTGGCGACGAGCGAGCTCCGTCACTGCCGAATCGAGTTCGCGGGCCAGGGCGCCACGCCCGCGCTCGAGATCAACGCCTGCGATCCGACGGTCGCTCAAAGCGAGATCCGCCAGTGCTTGCAAGACGGTGTCGCGATCATCAACGCTTCACCGACGCTGCAATCGCTCTCGACAGAGGCGACCGGGCGCTACGGCGTACTGCTCAGCGGCGCCGCGGCGCCGGCGATCAGCGCCCTTTCGGTGACGTCGCCGGCCAACTACGGCGTCTTCGTGAGCTCGTCCACGGCCGGTGGGAGCTTGAGCGGCAGCGCGATCGAGAACGGCATCCACTTCACCGGGCTGACGTCGCTGGTGGCGAGCGGCAACACGTTCAGCAACTACCACGCATTCCCGACGCGCATCGAAGCGCAATCGGTGGGGCCGTTCCTGGCGGACAACACCTTGCTGGGCGTCCAACCCGGCGCGAGCGTCCTCGAGGTGCTCGCCGACACCGTCGTCACGAGCGCGACGTGGCCCAACCTGGGTTTGCAGTACGTGCTCCTGGGTTCGGTGTCCGTCACCGGACCGACGACGCCGGAGCTCACGCTCGCCGCCGGCGTCACGTTGCGCTTCGCGGCCGCGAGCGCGCTGACGATCGGCAGCAGCTCGATCGCGACCTCGGGCCGGCTCACCGCCGTCGGAACACCCGCGCAGAGGATCACGTTCACGGCGAACACGCCGAACCCCGTGGCCGGATGGTGGGGGCGCATCCTGTTCGACGACACGGCGTCGTCCGCGAGCTTGATGGAGCACTGCGACATCGAATACGCCGGCGCTGTTTCGAGCGTGGCGTCGCTCTACGTGGACGTGAGTTCGCCGACGCTTCGGAACATCGCGGTTCGTTCGAGCCTGCTCGACGGAGTGCTGCTCAACCAGAGCTCCGCGACACTGCAGAACGTGATCGTCGACACCTGCGCGCGCTACGGCGTCCAATTGACCGGGGCCGCGAACGCGACGCTCGACAACCTGAGCATCCTGAACCCGACGAACTACGGCGTGTTCGTGAACACGACGACCGCTTCGGGCTCGCTGGCGAACTCCGACGTCGCCAACGGCATCTTGTTCAGCGGAGCGTCGGCGATGTCGGTGAGCGCCAACGTGTTCCGCAACTACGACGGATTCCCGGCGCGCCTGAGCGCGGACCGGGTCGGACCGTTCCTCGCCGCGAACACACTTGACGGAGTCGTGCCCGGTTCGAGCCGCCTCGAAGTCACGGCGGCCGCGGTGGCGCAATCCGCGACGTGGCCCTCGCTCGGCGTGACGTACGCGATGTTGGGCAACGTGTCGGTGTCGGGTTCGAACCGGCCCACGCTCACGATCGCCGCGGGCGCTCGGATCGCGTTCAACACCGGGTTCTCGCTCAGTGTCGGCACGCCCCAGCCAGGCGCGCTCGTGGCCGTCGGCACGAGCTCGACGCCGATCACGTTCACCTCGAACCAAGCCTCACCGGTCGCGGGCGCGTGGAACTCGGTGCGCTTCGAAGCGGCCACGTTGCCTTCGAGCCGCCTGGAGCACTGCCGCATCGAGTACGGCGGCAGTGTGGACAGCGCGCTCCACGTCAACGGCGGCGCGCCCACGGTGAGCAACTGCGAAATCTCGAACTCGCTGTTCGACGGCCTGCGGTTGCGCGCGGGGACGCTTGCGACGGTCGAGGACACGCAGATCGCGACCGTGGGGCGCTACGGGGTGTTCATCGACGGCGCGACCGCCGCCAACGTGCGCCGCATCACGGTCACCGGATCGGCGAACTACGGCGTCTTCGTGAGCTCGTCGACCGCCGGCGGCTTGCTGGAGGCGAGCGACATCTCCAGCGGCTTGACCTTCACCGGCGTTTCGACGTTGTCGCTCGTCGGCAACACGATCCGCGACTACGCCGCCTTCCCGACGCGCATCGGCGCGAACTCCTGCGGCGAGTTCCTGGCGAACAACACGCTGGTGGGGGTGGCGCCGGGCGTGAGCACGCTCGAGCTGATCGGGCAGACCGTGACGCGCTCGGCGGTGTGGCCGAGCCTCGGCCTCGATTACGTGTTGCTCGGGAACGTGCTCGTGTCGAGCGGCGAGGCGCCGATCCTCACCCTGCAGCCCGGCGCGAGGTTGCGCATGGCGGCTGGAGTCGCGCTCACGATCGGCGGCAACACGTCGACCGGACCCGGCGGGCTCCACGCAGTGGGTACGGCGGCTCAGAAGATCCTGTTCACGTCGAGCTCGTCGACGCCGGCGCCCGGTGCGTGGGCGCGGCTGCTCTTCGACGATTTCGCGTTGCCGACTTCGCGGCTCGAGCACGCGATCGTCGAGTACGCCGGCGCCACGGCGTCGGTCGGCGCGCTGTACGTCGACGGCTGCGCGCCGACGATCGTCGACACGCTGGTTCGAGAGAGCCAGCTGGACGGCGTCCACGTCGGCGGAGCGGCCGCGGCGGCGTTCGAGCGCGTGACGGTCGACGCTTGCGGGCGGCACGGAGTGCAGATCGCCGGCGCGAGCAGCTCGACCTTCGACGCGCTCGCGCTCTCCAATTCGGCGAACTACGGCTTCTACGTCGCGTCGGCGACCTCGTCCGGCGCGCTGACGAACAGTGCGATCGAGCGCGGCGTGTTCTTCGCGGGGGTGAGCACGATGGCGGTCTCGGGGAACACGATCTCCGACTACCACGCCTGGCCGACGCGCATCGCGGCGCGGCACGTTCCAGCGTTCCTCTCCTCGAACACTTTGAACGGCGTGGTCGCGGGCTCGAGCGCGCTCGAGATCCTGGCCGACACGGTCTCGCAGAGCGCGCTGTGGCCTGCGCGCGGCCTGCGCTACGTGTTCGTCGGCGCGGTCACGGTGGCGGGGCCGAACGCTCCGACGCTGACCTTGGCGTCCGGGGCGGAGCTGCGTTTCCGCTCGTCGACCGGGCTGACGATCGGCGCCTCCGGTCAGCCCGCGACGCTTCTCGCGCTCGGCTCCAGCGGCGCTCCGATCCGCTTCACGACCGACAACGCGGCGCCGGCGCCGGGACAGTGGACCGGTGTCCACCTCCTCAACGCGACGAGCGCGACGCGCATCGAGCGCTGCACGATCGAGTTCGGCGGACAAGGCAGCAACGCCTCCAATCTGCGCATCGCGGCTTCGCAGCCGCAGATCTTCCGCTGCACGATCCGCGACTCCTCGACGGCGGGGATCGCCGTCGCCGCTGGGGCGCCGTTGGTCGAGCACAACTCGATCACTGCGAATGCGACGGGCATCCTCGTCGGAAGCGGCGCTTCCACCGCAACGCGGATCGCGAACAACGACGTCGCGGGCAACTCGGCCGCGGGCCTCGCGTGCTCGCTCGCCGTCGGAGTGGACGCGCGCTTGAACTACTGGGGCGCGAGCAGCGGTCCCGGCGGCACGGCGTCGGGCGCGGGCGACGCGATCAGCGGCTTCGTGGTGTTCGAGCCCTGGCTCGCCACGGCGAACGATCCCGACCGAGGCTGGCTCGACGGAGCGTTCACGCCCAAGTCGTTCTCACCGGCCGGCGGCGCGAGCACGCTCTACGCGGCGCTCGGGCAAGCTTCGAACTGGCAGGTGTCGCTCTTCGATTCGACCTCGACGCTGGTGCGGACCTTCTCCGGCTCGGGCGTGCAGGTCGACGTCGATTGGATCGGCGACGACGCGCTCGGGACCGCGCTCGCGAACGGCGCCTACGAGTGCCGCGTGGCCGCGCAAGCCCTCGCCGGCGGCGTGTATCCCACGCTCGTGGGGACGTTGACGCTCGACGACACGCTGCCCATCGCCAGGATCTCCTCGCCCGATCCGGACCAGTTCATCACCGGACTCGTGCCGGTGCTCGGAACGGCCTCCGGAGCGACGTTCACGAGCTACACACTGCAGTTCGGCGCGGGCTTCAACCCGGGAACGTGGACGAGCTTCGGCAGCAGTACGAGCCCCGTGGTCAACGGAACGCTGGGCTCGTGGAACATACCGGTCTCGCAGAACAGCGCGGTCTACTCGATTCGCTTGCTCGTCAACCTGTCGAGCGGACCCAGCGTGGAGCACCGGGTGTTCACGCGCCTCTTGAAGGTGATCTCCGTGAGCGGCGCGCCGACGACGATCTCGCCCAACGGTGACGGCGTGAACGACGCGGCCAGCCTGAACGCGACGCTCGCCAACACGAGCGCGTGGGAGCTCGACGTGCTCGCGCCGGGCGGCGCGGTCGTGCGCCAGTTCGCGGGTGTGGGGATCGCGCCGTCGGTGCTCTGGGACGGCTTCGACGGAATGGGGGCGCCGCTGCCCGATGGCAGCTACAGCTACACGTTCCGCGCGTTGTCGCCGCCCACGGGCGCCGTCGCGAGCGCGAGCTCGAGCGTGGCGATCAAGATCGACGTCACGCCGCCGACGGTGGTCGTCGCGGATCCGGTGCGGCAGCAGACCCTCGTGTCCGGGCAGACCTACACCGTCCGCGGCGCCGCCAGCGACGCGAACTTCGCCAACTACACGCTGTCGATCGGCGCGGGAGTCCCCGCCGGGAGTTTCACGCAGCTTGCGAGCAGCACGACGCCGGTGAGCGGTGTTCCGCCGGCGGACGTGCTCGGGAGCTTGGCGGTCCAGGGCTACGCGCCGGGTCTCTACACGCTGCGTTTGAGCGCAACCGACAGCGGCGGCAACGTCGCGAGCGTTCTGCGCGCGATCGAGCTCGACCACCTCACCTTTGCGGACGTCTACGCCTTGCCCGAACAGCTCGATGTCGCCGCGGGCGACGTCGGCGTCGTGTACTTCACGCTGAATCGCCCCGCGGACGTCGTGTGCCGGATCCACGCCTGGCCGGGCAACACGCTGGTCCGAACACTGACCGCGCCCGCAAGCCCCGCCGGCGAAAACTCGCTGACCTGGGACGGGCGCGACGAGCTCGGGCAGTTCGCATCGCTCTACAAGGCGAACTACGTGACGCTCAGTGCGAGCGACGGATTCGGCCGCGACGGGAGCTTCAACAGCAACGTGTCGCCCTTGCCGTATCCGCTCGGTTCGTGGGGCGCGACGAACGTCGTCACCGCGGGTTTCGATCCGCACCGCAACGACGAGGTGCGCGTCGAATACAGCGTCAACGGCTGGCTGTCGTCGAACATCTGGGCCCAGGGCGCCGGGATGAACCGCGCGCTGAGTCCTTTCGGCGTCTTCCCGCCCGGACCGCACGTGGAGTTCTGGGACGGCCGCAACCAGGCCGGCGCCGTGCACGCGGGCTCGTTCCAGTTCTACTTCGGCGTTCCGGCGACGGTCCCGGGGTACTCGTTCTTCCTGGATCGACCCGCGGTGCGCTTCGACAATTTCCGCGCCGAGGCGTACGTGATCCAGCCGCTGTTCGGCGAGGTGTCGCGTCTCGAGTTCGAGCTCAGCGCGCCGTCGACCGTGAATGCGAGCGTGCGCGATCCGAACGGCAACCACGTGCGCACGCTGCTGAGCAGCGCTGCCCTGCCTGCGGGCGCGCACTCGCTCGAGTGGGACGGCCGCACGGCGCTCGGCGACGTGGTCGCCATCGAAGGTCAGTACCGAATCGTTCTCGACGCACTCGATCCGGTCACGGGGCTCAGCTTCCAGCGCGTCGGGGTGGTCACGATCTATCAATGAAGCTGCTGCTGTCGTCCTTTGTCCTGCTCGCGGCGAACGCCGGCTTCGTCCGGGCGCAGACCCTGGTTCACCCCGGCGCGCGAACCGGCGCCCTCGGCGAAGCGTCGTTCTCGGGCGAGCTCCTCTACACGCGGGCGAGCGAGGGCACGTGGCAGATCTGGCTGCGCGACCTCGACACGGGCGACGATCGGCAGCTCACCCACACACAGGGCGACAAGCGTTATCCGTGCTGGACCCACGACGGCCGCGTCGCGTACCAATCGGTGAACCAGGAGTGCTGGGTGCTCGGCGACGGGGACGAAGCGCCCCAACCCGTGCTGCAGGAAGTGTGGCCCGTGCGCGACGTGGTGTGGTCTCCGACGGGATCGCGCATCGCTTATGCGCGCATTCGCACCGACGTCATCGACGCGGCGAACGTCTTCACGGCGAACCTCGATGGCTCGGACCGCCGCGCGCTGACGAACGACCCGGGGATCCAGTACACGCCGAGCTGGTCGGCCGACGGCGCGCGGATCGCCTTCGTGAGCGGCGATGGCTGGGGCACCTACGACGTGTGGACGATGCGCGCCGACGGTAGCGAGTTGCGTCGACTGCCGTGGGACCAGACCCACGAGTTCCTTCCGAGTTGGTCGCCCGACGGCGGGCGGCTGGCGCTGGCTTCGGATCGCACCGGGGACTTCGAGATCTGGGTCGCGGCGCCGGACGGAAGCGAGTCGGCCCGACTCACGCACCGCGCCGGGCTCGACACGCGGCCCGTTTGGTCGCCCGACGGAGCGTGGATCGCGTTCACGCGCTCACTGGGCGGCGAGGTCGAGATCGCCGCCGTGCGTGCGGACGGGTCGAGTGAGGCGCAGACCCTCGTTCGCGCGCGCCACGGTGCGCGCGACCCGGCGTGGCGCAGGAAGCGTGGCGCGGCGTCGGAGAGAGGCGTGGCTGCGTTGAACGGCGAGACGGTCTCGAATGGCGAAGCGACGTCGAAGGCCGCCTCGGCGGCGCTCGAGCCGCTGTTCGTGCGCGAAGCCGCGGCGAGCCGCAAGACCCTGGACACGAGCACGGGCGAGAGCGTCGCGCTCAGCTTCAGCACTTCGCACGCGGGTCGAATCCTGGTCGACATCGTGGACGAGTCCGGCGACGTCGTTCGCCGGTTGCGCACCGACCGCGCGCCCGCGGGGGCGCAGTCGTTCGCGTGGGACGGCCGCGACGGAGCGGGCGAGCTCGCGCTGTCGGGCGTCTATCGCTACGTGGTGCAACTCGACGACGAGGCGGGACGCAAGGCGGTCTTCGATCCCGCGCAGGAGCCTTGGGGCGAAGAGTTGCGCCCCGAACGATTCGAGCACGACGTGGAGAGCGGAGTGCTCTCGTGGCACATGCCGAAGGCCGGTTTCGCGCGCGTGAGAGTCGCGCTGCGCAACTTTCCCTTGCTCGCGACACTCCTCGACTGGGCGCCGCTCGAGGCTGGCCCGCAACAAGTGCGGTGGGATGGCTTCGACGAGTCGAGCCGCGTCGATCTGCGCCAGCATCCGGCGCTCTGGATCACGCTCGAGCTGTACGGCATGCCCGACAACGCGCTGATCGTGCGCTCGCCGGCCAAGAAGCCCGCCGCGAGCGCCGCCGTCGAAGCGGGTTCGACCCTCGTGCGCCGCGCGCCGCTCATCGGCGGCCCACAGGCCTACCGCGAGGCGCGCAAGCCGCGCGAGCTCATGCTGGCGCCGCGCGTCGACCTCGAGTTCCTCGGTGCGATCGACCTCGACGCCGCGGGTCGCGAGATCGTCAGCGGTGTCACGCCCGTGCGCGTGACCGTCGATCCGCGCGACGTCGCCAGCCTCACCGACGCGATGTTCGAGGTCGCGTTGTACGTCGACCTGAACTTCTTCTTCGAGGAAGAGGAGTCGACGACTCCGCTCACCTACCTGTGGGACACGAGCGAGCTCACGCCAGGTCCGCACGTCTTGACAGTCAACGTCTTCAGCTACGACGGCCGCATCGGAACGCTCACCCGTTCCGTGATCGTGGGAGAACCCAGATGAAGCGCCCCAGCCCCCCGCGTTCGCACCTCCGCAGTCTCGCGGCCCTGTTCGCCGCCGCGCTCCTGGCGTCCGCGGGCGCCGCGAGCGCGGCGCACGACTTCTTCACCGGGTCCGGCTCGTCGCCGAACGGGCCCGGCGACCCCGGTGACGACGACGGTTGTCCGGACGGACCGAACGCCGGCGACCCCGTGATGCTGTTCGCGGGCGACTTCGTCGAGGAACGCGTGGACGTGTTCTTGCCCGGGCGCATGCTCGACGTGCGCGCCGCGTTCACCTACCGCTCGCGCAGCGACTTCAACGGACCGTACGGCTACGGCTGGGACATGTCGTTCCATCGGCGCATCAAGAAGCTCGACAACGGCGATGCGGTGCTGCTCACGGGCGCCAACCGAACGGGCGAGTTCGGCTTCAACGGCGCCACGTACACCAACCCGGCGCGCTTCCAAGGCGGGCTGGTGCAGAACGTCGACGGCTCCTTCGTCCTGTCCCTGCCCGACGGCGGCAGCGAAGAGTTCGACGTCAACGGCAACCTGTCGCGCAAGGTCGATCGAAACGGCAACGCGCTGCTGTTCTTCTACACCGCGGCGCCGCAGCCGATCTCCGGCCGCTCGGCGTACTTCGTGAACCAGACTGTCGGCGTCGTGGCGCGCGAGTACTTGCTGCTTGCGATCACGGACACGATCGGGCGCACCCTGAATTTCGAGTACGGCGCCGACAACCGCTTGTCGGAGATCGAGTGGGGCGGCCGGCGAGTCCGCTACACCTACGACGCATCCGGCTCGGGCGATCTGGTGGAAGTGCGCTACCCCGCCACGGCGGAGCATCCCGCGGGCTCGACGCTGAGCTACGGCTACGACTCGCAGCACAACCTGGTCTCGATCGCCGACGGCAACTCGGTCGAGTACCTCACGAACCAGTACAACGCGGCGGATCGAGTGATCCAGCAGGTGTTCGGCGGCGAGGTTTGGACCTTCGCGTACGGAGTCGACGGAGGCGGCGCGCCGCGGACCACGGTGACCGACCCGCGCGGCGTCGTGACGCAGACCACGTTCAACACGCTCGGGCTGGCGACGCGCATGGAGGTGTTCACCGACGGCATCCCGGCCGGCGAGCCGAGTTCCTACGTGACGACGTATGAATACGACGCGAACGGGTGGCTGATTCGCGAGGTCAGCCCGCGCGGCGCGGCGAGCGAGTACAGCTACTCCGCGAGCGGGAAGTTGATCGAGTCTCGGCGTAAGCGCATCGGCGCGGCGCCGTTCACTCCCAGTCCCGACGACCTGGTGACGACCTTCACGCAGGAGCCGCTGTTCGACTTCACGAAATCCACAGTCGATCCGCGCGGCTCGACGATCACGTACACGTACGACTACGAGCTCGGCGAACCGGCGCGCGGAAACCTGCGCAAGATCACGTACCCCGCGATCGCCGGCGCGACGATCGAGACCGAGATCACCTACAACGCGTTCGGACAGGTGCTCTCGGTCACCGACCCGAACGGGAACGTGCTTCGCAAGACGTACGACCCGACCTCCGGCTACCTCGTGAGCGAGACGAGCGGTTTCGGAACGCCCCAGGCGGCGACGGCGCAGTACACCTACGACGTGTTCGGGAACGTGCTCACGATCACGGATCCCAACCAACGCACCGCAACGCTGCACTACGACGAGCGCGACCGCGTGGTGCGGGTCGTTTCGCCGCTCGGGTTCACCGCGCACTATCGCTTCGATCTGGCGGGCAATCTGCTGCAGGTCGACAACGCGGCGAAGGTCAACGCTCCGAGCCAGCCTCCGGCGCTCGGCGCCATCGACACGACCGACGCGTGGGAGTCGACGGGCTACGCGTACGACTCGCGCGGACGCGTGACGGCGGTGCGTGACGACCGCGGCGCGACGACGAGCTACACCTACGACGCTCTGGACCAGCGAACGAGCGAGACCGACCCGAACTCGCGCACCGAGACCTACGTGTACGACGAACGCGGCCTGACTTGGCGCATCGTCGACGCCCGAGCCACCCCGGGCGTCACCGAACTGCGCTACGACGCCGACGGCAACCTGACGCAGCTCATCGACCCGCGGAACTCCGTCACCACGCACCAGGTCGACGACTTCGGTCGACCGGTACGCATGACCTATCCCGACGGGTCGTTCGAGCAGTTCGGCTTCGACCGCAACGGCAATCTGACGTCGCGCGTCACGCCGGGCGGCAGCGCGATCTCGTACGCCTACGACGCGCTGAACCGATTGACGAGCAAGTCGACTCCGAGCGAGACCACGAACTACAGCTACGACCCCGGCAGCCGCCTCGTCACGGCGAGCGACGACGACTCGACGATCCAGTTCGCGTACGACGCGCTCGACCGCGTGACCAGCACCAGCACCACGCTTCCAGGCCTCTCGCCGTACGTCGTGGGTTACACCTACGACCTCGGCGGCAACCGCACGAACCTGCACTACCCCGACGGATTCGACCTGCCGTCGACGTACGACGTCCAGAACCGTCTCGTGACCCTGGGCAACGTCGTGAGGTACAGCCACGATCCCCTGGACCAGCGCGTGCTCCGCGACAGCGGCCGCGCGCTGCAGACGAGCTACGCCTTCGACTCCTCGGGCCGATTGAAGTCGATGTCGCACAGCAGCGGCGCCGGTCGCGTCGAGTCGCTGGCCTACACCTACGACAACGGGTTCCAGCGACTCTCGCACAAGGACCGCTTCGGGAGGCACGACTACACCTACGACGAGATCGACCAGTTGACGGCGGTCGCGCGCCCCGCGGGATTCCCGCGGCCGTCGACGAACTACGCCTACGACCTGGCCGGCAATCGAACGTCCGTGAGCGCGGGCGTCGGCGCCGGGAGCTACACCGCGAACGCGCTGAACCAGTACACGTCAGCGGCGGGCGCGACTCCCACGTACGACGGCGACGGCAACCTCGCGAGCGACGGCGCGCGCACCTACACGTACGACGAAGAGAACCGCTTGATCGGAGCGAGCGGCGCGTTCGGCTCGGTGAGCTACGCCTACGACGCGTTGAACCGCCGCGTGTCGCGGACGCTCAACGGAGTGACGACGTACTTCTTGTACGACCGCGCCGACTTGATCCACGAACTCGACGCGAGCGGTGGGTTCCAGGCGCGCTACATCCACGGCGCCGATTTGAGCGAGCTCGTCGCGATGGACCGCGGCGGCCAGCGCTATTTCTACGCCCTGGACGCGTTGAACTCCGTCGTCGCGCTGACCGACACGCTCGGCAACGTCGTCGAGCGCTACGCCTACGACGCCTTCGGCCAGCCGAGCATCGCCGACGCGTCCGGCGCGCCGCTCGCGGCCTCCGCGGTCGGCAATCGCTTCATGTTCTCCGGGCTCGAGTTCGACGGCGAAACCGGGCTGATCCACGCGCGCTACCGCGACCTCGATCCGCGCACCGGCCGCTTCCTGCAACGCGACCCCGCGGGCTATGTCCCCGACTTCAACCTCTACCGCTACGTCTCGAACAGTCCGCTGGCCTTCATCGACCCATGGGGGCTTTCGAAGGGCGTCGGACAGCCGGGTTTCCTCGAAGGCATGATCCCCGTGTGGGGCTCGGCGCGCGCTGCGGTCGACGACTTCCAGAACGGCCGCTGGGGCTGGGGCTTGTTCAACACGGCGATGGCCCTCACGGATCTGATCCCGGGCAAGTCGCTGGTCGGCGCGGCGGCGAAGGGCGTGCTCTGGAAGACCGGGAGCCACACGTGGAAGGCGACGCGTTCGTGGCTCGGACGCCGCGGTTACGCGCGCGCCGGACAGGAAGTGCACCACTGGTTGATCCCGCGGAATCAATGGGGTCGCCGAGTGCCCGACTGGATCAAGAACCAGCCGTGGAACCTGATGCCGATGCCGAGCCGTGCTTGGCACAATGCGATCGAAGGAAAGGGGCCCAACGCGTTCGGACCGCTCGGGCGGCTCTGGCACGGATCGCCGGCCTGGGCGCGTGCGACGGGCATCTCGGCGGCGGGCAAGGCCATCAATGGCGGAAGGGATACGAGTGGAGCCGGCTGCGATTAAGTTCCCTTGCTTGTGCTCGAGCCAGTCGTTGGTGCTGGTGTTCGATTCGCTGGAGGCGCTGACGACGTGCACGACCGCGGCGCTCTCCAACGGCTGGTTCGCGAAGATGCGGGTCGTCGATTCCGCCGGGGCGATGTTCCGTGTGCACTCGCCGAAGGTGCTGAGCGGCGTCGGGCCGCTGTGGGGGTTCCGTCTGCTGCGCGGCCGGCTCGTTCGCGTCGCGGTCGAGGTCGAGCGGCTGCCGGGCGTCGCGACCGTCGACGAGGTGAAGAAGCTGGTGCGCAAGTCGTTCCGCGACTGGCACGGCTGGGAGTCGGGCGGCAACCTCGAAGAGCTCGAACGACAGTTGGAGGCCGCGCCGACGACCGAAGCCGTGTTCGACTTCGTGCGCGCGCAGTCCGCCGCCTGAGCGACGCGGCGCCGCGCTCGCTACCATCGCCGCGCTTGTTCCGCCTCGGCTACAACACGAACGGTCTCGCGCACCACCGGCTTCTCGACGGGCTGCGCCTGCTCGCCGACCTGGGCTACGAAGGCGTGGCGATCACGCCGGACGTCGGCCAGCTCGACCCGCTCGCGCCCGATCCGCGGCTCGTCGAGGACACGCGGCGCTGGGCCGAAGAACTCGGCCTCGAGCTCGCCCTCGAAACCGGCGCGCGTTTCGTGCTCGATCCGACGCGCAAACACTTCCCGACGCTGCTCGAGAACGCTGCGGAGGATCGCGCGCGGCGCGTGAAGATGCTCACGAACTGCATCGACCTGGCGTCCGAGCTCGGCGCGCCGCTCTGTTCGATCTGGGCCGGTGCGGCGCCGGGCGGAATCGTCGGCGATCGGCGCAGCGGCGCGACGGCGCCGGACGAGCTTTGGACGAGGCTGTGCGACGAAGTTCGCCCGCTGCTCGACCACGCGCGCGAACGCGGCGTGATCCTCTCCTTCGAGCCCGAGCCCGGGATGTTCGTCGAGCGGCCGGCCGGCTACCTCGAGCTCGTTCAGCGCCTCGGCGCCGACGGCGACCAGCTCGGCCTCACCCTCGACGTGGGCCACCTGCTCGTCACCGGGGACCTGCCCGTGCCGGATCAGATTCGCGCGCTCCGCGAACGCTTGGCGCACGTGCACCTCGACGACATCCGCTACGGCGTGCACGAGCACAGGATGTTCGGCGAAGGCGATCTCGACCTTCCCGGGACGCTTCGAGCGTTGTTGGAAGTCGGATTCGAAGGCCTGGCGGCCGTGGAGCTCTCGCGCGACAGCCACCGCGGCGCAGCGGCCGCGAGCGAGGCTCTGCAGCGTTTGAAGGCCGCGCTGACGCCTGCGGCAGGCTGAACGTTCTGCGCGCTTGCGCCGGCCGACCGTTGCTTCTCAAAATGACGGCTCGACGTCGCCCCGGAGTTCGCGCTCCTCGGCTCGAGACTGTTCCAACCGCTACACCCGCCTTCGTGCGGACTCGGGAGTGCTTCGATGCAACACCCTGAAGGGATGCGATCGTGTCCCACGCGGACGGACGGCGAGACAGCTTTGATCGCGCACCAGGTCACCGTTCCGCAGTGCCAGAAGCGCCAGCGCGAGCACTTCCACAAGTGCCCGATCTGCGTGCACTTCAACCCGCGCGGTTTGGACGTGCCGAGCCTCGGCGTGCCCGTCGCGGTGAGCGCGGAGCCGCCGCCGAGGCCCGCGTAGCTCGCGCGGGCGGTCGAGTTCGTCGGCGGATGGACTCGCACGCGGAATCGCACCGGAAACAGCACCGGGAAGCACACCGGGAAGAACTTTCCGGCGCGCGCTAGCGGCTCTCGCGGATTCCGCGCGAACGCTCAAGTCGGGGTAGGGTTCGGTGGTCCGAGTTGGAGGCGAGTGCGGGGTGGCCCGCGCCTCGGGCCGCAACCCTTGAGCGGCGCATACGCGTCGCGAGGCCCCGTGAACCTTCGACTTCGAACTCTCTCCGCCGTGCTGCTGCTCGGCTCGACCGCGCTGGCGCAGAACGCGTTCCGCCCGCTGCCCGAGCTCCCCAGCCTGAGCGAGTGGCCCGGCGTCGGTCCGGCCCTGCCGCTCTCGCCCGCCGCGGCGCGCTTCGAGGAACTCGAAGCCGAAGCGCAGCAGCCGCGCTCGCGCACGTTCGTCGAAGTGCGCGCACTCGCCGATGTGTCGCTCGGCGCGGACTTCGACAGCGGCGGTTCGCTCACGTCGCAACGCGGCGGCTGGGAAGCGATCATCGGGACCGAGCTCGGCAGCGAGCGCATCGCGGCCTTCTCGGTCAAGACCGAGGCCTTCTTCTACAACCTCAGCGGCGACAACGGCCTCGTGCCCGGCGAGGACGAGCCCTTCAACGACCTGTACCGCGCGAGCTTCTCCGGCGTCGTGCGTTCGTCGAACGACTCGGGCCCCGGTTGGTTCGGGGGCTTCCACGTCGCGCTCGGCGGCGAGGACGAAGCCGATGCGCGCGATTCGCTGATCGTCGGCGGCGCCGGCGGCGTGCGCTACCGCGCCAGCGACGCGCTCGACGTCGAACTCGGAGTCGCAGCGCTCTCGCGGCTCGAAGACGACACCTGGATCTGGCCCTACATCGGCTTTCGCTGGCAAGCCTCCGATTGGCTCGAGCTCGCGGCCCAGGGCACGCAAGTCGAAGCGCGCGCGACGTTGAACGATCAGTGGAGCGTGTTTGGCCGCGCGCAGTACGCCCTCAACCAGTTCCGTTTGAACGACGAGAACCCGCTCTCGAACGGCGTCGTCCGCGACGAAGAGATCCGCGCCGGCCTCGGCGTCGAACACCGCAGCGGCAACGGCTTCAGCGTCGAGCTCATGGCCGGCCTGAATCTCTGGCGCGAGCTCTCGACCCTCGACTCCGACGGCGCGAAGGTCGCCGAGGCCGAGCTCGACGCGACCCCCTTCGTGGCCTTCGCGCTCAACTTGTCGTTCTGAACGCCGTCGGGCGACCGCGCCGCCTACTTACCAGGCCCGTGGAGCTGGGGGGTCGCGGGGGCTGCGGGCGACAGGACGATCTCGAAGTCCGAACGGCCGCGAGGCTCGCGTGGAAAGCGGGCGTAGGCGTGACCGACGCTCGACGCGCCCACCTCGATCGATTCGCCGAGCTTCGGTGCGCGCACTTCGAAGGATCCGTCGCCGCGCGAGCTCGAGTAGATCCGAGCGAAGCCGCCGGGCGAGGCCACGCTCACGTTGACCCCTTCGAGCGGCGCGCCCGACTCGTCGATGACTCGGCCGCGCGCCGCGACGGGCGGAGGGGCGAACGAGATGTCGCCGAGATCGTGGAAGCCTTCGCCCCAGTGCGGCTCGAGGTCGACGATCGCCGCGAGCTTCGGGTCGTACTCGGAGTCGAAGAGAACCAGCATCGGCCGCCCGCCCTTCACCAGACTCGACGCCAGATCGAAGCGAAAGCGACCGGTGGCGTCGCTGATGCTCGATGTCATCCACACCGTCGCCGCGCTCGACCCGTCGGCGTCCTCGAGCCGCTCGCGCGTCGGGTGGGGGAACGAACCGAGCGCGAAATAGATGTGTTCCTCGGCGACGGGGCGACCGTCGGGCAGGAGCATGCGCCCGTCGATCGTGATCACACCGTGTTGAAGCTGGAGTGTGGTCGAGACCTGTTCGCCGCGCGTCGCTGGACCGGCCACTCGCGCCCAAGCCCAACGCGACGCGACGTTGCGGCGCGTGGCGACGACCAGCTCAGCGCCGAGCCCGATCCCTTCGAACACGACGCGGCCCTCTCGACACACGTCCGAGAGCGCGCGGTGCATTCGGCTTCGGAACAGCGCGCGCTCGTTCGATTCGGAGAAGCCCTCCGCGTCGAGGTTCGCGAACAACGCCGCTTCGCAGACGTAGACGCGCTCGTCGACGGAGTTCCAGGGCTGTTCGTTGTCGAGCACCCGAACCTCGAGGCGCCCCGTCGCGGGCAGGACGAGCGTGACGGGTTGCTCGGGCAGCGCGTCGACGTCCAGCGGCGCCCCCTCGACGATGTCGGGCACGATCCGCAGCGCCAGGCGCACGAGGAACTGGGCGTTCGCTCGGCCGGGCCGGTGCTTCAAGCGGTGCAGGCTGGCGCCCGCGTGGCGGAAGCTCGCGAGGCCCTCTGCGTCGCTGCGCACGGACGCCTCGGTGAACCACGGCCTCCAGTTCTCCCAACTCGCAACACCCGGCTCGCGGCGCCACAAGCGAAGCTCGACCCACTGGCCGGCGACCGGCGCTCCGTCCGCGTCGACGACGCGCACGTTCACATCGGCGTCGCGCCACATCGCGATCGGCTCCGGATGACTGGAGTAGCCCGCGAACTCGGAACCCGAGCCCCACCGACCGTCCTTGCGAGCCGCGAACCACGCCATCATCTGGGAGCTTCGAACCGTCAGCTTTCCGTGCTCGTCCGTCGTCGCCCGCTCGCCCGTCGTTTCGACGAGCTCGACGAGGGCATCGTGGTCCCAGGAGCCGCCGCGAGGCGCCATCGGGATCCACAGCACCTCGGCGCCCGCCACCGGCTCACCGTCCTCGCCGCGGACGAAGTCGACGGTGATTTCGTAGCTCGGTGTTTGGACTTCGATGGCCGAGGCATCAACGGGCGCCGCGGCGGGCGCCTCGACGGACCTTCTCGAATCTCCTTCGGCGACGGCGGACCCAGAGTTCGGCGGCGAAGTGCTCGACGAGGAAACGCCCGAGAGCGAAACGCTCGGCGCCGCGCTCGCGTCGGGCGGCGCGAGATCTTCTCGCTGAGTACGCCAGACCCAGATCGACAGCGCGAGGAGCACTACGACGACGAGCGAGCTTCGCGCCTTCACGGGACTGCTTACCTTGCCTCACCGCGCCGGTTCGATCACCCGTGCCCGAAAAAAATGGGCGGATGCGTTCGGTCCAACCTCCCGCTCGGCTCGAAGGAGCGGCATGGGGATACGTCGAGTGCGCGGCTGAACGTGGGGACGCCAAGCTGCGACGCGAAGGGGACGAACGCGAATCTCTCGACGACTGGACGACTCCCTCGGAGGCAAAGGCCTGCGAGGGAGTCGCCCTATTTGGATCGCCGCACCCCAACGGGTCGCACCCCGATGGGTTCGCGCCCCCGCCTCACGGCAGGGTCGCGAACTGCAGCCCTCGCGAGAGGATCGAGCCTCCCGGCGATCCGCCGTCGCACTGGAATGACGCGCCGCCGGAGCTGACGACGGCCATGCGCTGAACCGGGAGCTTCACGCACAAGAAGCCCGTCCCGCCCGGCGGGAAGCAGGTCAAGAGCGGCCCCGAGACCCCATCGAACAGCCGTCGTTGCCGCTGGCCGTCGGCGTCGCTGACGCGGAGCGTGAAACCGGGCGAGAACACGCGGCCGATCGAGAGGCCCACGTTGCCTCGGGAGTCGATCGCCCGGACGCGGCACTCGATCTAGCCCGACAGGTTCGGGGGACGCTCGCCTCGGAACACCTGACTGTCGCTGTGCGACATCGGCGAGCCGATCCAGGCGCCGCCGTCGACGCGGTGCTCCAGCGTGGTCGCGTTGAAGCGCGTGAGGTGGTCGGGTTGGTTGTCGAGCACGTGCGCGCGGACCGCAATCGGGTTCGGACCCGTCGGCCCGTCGGACAGGGGCTCGAGGGCCGGGACGCGTGGCGCGTGCACGTCGACGCCGCCGGGGACGTTCTCGTTGTAGACATTGCGCCGGTCGCCCGACCCATCGGCCGCCATCGCGTCGAAGTCACCGTCCTGGTCCAGGTCGGCCAGAGTCGCGGCCCCGCTTGCCAAGTCGTCGCGGTAGAGCCGATCGAGGTCGGAGAGATCGGCCACGAACACGTCGAGATCGCCGCCCGCGGACTCGACCGGCCCATCGCAGCGCCGCGCCGGCGATCCCGCAGTCGCCAAACACCGCCTCCGCGGGCGGACGACCGCCTCAGCCGAAGCGCAAGCCGCAGCCGGGACAGCGCGTCTTGCTCGTCGCGAAGCTCGTCCCGCAGGCCGGGCAGCTCGCGCTCTCGGAGTTGAGGTCGATCGCACCCTGCGAACGCACGAGCGTCTCGAGATCGACGTCCTGGCCCCACTGCTCGAACACGACGCGCGCCGCCGTTTCACCGTCTTGGCTCGCGACCGCGAGCCACAGCTTGGTCCCTCACCCGCTTCCGCAGCCGCCGGGGGGCTGCATCATCTGCGCGGAGATGCCGCGGGCGCGGAGCACGCGTTGGATGTCGCGCAGATGGGTCATGTCGCCTTGCGCGACGACGGCGTAGTCGGGGATCGAGTCCATATTGGAAGCGGCCGGCCCCAAGTCTACTCGGTTGCGAGCGCCGGGGAGGGGCCGCGCGAGCTCGCGATCCAGCGTTCGAGCGCGCGCGATCCGTCCGCGGTGCGCGGATCGCTCGAGAGCGCCGTCGCCCAATCCATCGTGAAGCGCGCGTTGATTTCGCTGAGGGGGTTGAGCACCTCGCGGCCGTCCGCGGTGCGGTGCCGATAGGCATCGATGCCGAACGGTCCGAAGTAACCCGCAGCCGCCAGCGCGCGGCCGGCGCGTTCGAACATCTCGGCGAGCGCGCGGTCGTCGTCGCGGTGGGTCTGGTTCGTCTCGTCGCGCTCCGTGCCGGTCCACGCACCGCTCTCGGAAACCGTTTGAACGCACGGCGACGAGACGGCGATCGAACCGTCCGCGCCGACCCAGCCCGAGCGCGTGAACTCGCGGGTGACCTCGACCCACGGTTCGATCACCAGCGGTCCGCTGCGCAAGCTCGCGACGAGCCACGCGAGCTCGCCGGCATCGGGCGCGCCGCTCGCGATGCGTCGACGACCGCGGCCGGCCGCGCCGAAGCTGCGGCGGACGAGCCAGCCGAGCGCTGCGGGAAGCGCGAGCCGTGCAAGCGCGTCCTCGAGCGTGGCGACGACGTGCTTGGCGAAGCTGCCCGGCGCGTGCTCGGCGCGCAGCGCGGCGGCGAAGGGGCGTGAGTTCACGCCGCGAAGCACGGCGACGGCCGGTGCGTCGAGCGGCGCGGCGCCGGCTGCGCGCAGCAGCGCGAGCGCGCGCGGAGTCGGCGACCACGCGAGGCCGAGGAGGTTTTCGGCGCGCCGTTCTCTCGACGTGCGGTCACGCTCGTCGAGCACGATGTCGCCGGGCGCCACGAGTGTGCCGACCAGGCGCCGGCTCTCGCGTGCAACGAGCTGGCGCAGATGCGCCGAGGGCGTGAACGAGTGCGCGCACTCGAGCTCGTGTTCGGCATCGAGGTTGAGCACCCACGCGAAGCGCGGGCGGTCGCCGCGCGACTCGAGCGAGTTCACGGCGCGGCCTTCGCCCGCACGGCGGGGCCGGCGCCGCGCAACGCGTCGAGGAATGCTTCGTCGAGCCCCGCGCGCCGGCGCGCGTCGAAGTTGAGCGGCGTGCCGTGAAAGAGCGCCGGCGTGAGCGGGCTCGGCAGCGCGGCGGCCCAGCGCTCGAAGGTCAGCGCTTCGCCGCTGAAACGCTCGAACCACGTGCACGCGAACGCAACGTGTCCGATCTCGTCGCGCTCGACCGCGTCGATGAGCTGCGAGCTCGTCTCATCTCCCGCCGCGCGAAACAGCTTCGCCCAGCGCGCCGCGTGTTCGAGATTCGCGCCCTCGAGGCCGACGCCCTGCAGCGCGACGAACTCCACCGGCGTGCTCACGCCTCCGACGCGCTCCCAGAACCAATCGCGCACCGAATGCGCGCCGAAACGGCCGCCGAGCTCCTCGATGCGCCGCACGTAGGCACGGCAGTGCCGCAACTCCTCCTCGCACAGCGCCACGAGCCCCGCGCGAAACGCGCGCGGCGTTCCAGGGAACGCGAGCAGCGCCCACGCGAACAGCTCCGCCGCCTGCAACTCGTGATGCGCGAAGACGTGCAGCATGCGCACGCGCTCCTCGACGCGCACGAGCGCCCCGGCCTTCGCCGCCTTCTCCGCGCGCCGCGTCACGATCCACTCGCGCGGCCGCCCCGGCGCCTCGACGCGCCGCACCACACCGTCCTCGCTCCAGTTCGCGTCCTCGCGCACCTCCGGCGCCGCGCGGATCCCGAGCTTGCGCGCCGCATCGACCTCGGCGATGAACTCGAGCGCCCACGCTTCGACGCTTGCGGGGCGCGGTGTTGCAAACGCGTTCACACCTCGAGGATACCCGAGCTTGGAAGCGAGGTGAGAAGCCGACCTCTTCGTAGCGCGGGTCTTGCTTCGCCGCCGCCGCGTGCTCAGGATCCGCAGCACGGCGCATGATCATCTACTCCGAGCTCAAAGCGCAGTTTCTCGACGACGTGTTGCACGACCGAGTCGCCGAGCGCATCCACGAGGAGTTCCAGCGCCAGCTCAAGCGCCGCACGTCCAAGCAGGAACTGAACTCCTGGCGGAACAGCCTGCTGTACATGCGAACGGTGCTGGAGGACGCCGAGATCGCGTCGGACTGCGGGGTCGCGATCGAGTACCAGATTCCGCAGTCGAGCAAGCGCATCGACGTGTTGATCTCGGGCCGGTGCGCGGAGGGGCGCGCCGGACTGGTCATCGTCGAGCTCAAACAGTGGTCCGAGGTCGAGACCACGGAACGCGACGGCGTCGTGCGAACGTTCGTGGGCGGCGCGGTGCGCGAGGCGACGCACCCTTCGTATCAAGCTTGGTCTTACGCGAGCCTGCTCGAGAACTTCAATGAGTTCGTCGACGCCTCTCGTGTGGGGCTGAACCCCTGCGCCTACCTGCACAATTGCCGCGACGGATCGAAGGTGCTCGACGCGCGTTACCGCGAGCACTTGGCCAAGGCGCCCGTCTTTCTGATGGGCGGCGCACCCGAGCTGCGCAAGTTCATCAAGTCGCATCTGCGCTACGGCGACGACTCGATGATCCTCGAACAGCTCGAGCGCAGCCGCGTGCGGCCCTCCAAACAGCTCGCCGACAGCGTGGTCTCGATGCTGAAGGGCAACGCCGAGTTCGTCCTGATCGACGAGCAGAAGCTCGTTTACGAAGCGGCGCTCGACATGGCGCGCAGCGCACGGCCCGAGGCAAAGCAGGTCTTGATCGTTCACGGCGGACCGGGCACGGGGAAGTCGGTCGTCGCCATCAACTTGCTGGTCGAGCTCACGAAGAACGGTCAACTCGTTCAGTACGTGTCCAAGAACCGCGCGCCGCGCGAGGTGTACCAGCACAAGCTGAAGGCGAAGCGGGCCGGAGCCGCGATGACGGGGCTCTTTCGCGGTTCGGGAGGGTTCGTCGACGCCGTTCCCTGCTCCTTCCAAACTTTGATTGTCGACGAAGCGCACCGCTTGAACGCGAAATCGGGTTTGTACGGAAACCTGGGCGAGAATCAGATCAAGGAGATCCTCCGCGCCGCGAGCTGCAGCGTGTTCTTCCTCGACGAGGACCAGCTCGTCACCCTCGCGGACATCGGAGCGAGCGCAGAGATTCGCGAGCACGCCGCGTCCGAGGGCGCGTCGATCGTCGAGCTCGAGCTGCCGAGCCAATTCCGCTGCGCCGGCTCCGACGGCTACATCGCATGGCTCGACGACATGCTCGGCATCCGCGCGACGGCGAACTCCACGGGGCTCGACGGCGCCTTCGAGTTCCGCGTGTTCGACGATCCCGGAGCGCTGCGGGATGCGATCTTCGCGAAGAACTCGGCGTCGAATCGCGCGCGGCTCGTCGCGGGCTACTGCTGGGACTGGAAGAGTAAGAAGCAGCCCTCGGCCTTCGACATCGAGATCGCGGACACCGACTTCCGCATGCGGTGGAATCTCGCCGACGATGGAAGCCTGTGGGTCGTCGGCGAGAACTCGGTCAACGAAGTGGGCTGCATCCACACCTGCCAGGGACTCGAGCTCGACTATGTCGGAGTGATCGTCGGCCTCGACCTGGTGGTGCGAGACGGAGAGGTGAGGGTCGATCCGGCCGCGCGCTCGACTCAGGACCGCTCGATACGAGGCTGGAAGAAGCTGATGAAGGAGCAGCCTGCTGACACCCAGCGCCGGCTCGACGCCATCATCCGCAACACCTACCGAACGCTGATGACGCGGGGCATGAAGGGTTGCTACGTGTACTGCGTCGATCGAGCTCTCGCCGAGCACATCCGCGCGCGGCTCGAGGGCTGAGGCAGCGCCGCGCCCGCGCTCACTTGTACTTCCACGTCGCTTCGAAGCGCGCGCCGGGGCCTTCGAGCGGTTTGCCGAGCACGAGTGTCGGCGATTCGACGCGCTCGAGCAGGCGCGTGGTGATGTCGAGGCCGCGGGCGCCGCTGGGGCCGGCCGTGAAGCCGTGGCAGTAGTTGCGCTCGAGGTTGACGAGGTTGACCCCGCCGTGGGTGAGCCATTGCGAGACGGTGCGGCGGACGACGAAGGGCTTGGTGGAGAGCCAGTCGCGCTCACCCTCGACTTCGTAGTTGTCGACCTGGGCCGCGCCTTCGAGTCCGAGCGTCACGACGTTGCCGTAAATGTGCGGGTGCAGGCCGATGCTCGCGCCGGGATCCAGCCGCCAGTGCAGCACGACGAACGGATCGCCGCCCTCGTTCGCGCCGATGAACGTGCCCGGCGCGTTCGAGCGCATCGAAGGCTGCGCGACGTCCTCGAGGCGCACCGCGAGCGCCGCGAGCGCGAGCAGGTAGCGGTCCTGGCCGCCGCGCGATTTGTCCGCGACGAGCGCCTTCGCCGCCGGCACAGCCTCCGCGAGGAAGTCCTCGTAGTCGAACGCATCGCTGCGTTCGTCGAGCCGCGCCGCGCGCGCCATGCCCGGCAAACCCGCCGCCGCGAAGGCCGTCGCCGCGACGGTGAGGAACGAGCGCCGCTCCACGACCACGCCGCGCTCGACCTCCGCCGTCTCGCCCAACTTCAACGCTTCGAACTCGCGCTCCTGCATGGCCACAACCTCCGTTGCGCCCGATGCTAGGGCCGCGGACCCCGCACGGCTGTGCGTTACCGAGGTCTTGCCGCTCGTCCGACGCGCGCCGAACAGACCGCGCGACCGGGGGGGCTCAGCCCCGCGCGGCCGCGAGGATCTCGGAGTCTTCGAGCAGGCGCGGGGTCGTCTTGGCGAGTTGCAGCACGCTGTCGACCGCTTTGTCGGTCGGCTGGAGGCCGTGCTTCTCGAGGAACCAGATGACGTTCGACTTGCCCGACATGGGGCCGATCTTGATCACTT
>CALFYL010000111.1 GCA_937952135.1 uncultured Planctomycetia bacterium
GGTCGACGACGCGACGAGAGCCGCTCGTCTTCGAAGCCGCCCGGCGTGGGTTCGTGGACCAAGCGGGACACCTTGTGGCAGTCGTCGGCATCGAGCGTTGCCAACCGTCTCGCGCGACGAGCAGCGACGTCGGATCCTCGTGGCGAGCTTCGCGGGGACTTGGGCGACGACGCTTTGGAGTTCGAGAGCGGGGTGACGATCTACCACGGCGCCGCTGGTCCCGAAGACCGCGCGCGGTCGTTTCGTCCGTACGGCCCGGCCGAGCATTCGCTCCGCCTCGGAGAGCGCAGCACCGGCAAGACGCTGAACCTCGTGCGTCGCTTCGAATCCGGTGCGTGGGCGTTCACGGACGTGAAGGTCGACCCCAAGTTGCTCGGCGAGCCGGTCGTCGGAGCGCGGGGCGACGGCGGCGCGCGAACGCGCTGACGCCAAAAAAACCGCAGAAAGTCGGTCGCGGCCGGCGGCGATTCGCAGATGGCGCAATCCAGATCCCGTCTGGAGCCCGAGCCTGCGCCGTCTCGAAACCCCGTTCCATACAGCGGTTCTCGCGCTCTCGGCGTCCACGCCGCCTACGCCGAAGTCCTCGCGCAGCGCCGCTCGCGCGAAGGGACGTCGCCGCGCCCTTCGGGGCCTCTCGAACGCGCTGCACTTCGCTCTCAACCCCCTGATCCCTCGCCACCGCCGGCAAACTCTCCATGAAGATCCAGCTCTTGATCGGGCTATCGACGGCCTGCTGCGCACCAGAGATTTTCGGGCAGCAGTCGCTGGGCGGCGCGGGAGGCGCGGCCGGGGATCGATTCGGAACAGCGGTGATCGTCGCAGGCGATCAGAACGGGGACGGATTCAACGACCTGCTCGTCGGTGCGCCGGGTTTCAACGGGAGCCGCGGCGCCATTCGGTGCATCTCGGGCAAGTACCTGGGCAACCAGTCCTCCACGAACGTCCTGTGGTCGATCACGACGCCGCCCGTCAACGCGGGAGCGGAGTTCGGGACTTCCTTGGCCGCGGTCGGAAACGTGACGGGCGATCCGGCCCCGGACTTCGTGGTCGGCGCGCCGAATTTCCTGCTCAGCGGCGTCGACAATCGCGGCGCGATCTTCCTTGTCGACGGAGGGACACGCGCGATCGTGGCGCACATCTACGGTCTCCCGCAGACACGTCTCGGCAAGACGATGGTTTCGGTGGGCGATCAGAATGGCGACTTCAGAGCCGACATCGCGGTGAGCGCTCCCCACGTGTCGACCTCGACCGCAAGCTCGGTGCACATCGTTCCGTCCAACGCCTTCGGCGCGAACTCGGCGCTCGCCAACATCGCTCACGCCAGTCATTCCAACGGCTGGCATCAGTACGGCGCCGCCTTGGCGAGCGGCTTCGACTACAACGGCGACGGGAGGCTCGATCTCGCCATCGGAGTTCCGAACTTCGGCGCGAGCGGCTCGGAGACCGGCTACGTCGAGGTCCGCGAGGCCGCGTCGCTCGGCCTCATCCGGTTCTACACACCGGGAGTTCCCGGGGAGCGCTTCGGCGCATCGATCTCGGCGGGCCAGGACTTCGATGGCGACGGGGTCATCGATCTCGTCGTCGGATCCCCCGGCTGGAGCGGTGGATTCGTCGAAGACGGGCGCGTGCGCGCGCTGTCGGGCGGCAAGCTCGTGAATCCCAACCTTCCCGGGCCGCACGAGCTGTTCACGCTCACACTGGGCTTCTCCTCGACGACGTTCGATTTGAATCTCGGCGCCGCCGTGCACGCGTGCAGGGACCTCAACAACGACGGAGTTGGCGACATCCTCGCCGGGGCCCCCGGCTACTCCGTGTTCAGCACAAGCGTGCAGAACCGGGGCGCGGTGGCCGTGTTTTCCGGCGCCACCGGGACTCGCATGGGAGTTCTCTTCGGATTCAACGGGCAGCGTTTGGGAGACGCGCTCGGCGGCGATCTCGACGATCTCGACGGCGACGGTTTCGAGGACTTCGTCGTCGCCGGCTCGCTGGCCGACGGCACGGGAGTCGACCACGGCGTGGTCAGGGCCTTCCGGCTCTTCCCCGCGACTCCGACGGCCTACTGCACCGCAAAGACGAACAGTATGGGATGCGCGCCGTCCATGGGTTCGTCCGGCGCGCCCAGTGTCAGCAGCTCGAGTTCGTTCCTCGTCAACTGCTCGAGCGTCCTCAACCAAGTCAGTGGTCTGCTGTTCTACTCGCAGGGGCCGGGCGCGGCGCCGTTCCAAGGCGGCACGCTCTGCGTTCGCGTTCCCACGCGCCGCACGCCTCCGCAAAGTTCGGTCGGCAGCGCGAGCGGCTCCGACTGCTCCGGGGTCTTCAGCATCGATTTCAACGCGCGCATCCAGAGCGGCGTCGATCCCACGCTCGTGGCGGGAGCGGAGGTCTTCGGCCAGTACTGGTCGCGCGACCCGGCCAGCCCGAGCACGACCAGCCTGTCGAACGGACTGCGCTTCCTGATCAGTCCCTAACGCGCGGCGCACCGCTGCGGGCGCGAATCGCCGCGACATTCGAGGATCGTCGGAAATGGACGGGGTCGAGTCCCGATGGAGCTGTGGAGCGGCATTCGAGCCGCGTTCCTCCACTCTCCATTCGCCACTCCGACTCCCATGTCACCCAACCACGTTCGATCTTCGCTTCTCTGCTTCCTCAGCGCGGCCGCCCTGTGCAGCGCAGCGCTCGCCGCCGGCGGCGGAACCAACGGCACGACCACGCGCGTGAGCCTGACATCCGGCGGCGGGCAGGTCTTCAGCGCGTCCCGCGACGCCTCGCTCTCGCGCGATGGACTGCGCGTGGCCTTCGAGTCCGACGCCGCCCTGCTTCCCGAGGACACCAACGCCCACACGGACATCTACGTGCGCGACCTGACCACTGGCACGTTGACGTTGGCGAGCAAGACGATTCTGGGGCTGTCCGCCAACGGGCCCTCGCGCTACCCCAAGCTCTCGGGCGACGGTCGCTACGTCGTGTTCGAGTCGCTGGCGTCCAACGCGCTCGGGATCGACGGCAATGGCACTTGGGACGTGCTGCTGAGGGACTTGAGCACGGGTTCGCTCGAACGCATCAGCGCGCAGCCGGGGAGTCTCTTCGCCGCGAACGACGGCGGCCGCCGTCCGTACATTTCGTACGACGGTCGCTACGTCGTGTTCGACAGCTACTCGAGCGACTTCTCCGCGGCCGACACCAACAACGAGCACGACGTCTATCTGTTCGATCGTCAGCTCGACACGATCCAACTGATCTCGGTGGGCATGTTCGCTGCCGGAAACGGCGGCAGCTTGAGCCCGGTCGTCTCCGACAACGGCCGCTACGTCGCCTTCGAGAGCTCGGCGACGAATCTGGTGTTCAACGACACGAACGCGGCCGACGACGTGTTCGTGCGCGATCGGATGCTCGGAACGACGTCGCTCGTCAGCCGTGTTCCCGGCGGCGTGATCGGGAACGGCGACTCGGTCGATCCTTCGATCTCCGCCGACGGCCGCTACGTCGCATTCGCGACCTTCGCCACGAACCTCAAGGCCGGCGATCTGAACGGCGACTTCGACATCTACGTGCTCGATCGCACGACGAACGTGCTCCGCCACGCCAGCGCCACGCCGAGCGGCAACTTCACGCCCTCGTCGGGCGGGAGCGGTCCGGCGCTGTCCGCCGACGGGGCTTGCGTCTCCTTCACCAGCGCCGCGCCCGAGATGATCGGCGGCGGGCCGATCCACCTGGCAGTGTACGTGCGTGAGTTGCAGAGCGGGGTGACGCGACTCGCGTCGCGTTCCAGCGGCTTCGCCACGCTTCCCAACGGCGCGAGCCGGCGCTCGACGCTGAACGGAGACGGCACGCTCGTGGCCTTCGACTCGAGCGCCACGAACCTCGTCGGCGGCGACGTGAACCTGCAGAACGACGTGTTCGTGCGCACGCTGTACGCCGATCCGATCGCCTACTGCACCTCGTCGGTGACCAGCGCCGGCTGCGAGCCGAGCATGAGCGCCACGGGGCTGCCGCGCGTCAGCCAGAACGCCGGCTTCGTCGTGAGCTGCAACGACGTTCCGAACAACAAGCTGGGCCTGTACATGTACGGCTTCCAAGGCCGTCAAGCCGTGCCCTTCGGCGCCGGGACGTTCTGCTTGATCACGCCGGTGACGCGCGCGCCTTCGATGCACTCGGGCGGCTCGCCTGGGGCAGTGAACGACTGCTCGGGTTCGTACCAACTCGACTTCAACGCCTTCGCCAAGGGTCTGCTCGGCGTCGCGCCGCACGCTTCGCTCAATGTCGTGGGCCAGCGCGTCGGTGTGCAGTGCTGGGGCCGCGACCCGCAGGGCGCGAT
>CALFYL010000112.1 GCA_937952135.1 uncultured Planctomycetia bacterium
CGCGACCGTGGCCGTGAGCTCGGGCGGCCAACCACAGTTAGTGCAACGTGCGCTCAAACATATTGATTCGTACTCGCACCGCGGTCGCGCCTGTTGGGGCGACTCGAAGAACCGCGCACACGCGCTGATCGGCCACGCTTCTTGACTCCGTGTCATTGCCGCACAGACAAGTACACCAGCAGAACGAAATTCCTGGCGTTCCATGATTCCGTCGAGTTGGAGGATCACATCGTCGACGGTCCTGAGTTGGGTCATCTGTTTGCCTGACTGTGTTGAGTAGATGCGACCTGATCGTTCCCGGCATCGCCATCAAGTAGCGCATCTTCGAACACTACGCAATCGTGATCAGCGCCGCGGACTGACGCGGCTGGATGTGGATGTCGTTCGGACGGCGGGCGAGTTGCGTGCGGTCAGCGGCAAGCGGGAGGAGGCGGGGCGCGACGTCGTCGGACAGGCGGGTCCCTTTTCAGAGCGCCGCGGGGTCTCTCTCCACTCCGCCGCATCAAGCACAACCCAAGCACGCCGCGCCTTCCCTTTCAGCGCCCCGCGAGCCCTGATGCGCCCGTCGCCGCACCAACCCGCGGCGCATGGAGCCAACGAACATGACGACGATCGGGAACGGGCCGTACACGGCCGACATCGGGGACGGGATCGAGACCTTCGCGACGCTGGCCGAGGTGCAGCGCGCGATGCGGGCGCGGGTCAGCGGGATCCGCTCCAGCTCGGAGTGGTACCGGCAGTTGCGCAGCAAGCACGGGGCGAAGGTGCGCGACGTGGCGGGCAAGGTCGTCGCGAACGTCTCGTACAACGGAACGTTGTGGCGGGCGAGTGGGGCACGGGAGGAGATTGGGGTGGGGTAGCGGGGAGGGTGGAACGGTGCGCGGCTTGCTCAACGAGTGCCGGAGTCGCGCCGCCGGCGACTGTTCCAGACCCCGCCTTCGAGGCCGACTGCGTCGTGAAGCCGCGCCGGCCGATCACAGCTATTGGAACATGCACCGAAACTGATCGCCGACGGCAATGTGAATACGAAAGGGGGAGCCAAGGGCGATGGCGCACGGGAGGGCGTGGCCAATCTTAGCGAAGTTGAATGGCACTGGCCGCGGTGCGGCCATCTGTGGTCAACTAGTCGAATGCGCACGCAAGATCTAGAGCGACTCAAACAGCCGTATTCATCCGAGGCCTTCTCCCCTAAAGGACGCAAGCTCGCCAAGGCCCTCAACGTACACGTCAGCAACTCAGACAAGCTCTACGATGCGATCTACAACGACCTCGACCCACGCATCGGCGGGGTTGGTTGGTGGAGTCCGTACCCTTCGGACGCACGCCGTCGACTGATCAGCGACTACCTCCTTCAAGCCGTATGGAGTGTCCAGTACAACTTGATCGAGGCCGGGTTGCACAGTCTGGAATTGGTGGATTGGACCGAACGCGAGTCGGTCGAAATGCGTCACAGTCCGCAGATAGATGAACGAGGTCACGTTACGGTCAAGTACCCCCCGTCTCGCTGTCCGGCGGACGACATCTCGAACCCTATGGTCGATCTCCACACTGCCGGCACATTGCGCGCGCTTGCATCTGCTTTGGACTGTATGGGCGCTGGCATCATTGGTGTTTTAGCATTACCGACGTCCATTCTGCGAAGCGATTGGAAGACGGCGCGACGAGCCTTGCTTGAGCTAAAAGAAGATGGGTCGGTTGGACCGAGAATGCAGTTAGATTTCATGACAAGACTGGAGGCGATTGTCGCCAGCGCGGGACCGAGCGGTTGGATCGATTGGGTGCTTGAGTATCGACATATGTTTGCACACCGAGCTCGCCGACTGCAGCCGAACATGATAAGCGTCAAGAGTTCTATTTTCGACGCGAGTGGCAAGCCGGTGGTTCGAGGCGAGATGGTGCGTCTATTGCCGCGTGACCCAGGACTCTGCGAGGTCGACGCATGGCGCGAGCCTACGCGTGCGCCAGTGCTCACAGAAGCATCGGAAGTCACTATCAGCGGAGTTGTTCAGAGCGCTGTGGCCTCTATTGATGCGGTTGCGAACAGTCTTCTCGAGATCTGGGACCGTCGCCGCAACAACCCCACGCTGGTGGTGCAGCCCGATGTCCAGTGGGCCAACACGACCGTGGGGAAACGTTCGGCATTCGAGGGCTATGCGCCCGGATCGACTAAGTACGATCCACAGGCGATCACGTCCAACCCTGATCTCGTACGACGCCTTTCGGCCGCCAGCCTTCTCGATGGACAACGACAGCAATGGCAGGCATTCGCCTAGCAAACGCGGAATTGATGACTGGCGGATAGGAGCTCCAAGCGGATGACTGCCGCCCGAGGCGATTTTCCTTAGCCGCAGAGTGGCTCCTCGCAAGCGCCCGGCGGTCTGGCAACGGTCTTCATCGACACGCACCTGCTCGCGGGCGTCGGCATGGCGGGCAAACACGCGCGCGGTTGGGTCGCGTTGGGTCTGCGGCTGCGTGTTCGTAGACATCGAGTTTGGGCGAGGAGCCCACTTGCGCGATCTGATGGTGCTGGTCACGGATGGGGACAGAACGCGGAGCATGATGCAGCGCGAGGCTCGTGGGATTGCTGGGCACGGTCGCCACTTACCGCTCCCGCTCCTGCCTCCAGATCAGGCTGTTGAGCTTGATCGTGTCAGTCCTCGGAGATCGTGCTTGACCTCGCGGACGGGAGTCGCGATCAGCGCCTGCGCAGCGTCGACGCGGACGAGCTGCCGCGCTCTCTTCGTCGCAGCGCAGACGCACCTTTGGGAGCATGGCAGTCTAGCTACCATTCGCCGAACGTCGCGACGCGCGCTAGTTCCCGACGGGTCGAGGAACACGTCGAAGCACCGCAATTCCAACCGCAAGCACATGAGCAACAAGGACGAGAATCGCACCACCTACCCGCCCCTGCCCAGCACAAGATCGACGTCCGCAGCGAACCTGAACGACTTGATTGGGCATCTTCTGAGTGCCGCGTCGATTGCCACCGCACTCGGCGGACTACTGTTGGTGGGGGCGTTCGTTGCCGTGGTCATCGCATTGGGATCCGCTCTCACTGTGCAGAGTTCAACGCGTGAGCTTTTCGTGTCTTTGCCACTGCTGACAGTCGTGGCGCTTCTCGGCTCTCTAGCGCTAATGGCGGGACGCTGGGCTCGCGCGTGGGCTGCGATCGTGGGGCAACCGCCGACCCCCGCCGTTCCACCTCCGCTTGAAGCGAAAGCCGTCTCCTGACCGTGACGTCCAGTCCGCGGAACGCGTCTTCGTCGGTCTGGACCAGCGAGATGATCCTCCGAACGCCGTCGGGAATCGCGGTGAATTGGGGCACGATCCGGGGCGTCGCCAGTGCGTGCAACCGCGGCACGCCGGAACCCCCGTTTGCTCGGTGCGCCTGGTCCACGAGGTCGAGCCAAGCCGCGTGCGCAACTGGCACGCCGCGCAGCACGAGCAGGAACGCGCGGGTGAGGTTGTCCTCATGGGTGTGCGGCCGGCGCTCGTACGGCACGAAGACGTTCATGTGCCGAAGCGGTACGTCCGTGGGTTCGTTGGGCATGGCCGACAACCTACCGCTCCCGCTCCTGCCTCCAGATCAGGTTGTCTAGCGTGCGCGGCTTGATGCCGGGGAACTCGCGATCGAGCTCGCGCGCCGCGGCGGTGAGCATGGCCTGCGCTTCGTCGGCTCCGACCGCCCGTCCGACAACGCGCTCCAGGAAGCGGAAGATCATCCGGTCCGGCTTCACGAGCTCTTCGCGGCCGGCGAGCATCAGGAAGTAGCGCCACGAGAGACCGGAAGACTGGCCCGAGATCCGGCGCACGTCGCGCTCAGCCTCCTCGAGGTCATGCGCCTCCAGCACGTCCTGCAGGTGCTCGATCCGATGCCGGGCGAGCGCGTCGGCGAACTGGACGACCGCGTCCGACTTGAGGATGCCGTTGCGCGCGGAAGTGCGCTGCCGATTGCCGAACACCTCGGTCGCAAGCCGGTCGGCGTCGATCGGGACCACGCGGGCTAGGAAGCCGGTGATCGACTCCTGCTGATCGCGAGGCGGCACTGTTCCGTTCGGCGCTTGCTTCGGCAGCCCGAACCGCCGGCAGTGGCGCTCGATCACGTTGCGCACGCCTTCGTACCGCACGCCGATCGAGAACACCGAGTCGATCACGCACAGCGGCAGGCTCGCGTAGCCGTACTCCTCGGCGACCTCGATGGGGCCGGAGCTGGCGATGACCGAGCGGCAGGCGGCGACGAGGGCGGGGAGATCGGCGGGGTTGGCGAGCGGCATCGGATCTTGGGGCGTTGCCTGGGACGGCTGGCGCACGCCGTGGTCGATCTTGCTTCGACGATGAGAGTTCGAAGCGTGCCCGCCGTTCGGTTCCCGACCCAGCCGCCGAGGTCGACGCCGTGGTGAGGATGTGAATTGGCCGACCACAGTTAGTGCAACATGCATCCAGAGATAGAGCGCTGCTTCTGCTGCGTGCCAGCCGCCGTAACGCGCCCTGTTGC
>CALFYL010000113.1 GCA_937952135.1 uncultured Planctomycetia bacterium
CCAGGACACGAAAGTCCGCTGGCGCAACCTGAGACTCGTCGAGCCCACGCGCTGATCCGCCGTTCGCTTGGAAGTCCAGTCGGTTGCTCGGGATGCTCTCCACGCCGGTCACTCCGCAGCTGATTCTGCGCGGGCTTGAGCAGTTCCTCGAGCGTGTCGAGCAGCTTGGAGTTCGCGTCAATCCTTCTAGTCGGCTACGGCAGTGCATCCGCGTTCTTCGCTCGGTGGAACGCGGCGAATCTGTCGACAGGCTCGAGCGCGTGTACGCGCATCTCGATTCGCGTCAGTTCCTGGAGATAGGCGTTCAACTCCTCGATGCGCCGTCCCGGCCGTTGCGGCAGAAACTCCAGATTCTGATGTCGGACCCTGTCGTTCCTGCAGCTCCAGGCGTTGACAGCAAAGGACGAGACACGCAATTCGAGCTCTATCTCGCCTCCCAATTTGCCGCCGGAGGACTCCACGTTCGTTTCGAAGAACCTGACCTCATCATCGAGAGCGGACCGACGTCCGTTGGAATCGCAGCAAAGCGACTGAAATCTCTCGCGCGGCTAAGAGAGAGGCTCGTCGATGCCGGAGATCAACTCAAGACGCATCGCTCTGCGATCACGCACGGGCTCATCGCCTTGGATGTCACACATGCTGCGAACCCACAGGGGCTTATTGCAATTTCCACAGCCTGTGAAGTCACGGAGCCCGCGGCGGCTGATCTGACTCGGGATGCTGCGAGGAACGCCTCTAACGAGATGCTCGGATGGGCCGTTCCGAAGCATGAGCGCCACCTTCTTTGTGGGTGCTTGGTGATGGCGGCCGGAACGCACTACCTTCCGAACGGTGGGGTGGTCTACAGCGCGTCGATGCAATCGCGCCACAGGCGCACGTTCCGCGCCGTCACAAACAGACTCGCTGACGCGGCCGAGACCGGCTTCTCGAACTCGACCAAGAACCTCGTGGCGTGGGTCGATCGGTCCGGTCGATCGACGTAGTCACTCCACCTCATCCCTCGACGCGGCCCGCCCACAGTAGACAGCTCACTCCAGCGCGTCGGTCATTTCGAACTGGAGGTCAACTCCTCAACCGACCACGCTGCGCGGCGAGAGGCGTGCTTCGCGCGAACGGAACGCACGAACTCGGGCGAAACCGGGTCGGCGCCGTGGCCCCACTCGCGGCGGAGGTAGGTGAGCACGCCGGCGAGGTCTTCGTCGCCGAGCTCGTGCGCGGGCATCTCTCCGTCCCAGGTGAGGCCGCCCATCGTCAGCGGGCCGCGCAAGCCGTGCAGCACGACGCGCGTGAGCACGTCGGGGGAACCGAGCACCCAGGGCGAGTCGCGCAGCGGCGGCGCGACCGCCGGATCACCCTGGCCGCCGAGTTGATGGCAACTGGCGCAGACTTGCTCGAACACTCCTCGGCCGCGCGCGGCGAGCGCTCGTTCGGCTTCGTTCCATTCGCGCGGCCACACGACCTCGACGCCGGGCTTGTCGGGCCACACGACGAGCTCGGCTAGCTCGACCAAGACCTTCGCCGAGTCTTCGGAAGCCGCCGCGAGCTCAAGCTCACGAATCGACTTCGTGACGCGGATCGGACGCCGCGAACCGTCCGCGTTGCGCGCGCAACCGTCGAGCATGCCGCGCGCGAGGGCTGCGGCGTCGGCGGGCGCGAGTTGCGGTGCGGCGACGCGCACGAGCAGGTTCTCGATGCGCTCGGCGCGCGCTTCGCGAACCACGCACGCGGCCAGCGACGCGAGCAGCGCGTCGGAGTTCCACGCGCGCGGGCCGCGGGCCAGCAGCGCCGCGAGGAACTCGAGCTCGCGGCCGCCAAGTCCCGACACCAGCGCGCCGCGCGCGACGTCGTCGTGCGCACAAGCGCTCGCGAGGGTCACCAAGGCGCCCAGAGCCGCCGCGCTGTCGATCGAGCCGAGCGCCAGCGCCGCCGCTCGCTTTTGCTCGAGAGGTGCGAACTGCACGCGCGTCATCCACCACTCCAGGCGCTCGTCGCCGTCCTCGCGCAGCGTTCGCTCGAGCAAGCGTGCGCCGTTGATCGGATCGGAGCCCTGCTCGCGCCACCACAGGATCCGCGCGAGCTCGGGCGCGCTCTCGCCGAGTCCGTCGAGCGCCCACAGCGCGTGCAGACGGCCGAACTCGCTCTCCGCGCTGCGCGAACGCTCGCGCAGCACCTCGAGCGCATCGCGCTCGAACACGCCCTTCGCGATCGGCGCCTCCTCGACGAACAGGCGCTGCGCGGTCTTGCGCGTCCAACGGTTCGGCGAATCGAGCGCGTCGCCGAGTTCGTCCCAAGTCACGGTCGCGAGACTCCCGGGCTTCGCGCGCTTCTCGGCTCCGCTCACGCGCCAGATTCGCCCGCGATCCGTGGGCGTTTCGAGCTCGCGCTCTTCCACCTGTGCGCGCAGCCACGAGGTCACGAACAAGCGGTGCTGGATCACCCCGCGCGCCATGTCCGCGATGTAGAGCGCGCCGTCGGGACCCTCGAACAGGTGCACGGGCCGAAAGCGTTCGTCCGGCGACGAGAGGAACGCCCCGTCCGGCGCCGCGGTGGTCGGAACGGGCCGGCCGGCCGCGTCGAAGGCGACCTCGAAGCGGTGCACGAGGTTCGCGCAGGGCTCCGCGACGAAGGCCGAGCCGCGATAGCGCTCAGGCAACCCGTCGCCTTCGAACACGAGCGGTGCGCACGCTCCGGTGAACTCGTTCAAGCGGCCGTCCTCGAGCAGCCCCTTGCGGTAGCCGCGGTTGACGCCCGGCGTCGTGTGCGGCGCCCGCGGTCGAACGCCTTTCGCGAGGTTCGTGTTCATGCCCGGCGCCACGCCGAGCGATGCGTTGCGCACCGCGTAATGCGACGGATACAGATCTCCGCGCAGCGGGTTCGAGTTGTCGTTGAGGTAGATGCGTCCGCGAGCGTCCTCGGTGATCCCCCACTGTCCGCCGCCCGCGGTGCGGCCGCGCTCGAGCTGCACGCCGTTCCAGCGATAGCGAACGGGCGCATTTGCGCACCAGAACCAGTTGTCGAGCGAGTACAGGAGTCCGTTGATCGCGTGCTCGGGGCTAGCGACGCCTTGCAGACCGCTGTCGAGCACTCGAATGTGGTCCGCGCGGCCGTCGCCATCGTCGTCGCGCGCGAACAGCAGGTTCGGCGGCGCGATCACCAGCGCCCCGCCGTGCGTGGCGGCGACCGCGCGAGGCAGGACCAGTCCGCTGAGGAACTCGCTGCGCTTGTCCATGCGGCCGTCCCCGTCGAGGTCCTCGAGCAAGGCCACGGCGCCGTCGGCGCGCGCTTCCTCCGTGCCGTCGACGTCGCGCATGTAGCTCGGCATCTCGCACACGAAGAGGCGGCCGCGTTCGTCGAACACGGCGCAGACGGGACTGTTCACGAGCGGCTCGCTCGCTACCAGCTCCACGCGCAGTCCTGCATCGACCTTGAAGGCCGCCAGCGCTTCCGCCGGACGGAGCGGCTTCGGCGCCGGCTTGCGCCATGCGTCCGGCAGCGGCGGCTGCACTTCGCCCTTCACATCGCCGTTTTGCGGCGCGAAGAGCAGGGCGAGAGCGAGGAGCATCATGTTCGCCTCAGCGCTTGATCAGGATCGGCGGCGACTTGCACTTGCTGCAGCGCTCCGTCTCGGTGGAAAGCTCTTCATCCATGTGTTCGGGGCAGGTCCACGACCAGGCTGCGTCGACGGTCACGCCAGCTGCGTAGCCGAGTGCTTTGAGCGCCGCCAGTGCGGCCTCGTCGTGACCGGCGCCGTCGACTTTCGCGAACGGACCCGGAACCCACGGACGCGCCTTCGCCAGCTCGCGCCGCAACCGCGCCGCCGTTTCGGGCTCGGACGCGTACAGATTGACGGCCTCGTCCGGATCCGCATCGAGGTCGTACAGCTCGCTGCGGTCGGGATGCAGCGGCCGGTAGATCAGCTTGTGCGGCCAGTCGAGCGCCATGTAGAGGAATTGATCGAACTCGCGGTCCGCGCGGTACGCCATGCCGGCGTTCGTGTCGTAGCCGTTGATCTGGTCGGCGAAGGCGAGGCGCTTCGCGTCCGGCTCGCCCTGGATCAAGCCGCGCAGCGAGCGCCCGTCGATGGGCATCGGCGCCTCAAGGCCGAGGTAGTCGAGCACCGTCGGGAACACGTCGATCGTGCGCACGAGGTCCGTCACGCTCGGCGCGTGCTTCTCGTCCGGCGCCTTCACGATCAGCGGCACGTGCACTTGCTCCTGGTAGAGCAAGCGGTGCGCCGCCCAGCCGTGCTCGTGCAGCCCTTGACCGTGGTCCGCCGTGATCACGACGAGCGTGTTCCGATCGAGCTTGCGCTCCTTCAACCACTTGAACAGCCGACCGATCTGCTCGTCCTGGTACTTCAGCTCGGCCTTGTAGAGCTCGATGCCCGGCCGCAGCGGCTCGCCGTTCTCGTCGAAGTACTTCTCGCGCGGCTCGAGCCGCTCCGCCGGAGGCAGCTTGTCGAAGTCGTGCGGGTCCCAGTAGTGCAGCCACAGGAAGAACGGTTCCTGCGCGCGCAAGCTGCGCTCGACCAGCTCCGTGGTCTCGTCGGAGCGGCGCTGGAAGTTCTTCACGTCCCAGATCGACTTGACCTGCTTCGCGTCGTTCGTGAGGTGCACGAGTTCGGTGTTCAGATCCTCGAACACCTCGAAGCCGCGCTCGAAACCGAAGTTGCGCGACACCGGAAAGGCCGAGTGCACGGCGACCGTGTGGTAGCCCTCCGCCGCGAGGACCGTCGCGAGCGTCGGCACGTCCTTGGGCAACGTGTAACCGCTCTCGGCAGCCAGAACGCGAAGCTCGTGCGACTGGTTGTTGAGGCCCGTGAGGATCGATGCGTGCGAAACCGGCGTCACGCCCGCGGTGCTGATCGCCATGTCGAAGCGCGTGCCTTCGGCCGCGAGCGCATCGAGGTTCGGCGTGACGCCCGCGTGCACGCCGTAGCACGACACGAAGTCCGCGCGCACGGTGTCGAGCGTGATCAGGATCACGTTGCGGCGCTTGGCCGTCGCCGGTTCGTTGCACCCTGCGGCGAAGCTCGCGAGCAAGAGGGCGGCGACGAGCCTCGGCGTTCGCATCCGTCGGGTTCCCTCTCGGGCGGTCAACGCTTGATCATCAGGGCTGGCGACTTGCACTTCGGGCAGCGGCCGTCGGGTTTGCCGAGGTCCTCCTCCAAGTGCTCCGGGCAGGTCCACGACCAACTCTCGTCGACGGTCTGACCCGCGGTGTAGCCGAGCCCCTGCAGCGCCGCGAGAGCCTCCTCGCTGTGCCCCGAACCCGCGTCCGCGAACGGCCCCGGCACCCACGGATGAGCGCGCGCGAGCTCTTGCCGCAAGCGCAGCGCGACCTCCGGCTCGGACAGATACGCGTTGAGCGCCTCGTCGGGATCGCTCTCGACGTTGAACAGCTCGCTCTTCTCGGGATGCGCCGGCCGGTAGATCAACTTCCACGGCCAGTCGAAGGCCATGTAGATCCAGTGGTCGAGCGGGCGCTTGTCGGTCATGCCCGCGTTCGTGTCGTAGCCGTTGATCTGGTCGCCGAACGCGATGCGCTTGCCGTCAGGCTTGCCCTCCATCAACGCGCGCAGCGAACGGCCGTCGACGGCCGCGGGCGCTTGCACGCCGAGGTAGTCGAGGATCGTCGGGAACACGTCGGTGGTGCGCACGAGGTCGCGCACGACGGCCTGCGACTTCACGCCCGGCACGCGGACGATCAGCGGCACGTGCACTTGCTCCTGGTAGAGCAGGCGGTGCGCGGCCCACTCGTGCTCCATCAAGCCCTGGCCGTGGTCCGCGGTCACGACGACCACCGTGTCGTCGAGCAAACCGCGCGCTTTGAGATCCGCCATCAGGCGGCCGATCTGCTGGTCCTGGTACTTGATCTCCGCGGCGTACAGCTCCTTCGCGGGCCGCCGGATCTGACCCTGCGCGTCGAACAGCACGTCGCGCGGCGGCAAGTGCTCCTCGGGCGGCACCATCGCCCAGTCGTGGGGATCCCAGTAGTGGATCCACAGGAAGTACGGCTCCTCGTCGCCGAGCACGCGCGTCACGACGTCGGTCGTGTTGTCGGAGCGCCGCTGCGCGGAATTGACGTCCCAGCTCTGCTTCTGGCCGTCGGGCCCCGTGCGCATCTCGGTGTTCATGTCCTCGAACACCTCGAAGCCGCGCTTGAAGCCGAAGCTGCGCGACACCGGAAACGCGCTGTGCACCGCGACCGTTCGATAGCCCTCCTTCGCGAGCACCGTGGCGAGCGTCGGCACGCTGTCCGGCAGCGTGTACCCGCTCGGCGCCGACAGCACGCGCAACTTGTGCGTCTGGTTGTTCAGGCCCGTGAGGATCGACGCGTGCGACACCGGCGTGACCCCCGCCGTGCTGATCGCCATCTCGAAGCGCGTGCCCTCCTCGGCGAGCGCATCGAGGTTCGGCGTGATGCCGTCGCGCACGCCGTAGGCCGAAACGTAGTCCGCGCGAACCGTGTCGAGCGTGATCAGGATCACGTTCTTTCGTTTGGGTCCCGAGTCGCCGCAGCCGGCGAGCCCCAGCGCCAAAACGACGGCCATCCACGTCCCGCATCGCTTCATCAAGTTCTCCACGCGCTCCATCGTATCCCGTTGAACTTCGCTAGCCGCCGACCAGCCCGTTGCGCCGCGCGCTGCGCAGCGCCACCTCGCGCAATTCCTCGGGCGTCAGCCGGTGCAGTTGGTGCACGAGCACGCGGTCGGGGTCGAGGCTCTTCCAGCGTTCGCCTTCGAACTCGACCGCGCGGTCGAGCTCCGCCAGAAGGTCGACGAGCAGGTCGCGGTAGGCCGCTGCGTGCGGCGTGAGCGACGGGCCCGAACCGTCCGCGGCGCCGAGCACCGATACGAGCGGCACGCGCGGGTCCTCCGCCACGCACAGCGCGATGAGTTGCGCGCGGTACTCGAGCCGCTGCGCGACGCCCGCGGGCGTGAAGCCCGACTCCGCCAGCAGCCGAAGCGCACCGAGCGGGTTCTTCTGAATCGGGAGGAAGCGCTCGCGGTCGCACAGGTGACCTTCCTCGTGCACTGCGGTGATCTCGATGAACTCGTCGAGCGAGACCCGCGCCTCACCGTCTCGCGCGGCGCGGTCGAGCAGCACCGCGAGCCGCACCCGGTCCGCGGCGCCGAGCAGGATCG
>CALFYL010000114.1 GCA_937952135.1 uncultured Planctomycetia bacterium
CTCTCGCCCGACACACGGCACCCCCGCAGGGCCCATCGCCCGGCTGGGGTGTCTCTCTTTTCCTGGCGGCCCCGAGCGGAACTCCGCGGAGTGCGCGAGCCGCGCTCACGGCGCTTCGGACTCGTCCGATACCCGTCGCGCATGGACCCGCTGTCGATTCAGGGCGCCGCGCAGACCGGCTGGGCCCGGCCCCAGGGCGGCACGCCCGCCGACTTGACGGTGGCGCTGCGCCAGGGCCGCGTCTTCGCCGGCGACGTGCTCCAGACCTTCGCCGGAGGCTCGCTGCTGATCGGGGTCGGAACTCTGCGCGTGCCGGCCAAATCGCAAGCGGAGCTGCAGCCCGGCCGGCGCTACGTGTTCGAGGTCGTGGGCTCGGGCGTGCCGCTCGAGCTCAAGCTCGTCGCAGCCCCCGAACCGGGCCCCGGAGAACTCGTGCGCGCGCTGCGGCAGGCTCTTGGGGCGGAAGCCCCGCTCGGGGCGTTGCTCGAGGAGCTCTCGCAAGCGCTCGCGGACGCGCTCGAGAACCCGCCGTCGAACTCCCTCGGCTCGAAGCTCGACAAGAAGGCCGGCGAAGCGCTCGTCGCGCGCTGGCTCGGCGAGCTCGAAGCGCACGCGTTTACCGCGTCGGACGGTCCCGCCGCGCTGCGCGAGCGCCTGCTCCGCGCCGGGCTCGGATTCGAAGCGCGGCTCGCCGACCTCGCGCTCGAATGGGCGCCCCAAGCCGAAGCCGCGCACCTCGGGGACGAGCTCGTGGGCGCGCTTCGCGAGCACGCGCTCGCGCACGCCAAGGCCGCGGGCAACAGCCTCGACGGCGGCGGATGGCTCGAACGCCTGGGCGACGCGTTGCGGCGCGTCCTCACACCGACGGGCGCGTCCGCCGACGCTCGCCTGAATGCGCCCGACCTCGCTCGGAGCATGACGGCCGCGCTCGCGCGACTTGCGCCTGCCGACGCCCAGGCGCTTTCCGCCGCGCTCGCGGCGCTCGACTGGGAGCATTGGCCGCGCTGGATGCGCACGCTCGCCGTGCGCGCGCTCGCGGGCCGCGATCTGCTGCGCGCACCCGCGACCGGGGCCGACGCGGCGCTCGCGGCGCTGTCGAGCGATCTCAAGGCGCAGTTGCTCGCGCTCGAAGGTCCGTTGAGCGAAGGGCGCCTGCGGGCGGCGCTCGAGCGAGCGCTCGGCGGCCTCGAGGCCGATCAGCTGCTGAATCTCGCGCGCAGCGCCGTCGACGAGAGCCCCCAATGGAGCGTCGCGCTGCGCGACGGAGGCCAGTGGTCGACGCTGCACTTGCGCGTGGCGCGCGACGGCGCCCGCGCGGGCGCGCACGCGGACGGCGAACGCACGCGCCGCGTGGCGATGGAGGTCGAATTCTCGCGCACCGGCCCGCTGCACGTCGACCTGCTGATCGCCGAGCGCGCGGTGACGGCCCGCGTGCTCACCCGCTCCGAGGAGCTGGCGAGCTACCTCGCGCGGCGCGTCGGCGACTTGGAACAAGCCCTGGCTGCTGGCGGCGCCGCCGTGCGTGCGAGCGTCGTGCGCGCCACGAACGACTGGGCGTTGCACGGCGACGCGCCGTCGCACTCGTCGTACTTCGATTCCCACGGCTTGATGGACGTGGAAGGCTGACGCGGGCCGTGGATTCGCTCGACTCGCACACTGGAGGCGCCCAGCGGCGCGCGGTCGCGCTGCGCCACGAGGGCGGCGAGGTCCCGCGCGTCGTCGCCCAGGCGCGGGCGTGGATGGCGGAGCAGATGCTGGCTCTCGCGGACCGCCACGGAGTGCCGGTGCGGCGCGACAAGGATCTCCTCGGGCTTCTGGCGGGTCTGGAAACGGGCGACGAGATCCCGCCGGAGCTGTACGCCGCCGTCGCGCAGGTGCTCGTGTGGCTGTACCGCTGCAACGCGGAACTCGCGGCGCAAGCGGGCGACGGCGCCGCGTCCGAGCGAGCGTGATGCGCGCTGCGGTAGTCTGCCGCGCGCCATGGACATCGATTCGAAGTCGGAGAGCGAATTCCCCGCGAGGCGGCCCACGGTCGGACTGACAGTGGGGGATCCCGCGGGAGTGGGGCCCGAGATCGTGCTCGCCGCGCTCGCCGACGAGCGCGTGCGGGGCGCGATGAACGTGCGCGTGTTCGGACCCGCGCGGCTGCGGCCGGAGTGGATCGAGCTCGAGCGCGGCGCGGTTGGACCGTCGAGGAGCTGGGTCGACACAGGCGAGCTCGACGACTACGAATTCGGTCGCGTGCAGGAGCGCTGCGGGCGCGCGGCGCTCGACGCGCTCCGAGTGGGAGTCGACTGGGCCCGCGCGCGGCGCGTGGATGCGCTCGTCACCGCACCGGTCTCGAAGGAGGCGCTGCACGCCGCCGGCGAGCGAGTCGAGGGCCAGACCGAGCTGCTCGGCCGCTGGGACGGCGCCACCGATTTCGAGATGGTCGCGATCGCGGGCCGCCTGCGGGCGATGCTGCTCACGCGCCACATGCCCTTGCGCGACGCGCTCGCGCTCGTGACGACGGAGCGCGTCGAGGCCAAGCTCGCGCTGCTCGATGCGACGCTGCGCAGGTGGGGCTTTGCGAAGCCGCGGCTGGCGCTCGCCGGCCTCAACCCGCACGCGGGCGAGCGCGGTCTGCTCGGGCGCGAGGAGCTCGACGTCCTCGAGCCGGCGGCGGAACGCGCGCGCTCCCGCGGGATCCTCGTCGCCGGTCCGCTCTCACCGGACAGCGTCTTCATCGCCGCCCTGCGCGGCGAGCACGACGCCGTCCTGGCGCTCTACCACGACCAGGCCTTCATTCCCGTCAAGCTGGCCGGTCAGCGCAACGGCCTCACGGTCATCGCCGGGCTCTCGTTCCTGCGCGTTTCGCCGGCCCATGGCACGGCCTTCGACATCGCCGGCAAGGGAGTCGCATCGGCGCACAACCTGATCGTCGCGCTGCTGCAGACCGCGGCGTGGAGCTCGGGTCAGCCGCTCGCCGTCGTCGAGTGACGGCCGCGTGCGGAGGTGTCGGACGAGAGCCGCCGCGCGAGCGCTGGGGCCCCAAGAGACCGGGACCCCAAAAAACGCCGGAAGGCGGCAACCTCGCGGCTGCCGCCTTCCGGTTCGGTTCCGAGTGCGCTCGCGCCCGCCCGCGAAGGCCGACGTTTCGCGCCCCGATCTCAATCCATGGGGTTCTTGCCGCCCCAGAACTCGATCGAGTTGAACACGATGATGTCAGCCAGGTAGGCGAAGCCGTACACCGGGATGATGTTCAACACGATGAACACGGCCTCGTTGGCCCACTTGTTCTCGGTGACCTTCGTGTTCCAGTCGTTGAGCTTGTTGAAGGCCTTGTTGGGGCCGAGGCACGAGGCGCCGAGCAGGCCGGTCGCCAACACCGCAGCCAGGAGGCCGCACTTCACGGTCTTCATGAGAGAGTTTCCTTCACGGGTTCGGAGAGACACCTTGATTGCGCCCGCCCGAAGGCGTGCGAGGCCGAGCAGGTTAGTGAGATCCGACGCCCGATAGAAGGGGGTTGCTTGCGTAGCTGGCGCGGCGGGGATTGCCCGGAGCGCGGACCCGCACCCTGACGTAAGATTTCGGACCCCATGGCCAAGAAGAAAATCGTCCTCTACCAGCCCCAGCAGGTGGACACCTCGATCGGTCCGCCGTGCAGCGGCGACATGCTGCCGCTGGAGATGCTGACGATTGCGGCGTACCCGCTCCAGGACGGGTACGAGGTCGTGATCGTCGACGCGCACCTCTACGAGCCCGAAGAGGGGCATCGGCGGCTGCTGGAGGCCTGCGAGGGCGCGTTCCTCTACGCGACCACCGGAATCCTCGGGTTCATGGTCACCGACGGGTTCCGCGCCTCGACCAAAGTGAAGCAGCGCTTCCCGAAGCTCCCGATGGTGATCGGCGGCTGGTTTGCGTCCGTGAAGCCCGAACTGCAGCTCCGGACCGGCCTGTACGACGCGGTGGTGCTCGGCCAGGGTGAGCTCACCTTCCGCGAACTGGTGAAGGCGATCGACTCCGGCACGCCGCTCGAGGACATCGAAGGTCTCGCGCTGCTCCGCGACGGTCAGATGGTGAAGACCGCTACGCGCGCGGTCGTTGGGTGGGACAAGGTCGCGAACCTGCCCTGGCACCTGATCGACATCGAGCCGTACCGCGAGCGGCAACTGCGCCCCGACAGCCACAAGCACATCCTCCGCATGCCGACGCCCGCGGCCATCGGCTCGCGCAAACCGTACTTCGGCATCACGTACTTCTCGAGCTACGGCTGCCCCGAGCCGTGCACCTTCTGCTGTTCGCCGATCGTCACCGACCGGCGTTGGAAGGCGATGCCCGCCGAGCGGATGCTCGACGATCTCGCCGACCTCAAGGAGCGCTGGGGCTTCGACGTCGTGCGCTTTCACGACGCGAACTTCGGCGTGATGCAGAAGCGCACGGGCGAATTCGCGAAGGGCATGCTCGAGCGCGGCCTGAAGTTCCACTGGAACGCGTTCATCGAGACGCACTCGATCCTCACCTACAAGCCCGACGTGCTCGACGCGCTCGCGGCCTCGGGCCTGTACGTCGCCGAGATCGGCGCCGAGGCGGGCACGAACGAGATGATGAAGAAGATCGGCAAGCCGATCAAAGACGACGACAACATCGCGGCCGCGGTCGAGATGGACAAGCGCGGCGTGTGCTCGTCGGTGACCTACATCATCGGCTACCCCGGCGAGAGCGCGGACTCGATGCTCGCGACGATCGACCAGTGCCGGCGACTGCACGTCGCGGCGCCGCTCGCACGCCCGACCGTGTGGCCGTACCGGCCGATCCCCGGCACTGCGATGTGGGACCAGGCGATCTCGCTCGGCTACCAGCCCCCGCAGAAGATCGAGGAGTGGGGTTCGATCGGCGAGTACCACCTCGAAGAGACCTGGCCGGGCAAGATCCCGCCCGAGGTCGCGCAGCGCCGCAAGCTGTACCAGCACTACGTCACGCTCGCCTACGGCCTCGCGCGCGGGAAGATCGGCTTCTGGGAGAAGCGCGCCGAGCAGCGCCTGCGCGACAACAACTGGTCGCTCGGAGTGCTCGAAGCGCGGGTGTTCGATGTCGTCAACCGCATCGAGCGCAAGCTCGTCAAGCGCGAGGAAGTCTCGCGCTCGTGGGTCGACCCGGGTCACAAGACCGGCACCGCCGGAAACAAGTACTCGAAGTCGACGAAGGCGATGACCGACACGACGGCCGGCTGACCGCCGCGGCTCGAGGATGAGGCCTCCCGCCGCGGTCTTCCTGTGGAGCCGAGTGGGCGGCCCGGGCCACGACAGTTGCCGGCTCTTCGAGCTGGCGCGCGAGTGGCGTCTGCGGGGCGTCGCGGTCTTCGCCGAAGCACGGCGCGCGTGCGAGCTTCACTACGAAGTGACCGCCGATCGCGCGTTTCGAACGAAGAGCGCTCGCGTGGCCGGATTCATCGGAACAGAACGAGTCGACGTGCGAATCGAAGCGCTCCGCGGCGGCGGATGGACGGTCGACGGCAAGCCGCGACCGAGTCTCGCCGAGTGCGTGGACGTCGACTTGGGCTTCACGCCCGCGACGAACTTGATCGTGTTGCGTCGCCTCGGTCTGCGCGTTGGCGAGCTGGCCGAGGCGCCCGCGGCCTACCTCGCCTTTCCGAGCCTGCGTGTCGGCGTGCTGCCGCAGCGCTACGAGCGTCGGTCACGGACGGACTACGCCTACGCCTCGCCGAACCACGGATATCGAGCGACGCTGCGAGTGTCGCCGATCGGCGCCGTGGTCGACTACCCGGGGCTCTTTCGCTCGGTGCGCGTCCGCTGAAGTTCGTGCCGCCCCGTCGGTGCGCTCGATGGGCTTGAACTTTCTGCGCAGGCTTTGAAGCGAACGACCTTCGATGCGCGTTCGGCGCGCCGCGGCGGCGCAGCGGAGGGGGTGAGACGCGGCACGTGGCTTGCCTTCGCACGAGGCCACGGCGCGTTCCGCGTTCCTCGCGCGCCGACTTCCCCGCACTCGGCCGATCGGAGACCCCCATGAAGTCGTTCCTCGCGTCGCTCGTCGCCGCGCTCGTCGCCGCATCCGCTGCGGCGCAGACCTACGTGTACGAACAACCCGCCGCTGTCGGCGGAGGCGTGCGCCGCGCCTCGCAACTGTGGATCGATCCCTCGGGACAGAACGACAGCGACAACGACGCCATCGCTTGGGAGGACTTCCAACTCGCGCAGGACACGTTGATCACGCACGTGCGCTGGGCGGGCGACGCCGCGCCGCCCCTGGGTTTCGAGCTCTCCTTCTTTCGCCAGGATCCCAACACGATCGCGGTGCAGCCCGACATCTTCGCGCCGGGGAGCGAACCGCTCGGCTCGGAAGTCGTGACGAACTTCGCGACGAGTCTGCTCAGTCCGGGGCTCTATCGATTCGAAGCGCCCTTGGCCGTGCCCGTGCTCGTGCGCGCGAACACCCGCTACTTCATCTCCGTCGTCGGCCGCATGCCGCTCGCCTATGTCTCCTGGGGCTGGGCTCAGAGCAGCAGCGGTCCGAACGGCACGTTCTGGTGGCAGCGCGGCGCCCACATGTACTTCCACGTCGGCGACAGCCGCGCACTCTCCATCGGCACGGACCTCGAGCCGAGCGTCGGCGCCGTGTTCTGCACGGGCGATGGCGCGAGCGGCGGCTGTCCGTGCGGCAACACCTCCGTTCCGAATGCCGGTTGCGCCAACTCACGCGGCGAGGGGGCCACGCTGCTCGCCTCGGGCAGCGCGAGCGTCGCCGCCGACGATCTGCTGCTGGTCTCCGCCGGACTTCCGAAGTCGCAGAGCTGCCTGGTCTTCCTCAGCGCCTCGCTGTCGTCGGGTGCGCCCTTCGGAGACGGTCGCCGCTGCGTAGCAGGCGGAGTCTCGCGTCTCGGCGTGCGGAACAGCGGGCCCGCGGGCGTCGCGATCTACGGACCGGGATTGGCGGCCTACTCGCAAGCGCACTTTCCGGCGTCCAATCGCTTCGTTCCCGGCGCCGTGCTCGGATTCCAGTGCTGGTACCGCGATCCGAACGGCCCGTGCGGCAAGGCCACCAACCTCTCGAGCGCGCGCGCGGTGACGTTCACGCCGTGACGTCAGGCGCGCGACACGCCTTCGGCCCGGTGCGTACCCACTGAGCCCGCCTGCGGCGCCCACATTCACCCGCGGCGCGCGCGAAATCGAAAGGCGAAAATGGCGCGCGACGCTGCTGCGCCGGCGACCTTCTCGGATCCGCCGCGTGCCGCGGCCTGACAAGAAGGTGGAGTGTCATGAGGCTTTCGATCGTTCGACCCAGCCGTCCGTGGCGAGGTTTCGCCGGCGGATTGGCCCTTGCCGCGGTGGTCGGTGCTACGCCTGCGCTCGCGCAGCTGGAATGGAACCAGCACTCGCTCTCCGCTCCCAACGGAACACTCTTCGGCGCCAGTTCGGCGATCGAAGACTCGATCGCGCTCGTCGGCGCGCCTTTCGACGCGACGCACGGGCTCGGCGCCGGCGCGGCGCACCTGTACGACGGACGCGCCGAGTGGAGGGAGGTGAAGACGCTCTTCGCCTCGGATGCGCACCGCGCCCAGCGCTTCGGCCATGCGGTCGCGGTCACGGCGAACCTGGCCTTCGTCGGTGCGCCGGGCGTCGACCCCGGAAGCGGCACGGTCTACGTGTTCGATCGCAACGCGGGCGCTCGCAACGGGTGGGGCGAGGTCGCGCGCATCGAGAATCCCGGACCGTGGCCGGTGGCGCGCTTCGGCGCGGCGCTGGCGGTCTGGCAGGACGTGCTCGTGGTCGGCGCGCCGGGCGCCGCCGATGACATGGGCCGCGCGTACGTGCTGCGCCGCGGCGCCACGTCCTCGCAGTGGAACCTGGTCCGCGCGCTCGAGCCCGAGGCGCAAGGCCCCGCGCGCTTCGGCGCCGCGGTGGCGGTCACCGCGGAGTGGATTGCGATCGGCGCTCCGGGCGCCACGGGCGAAGGCTCGCAGCTCACCGGCGCGGCGTATCTGTTCGAGCGCGACCGCGGCGGCCACGACGCTTGGGAACTCGCGCGCAAGTTCGTGCCTGCGGATGGCGTCGCGGGCCAACTCTATGGCGCCTCGGTGGCCGTCGGGCCGTCCACGCTCGCGGTCGGCGCCCCGTGCGATCCCGACGGTGCGTTCGACGCGGGCGCGGTGTACGCCTACGAGTGCAACTCGGACGGCGTGTGGCCGCTGCAGCGCAAGCTCTACGCGCTCGACGCGACTCCGACCGCGAACTTCGGCGCCTCGCTCTCGATCGCAGGCGACGAACTGCTCGTCGGCGCGCGCAACGCCGGTCCGTCCAGCCTCGGGCAGGCGTACTTGTTCGAGCGCGGGCGCGCCGTCCCCGGCCGCTGGATGGAGTGCGAGTGCCTCGAAGCGACGGCGCCCGTGCGCGGTGCGATCGCCGGCTTCGGCGCGTCCGTCGCGCTGGCGCCTGGACGCCGACTGGTCGGCGCTCCCGGGGTCGCGGGGGCCGGCGGCGTCGCGCTCGCGATGCTCTACACGTCCAGTCCGCAGATCTCGTCCTACTGCGTGCCGGCGAACGGTTCCCCGCGTTGCCGGGGCGTGCTGTCGAGCCTCGGCTGCCCGAGCGCGTCGCTCAGCACGGAGTTCCGCCTGCGCGCGCACGGCATCGACGCCTCGCGCCTGGGGATGCTGTTCTACAGCGTCGATTCGCGCCACGACGTGCCTTGGGGCTCGGCCACCACTCCGCTCTGCATCCGCCCGCCGCTGCAGCGCTGCGGACTGACGCGCTCCAGTGGAACTCCGGGTCGCTGCGACGGCGTGATGGAGCTGAACTGGAACGAGTTCGCGGGCGGGCGGAGTGGAACGCTCGGACAGCCATTCTTCGCGGGCCAGAAGATCTCGGTCCAGGCGATCTGCCGCGACCCGCTCACGAGCAAGCACAGCGCGCTCTCGAACGCGCTGGAGTTCACGTTGGGACCGTAACGCACCGTCGTTCGTGTCCGTGAGCTCATGCGCGCCCGATCGAGGCTCTCGGTCGGGCGCCGTCGTTGGGTCTCGCGAGCGAGAGGGGGAGCGGCGCGCCTGAAGGCTTCGATAACGGCGCGCTCCGCTGCTTGACGTGCGCGGAGCGCCGCGGCGAAGTACGACACTGCGAATGAAGTCTCCGCTGAAGGGCAAGGTGGCATTGGTGGCGGGCGCGACGCGCGGCGCGGGCCGCGGGATCGCGGTGCAACTCGGCGCCGCCGGCGCGACGGTCTACGTCACGGGCCGAACGACGCGCGCGGAGCGCTCCGAGATGCAGCGCCCCGAGACGATCGAGCAGACGGCGGAGCTCGTCGACGCCGCCGGCGGGCGCGGTGTCGCCGTGCGAGTCGACCACCTCGAGCCCGCGCAGGTGCGAGCGCTCGTCGAACGCATCGAGCGCGAGCAGGGCCGGCTCGACGTGCTCGTCAACGACATCTTCGGCGCCACGAAGATCGAGTGGAACAAGACTGTGTGGGAGTCGGACCTCGAGTACGGGCTGCACCTGCTCCGGCTCGCCGTCGACACGCACGCCATCACGAGCCACTTCGCGCTCCCGCTCCTGTTGAAGTCGCGCGGCGGACTCGTGGTCGAGGTGAACGACGGAACGGCCGAGTACAACGCCGTGAACTATCGAAACTCGTTCTTCTACGACCTCGCGAAGGCGGCAGTGACGCGCATGGGCTTCGCGCTCGGGCACGAGTTGAAGACGCGCGGCGCAACCGCCGTTTCGCTCACCCCGGGCTGGTTGCGCTCGGAGGCGATGCTCGAGGCCTTCGGCGTGCGCGAGGACAACTGGCGCGACGCGATCGCGCGCGTGCCGGGCTTCGCGATCTCCGAGAGCCCGGCGTTCGTCGGACGCGCCGTCGTCGCGCTCGCGTGCGACCCCGACCTGCAGCGCTGGAACGGGAGCTCGCTGTCGAGCGGCCAATTGGCGCGCGTGTACGGCTTCACCGACCTCGACGGCAGTCAGCCGGACGCGTGGCGCTACATGGTGGATGTGCAGGACGCCGGAAAGCCCGCCGACGTGAGCGGCTATCGCTGAACGCGCGCGGCGGATGGTCTCGCGCGGCGCGAGGGCGAGAGCCGCATCGAAAGCGCGACCGACCCGCGGGGGCGGGGTTATGCTCGCGCGCTCTCACGTCGGCGACGCCGCAGTCGGCCGCCGCTGTCCCACCCTGCCCCCGGAGGAACGATGGTCGCCCCGCAGATGCTTCGACGCCCGCTCGCGCCGCTCTTTTTGGCTTTCGCTTCGCTGTCCGCGCCGCTCATGGCGCAAGCCGATGTGCTCACGCCGCACAAAGTGGCCGAGCTGCGCAGCGTGATCGCCGCCGAGATCGCGCCCGATGGCGCGCACGTCGCGTACACGCTCGCCGTCCCGCGCAAGCCGATGGTCGACGACGACGGCGGCGCGTGGACCGAGTTGCACCTGCTCGACCGAGCCAGCGGGAGCGCGCGGCCGTTCATCACCGGCAAGGTCAACGTGTCGGCGGTCGGCTGGAGCCCGGACAGCAAGTCGATCACCTTCCTCGCCAAGCGCAACGACGACAAGCACACGAGCCTGTACTCGATCCCGATCGACGGCGGCGAGGCGCGGCGCGTGGCGGTGCTCGCGGAATCGATCTCGGCCTACGACGTGCGCCACGACGGCGCACGCGTGGCGTTGGTCGGACTCGAGCCTGTGCCCGAAGCGCGCAAGAAGGAGCAGGAAAAGGGCTTCAAGCAGGAGATCTACGAAGAAGATTCGCGCTTCGCGCGGGTGTGGATCGGCGGGCTGGGCGACGGCGCCGACAAGCCGGCGAAGCTCGAGCTCGAGGGCCACGTGTACAAGGCGCTCTGGAGCCCGGCGGGCGATCGACTCGCGGTGTCGATCGCGCCGACGCCGAGCGTCGACGACAGCTACATGCGCACGCGCATCCACATCGTCGACTTGGCGGGCAAGGTGCTCGGCAGGATCGAAAACCCCGGAAAACTGGGCGAGTTCGCCTGGAGTCCGGACGGCCAGCACGTGGCGATGGTGGCGGCCGGCGACATCCACGATCCGACGGCGGGGCGGCTGATGCTCGCGCCCGCTGGCGGCGGCGCGCCGGTGGAGCTGCGGCCGGGGCTCGAGGGCGACGCGGCGCACTTCGAGTGGCAGACGCCGGACTCGCTGCTCGCGGTGTACTCGTACGGCGTTTGGACGGCTTTCGAGAAGCTCGACACGAAGGGCGGCGCGAAGACGCTGCTCGCGACCGGCGGTCCGATCCTGAGCAGCGTTTCGCTCTCGGCCGACGGCTTGAACGCAGCGTTCGTCGCGAACACTCCGACGCACGCGTCCGAGGTGTTCACGATGAGCCACGGCGACGCGGCGCCGAAGCGCCAGAGCGATTCGAATCCGTGGCTCGCGAGCACGCGCCTCGCGCCGCAGGAAGTCGTGAAGTTCAAGGCGCGCGACGGGCTCGAGATCGAAGGCCTGCTCGTGCGCCCGCTCGACGAGAAAAAGGGCGAGCGCCATCCGTTGGTGCTGTACGTCCACGGCGGTCCGGAGTCGCACCACTCGAACGGCTGGCTCACGAACTACGGCGATCCGGCGCAGACGGCCGCGGCGCGCGGCTTCGCGGTCATGCACACGAACTACCGCGGCTCGACGGGGCGCGGGATGGCGTTCGCGAAGTCGAGCCAGGGCGACGCGGGCGGCAAGGAGTTCGACGATCTGATCGACGCGATCGACCACCTGGTCGCGACCGGCCTGGTCGACAAGAACAAGGTCGCGGTCACCGGAGGCAGCTACGGCGGCTATGCGACGGCCTGGCTCAGCACGCGCTTTTCCGATCGCATCGCGGCCGGCGTGATGTTCGTCGGCATCAGCGACAAGGTCTCGAAGGTCGGCACGACGGACATCCCGAACGAAGAGTTCTACGTGCACGCGCGCAAGCGCGTGTGGGACGACTGGCAGCACACGCTCGAGCGCAGCCCGATCTACCACGCCGGCAACTGCAAGACGCCGCTCTTGATCCTGCACGGCAAGGACGACCCGCGCGTCAACCCGGGGCAGTCCTACGAGATGTACCGCCACCTCAAGGTGCGCAACCAGGCGCCGGTTCGGCTCGTGCTGTATCCGGGCGAAGGCCACGGCAACCGCAAAGCCGCCGCGCGCCTCGACTACAACCTGCGCATGCAGCAGTGGATCGAGCACTACCTCGTCGGACCGAAGGGCGAGCCGCCGCCGATGGAGCTCGACTACGCCGCGGAATAACGCGACGCGCTACGGCTGCACGAAGAACTCGAGCGCGTTCGACAGGTTCGTGCTCTTCGCGGCCGGCGGGTCGCGGAACCAGCACTGCGCGTTCACCATCGTCCCGAACACGTAGGGTTGACCCACGGCGTTCGGGTTGGCGGCGGCGAACGCGTTCCAGTCGAGCGAAGCGAAGCCGTTGCAATTGCCGACCGTTCCGCCGGTGTTCTGCGTCGGCGTGCGCTGGATCGGCGCGCGCACGCAGAAGAAGCTCGTGCTGCCCGCCGCCCAGGGCAGCGATTGACGGCCGTTGACGCCGTAGAAGAAGGTCGCGGAACGTTGCGCGTCGAGCGGCAACGCGGAGATCACGAATCCGCTCGAAGCGCTCGCGCTCGGCGTGCCGGTGTGCGCCAGCTGGGGCGCGCAACCCAGCGACGAAGTGCCCGCGGTGCAGTAGTTCTCCGGCGGTCCCGGCGGGCGATAGAGGCTGATGTAGTACGGCGCGAGGTTGATCGCGACATCGCTGGTGAGCGACGTCGCGGGGTCGAGCAGGAACACGCCCGAGTTCGTCGAGTACAGGTACTTGCCGGCGTCCGTCCGCGCCACGCCGCGCACGGCCGCCGCGACGGGGAAGTAGGTCGTCTGTACGCCGTTCGCGTCGTAGAGGAAGAAGCCTGTCGGCGCGGATTGCCCGGCCGCGAGCACTTCGCCGCTGAGCAGCGGCGTCACCTGGCTCGGGAAGTCGATCCCCGTCGCACCGTCGGAGTTGTGGAACGTCCCCAGGAAGTTCCCGCCCAAGCTGTAGCGCTCGATGTCGTCGAGCAGCGTGTTGCTCACCAGCAGCTCGTTGCCGCGCGCCGCGACGTCGAACAGGTCGCCGGTCGCGAAGCTCGACACCTGGTTGCCATTGAGGTCGAACACCAGGATGCGCTTGCCGGGCGCGCCGTTTGCCGTCCCGAAGTTCACCAGGTAGACGAGGCCGTTGAGGTAGGTGAGGCCGCGCACATTGTCGAGCCCGGTCGACAGCGTCGAGATCCAGTTGCCGAAGAGGTCGAAGCGGACCAACTGGTCGGACACCTGGTCGGCGACCCAGATCTCGCCATTGACCTGCACGGCCTCGATCGGCAGCGAGAAGGTGAAGTTGCCCGTTCCGCTGTCGGCGATGAACTGCGCGTTGAGGATCGTGCCCGCCGTGCCGTCGATCAGCATCACGGCGCGGTTCGTCGTGTCGGTGACGAGGTACTGCTGGGCGTGGGCGGTGGCGGCGCCGAGCGCGAGCAGGCTCGCCGCTGCGAAGCCCTTCACAGGTCGAGGCATGGTGCTTTGGGGCGGGGGAGCGGTGGGAGACGGGGACGAGGGCGCGCGGCGACGTGCCGGCCTGCGACAGGGCGGCAGTGCGCGCGGCGCGACCGGAAGGACGCCGGAGGCCAACATCCCGAACCGGGCGCTCACACAAGACTAGCCCACGCGCTGGCGCGTGTGGGGCGCGGATGGATCCCTAGTCGCGCGATCGGCCGTGGGGGACGCGCAATCCGGCACGCAGGGGTGAAACTCGCACGGACCGCAGCGACACGAGCCGCGGACGCGAGCGAGCGCGGCGTCGCGCGCCGCAGGCTGCGAGGAGGGCGCGGCACGAGAGTCCTTTCGCGCGGCTGAGTCGCGAATGCGCGCGAGGCGAGCCGCGTCGGGCGGGCCAGCGCGACGCCACCAACCGCCCAATCCGCCGCTCCGCGACGCGTCGACCGGCTGGCGCCGACTCCGAGCATCGGTCATAACGCTGCGCCCGCTCCATGACCGCGCCCCATGCTGACTCGAGGTTTCCACCCAGCGCGGCGCTGGTCGTGGCGATCGCGGCGGTGTCCACCGGCGCGGTGTTCGTCCGACTGGCGGACGCTCCGCCGCTCGTGGTGGCCTTCTGGCGGTGTGCGCTGGCGACAGCGGTGCTGGTGCTGCTCTTCGGGCGCGGCTGCCTCGCGGAATGGCGGCGGCTGACGCGCACCGACGCGTGGCTGGTCGCGGGCACGGGCTTCGCTCTCGCGTTGCACTTCGCGGCGTGGATCTCGTCGCTCTCCTACACGAGCGTCGCGTCGAGCATCGTGATCGTGAACACCACGCCGCTGTGGGTTGCGCTGGCGACTCCCTTGGTGACGAGCGACCGCGTGCGGCGCCTCACGTGGGTCGCGATCGGGGTCGCGCTCGCCGGCTGCGCCGTGATCGGCGCGGGTGATTTCGAGCTCCGCGGGCAGGCGCTGCTAGGCGACGGGCTGGCGCTGTTCGGAGCGTGGATGAGCGCGCTGTACATGCTCTCGGGTCGCCGGCTGCGTCAGAAACTGTCGCTCGGGCCCTATGTGATCGCCTGCTACGGGGTTGCGGCGCTGTTCCTGTTCTTGTTCACGGGCGTGAGCGGCGACCCCGTGCTCGGCTACGGCGCGGCCACTTACGGCTGGCTGGGTTGTCTCGCGCTGGTTCCGCAGTTGATCGGGCATTCGAGCTACAACTACGCGCTGAAGTACGTGAGCGCGGCGCTGACCAGCATCGCGACCTTGGGCGAGTCGGTCGGCGCCACGTTGCTCGCCTGGTGGTTCCTGGGGGAAGTTCCGCCGCCGCAGGCGGTGGTCGGCGGCGTCGCGGTGCTCGCGGGCATGCTGATCGCCATGCGCAGCGAGCGCACTTGATCGAGCGGGCCCGCGAGCGAACGAGCCGAGGATTTACGAACGTCGGCGCCACTCGGCGAGCGGCGGTGCGGTCCACGGCTCGCGATGAAGACACACCGGAGCCAGTCTCGTGCGGGTCCGCCGACGCACATCGCGGCCGTGATCGCGAGCGTGCTCGTGACCCTTCCGGCGCGCGCGGAGGTGAGCGCCCACGCGGGACCCGCCGTGCAGTCCAAGCGGGCCGAGCATGGCAAGAAGGCCGAGCCGGATCCGGTGGCGCCGACGCTCGCCGAGTTGGAGCAGCAGCTTCGCGACCCCAAACCGGAGAAGCGGCGCGCGGCCGTGCGCGGGCTCGTGCGCATGGCGAAACCCGAGGCGTGGCGCCTCGTGATCGAGGCTCTGGCCGATGGGGACTCCGGCGTCGCGGACGAAGCGCAGTTGTCGATCGCCGGGATCCTCGACGCGAAGCTTTGGAAGGAGCTGTGGGGGAGGGCCGGACTCGACTCGAAGGACGAGCTCGTCGCCCTGCGAGTCGCGGAGGCGCTCGGAAGTTCGAAGGCCACGTTCGAATCCGACGAGGTCGCGAAGCTGCTCGCGTCGCACAAGGGGCCGCTCGCGCGCTGTCTGGTGTGGTCGGCGGAGCGTCTGGCGCGGGCGGGGCGGCTCGCGGGCTCGCCCGATCGACTCGAGGCGGCGTTCACGCGCCTCGCGGCTTCGAATTCGGACCTGCACGTGTCGTGCGCGGCTCTGGTCGCGGCGGCGGAGCTTCGAACGGACCACGCGAAGCGACTCGCGCTGGACGCGCTGCGAGCGACGGCGCCCGAAAGGCGCTCCGCAGCTTTGATGGCGCTCGTGCGCATGCAGGCGCCGGAAGCGCTGGCGTCCGCGATCCGACTCGCGGCCGACGCCGATCCGCGCGTGAGACTGACGGCTCTCGACAGCCTCGAGGCCCTGAATACGCGCGCTGCGATGACGGCGCTCGTCGCGCGCCTCGCGCAGGAGCCGAGGCTGCGCCTTCGCTGGCGCATCGTCGACCAGTTGCAGGTGGCTTCGGGGATGAAGCACCGCCTCGACCCGCGCCCGTGGAAGCTGTGGATCGAGACACTGCCCGCCGAAGGCACGCTCGCGCGAGCGCCCAAGCCCAAAGTCGACCCGAACGCGCCGTCGACACGCTCGGGTTTCACGGGCCTTCCGATGATCTCCGACCGCGTCTGCTACCTGTTCGACTTCTCGGGCTCGATGTGGACGCCGCTCGCGGACGGCCGCATCCCCAAGGACATCGTGTCGGACAAGCTGCGTGCGGCGCTCGAAGCGCTGCCGGCCGAGACTGAGTTCAACCTGATTCCGTTCACGAACGTGCCGCTGCCCTGGAGCGAGCACGCGCTTCCCGCGAGCCCCAAGAACCTCCGCGGAGCGCTCGAGTTCTTCCTTGCCTGCCGCGAGCGCGGCAAGGGCAATTTCCTCGACGCCGCTCTGCTCGCCGCCTCGGATCCACGCATCGACACGATCTGCGTGCTCACCGACGGTGTGCCCACCGGTGGCACGCACAGCGACATGGACCTGATCACGCCGCTCTTCGTCGAGCACACGCGCTTTCGCCGCATCGTCGTCGACTCGATCCTCGTCGACGCGCCTCCCGCCGCCGCGCGTCGCTGGGCCGAGCTCTCGCGCCTCACCGGCGGCCGCTCGATCGAGGTCGAGCTGAAAGCGGCGCACGAGAAATGAGCACTCCTCTCGACGCAATCAGCGTGGCGCAACCAGCGCGCGCAGCTAGCCGGCTTCGTCCCGATGGACCTCGATCTGCTGCTCTCGACGCTCCTCTGCGCGCTGGCCCAAGCCGCTTCGACCGATCCGGGCCCATCGGCGGAGGGCCGTTCGCTCTCGGACCTCGAGCTCCTGCGCTCGACGCTCGGCGAGTCCCCGTGGGTCGACGACGGCGGTCCGGTTCGATTGACGCCGCCGTGGCAGGAACTCGAACGCCGCCAGGAGTCTCGCCACCGCTTCGCGCTCGAGTTCTTCTCCACGCTGCTCTTCGAAGGCGGCTACCTGTGCTGGCGGCCCGATTGGCCTTTGGAACAGCCGTTTGCGGTGTCGCTTCGAGCACCTCCGCTCGAGTCGGGGTTCCGCATCGAGCTCGTTCCAAAGCACGAGGGGTGGGCGACGGCTCGCGCAACGCACTTCGTGGGCCAATGCAGCTTGGCCGGGTCGCTCCAGGACCACGAAGAGCGCTACCAGGAGCTGGGCTTGCTCAGCCCCGAGCAGCGCTTCGTTTTATTCGAAGTTCACGTGGGGGTGCGCACCGGCCCGGGGACCCGAATGAGGCCGGTGTGTCTCGGCGAGATCGAGATCGACGTGCGCCCACGGGCGAGCCTCGACGACGTGGTGAGTCCGTGTACAGACGCTCGCGTGGGACGCGAGCTCGGTTCGCGAATGCTGCTGCAGCGCACCGATCACGCCAACGACGCACTCTCTGCGGAGCTCCTGGTCGACGCTTCGATCTTCGTCGGATCGATTTCGGGGCACATGCACGTCGAGCTGCGCTGCTTCGAACGGCTCGTCGAGCGCGTCGCGTTCCACTACTCACCCGGCGCTCGTTTGCCCAGCGCGTCGATCGTGCTCGCGAACGTGCCGCACGACGTGCTGCTGGGCCGCAGAACCGCCGAGGGCTGGTCGGTGCGTTTGTGCGGCACACCCCGCGGCGCCTTGCGCCACTGGACTGCCACGAGCTACTGGGCCGGCGAGGTCGAGGTTCCGCTCGCGGAGCTCCTCGCCCGGCCGGGGTTCCGGCGCCGCTGACGAACTCGGCGCGACGGTGGACAACCGTGGCGTCGACGTGGTCGGTGACTAGTCGAGGGCTTCGATTGGCTTCGGCGCGAGCTTGCGCCGCGAAGCACCCCAGCGCTCCTGTGTTCGTCGCCACCCTCCTCCTCACGCTCGCTTCCGTCGCTGGCCAACACACACCGGGCGATGCTGTCTCGCCGCTTCCGGAGCGCGCCTCGCTGTCGGACGCGCCCGCACTGGAACTTGCGTACGCGGCGGCGGCGATGCCGCGTTGGGCCAAGCGCGACGGCGGCGGCTGGGGGCCTTCCGCGCCGCTCCTGGAGTTGCGCCGCCGCGTCGAGGCGGGGGAGCGCTTCGAGGGCGAGGTCTGGCGCGTGCTGCTCGTGGAGGGCGGCTACCTGCGCTGGCGGACCGACTGGCCGCTCGAAGCGCCGTTCGCGGTGGGTCTCATCGGACTCCCGCTCTCGCACGGCTTCGAACTCTGGCTCGAGCCGCGGGTCGAAGGCTGGTCCTCGGCGAGTGCCTGGCACGGCGACTGGATGTGCGGATACGGAGCGGACTCCTTGGCGGAGCGCGCGGCGTACCAGGAACTCGGTCGACTGAGCCTCGACCAGCGCGAGGTGCGCTTCGACATCGTCATCGACATCGTCATCGACATCGTCATCGACACCGGCATCGACACCGGCATCGACACCGCGGAGGACGCCGCGGTCGACACGCACTTGGCCCCGGATCCCGAGTGGAGCTTCGGCCGCACGCGGCAGCGCGTCGGCGAGCTTGCGATCGAGGTGCGGCCGTGGGAGCGGATCGACGACGTGCTCACTCCGGTCATGGACTTCGCCGTCGCGCGGACGGTTGCGAACGCCCTCCGGATCGGCGTCGGTTCGGACGCGAAGCACGCCACGTGTGCGGCGCTCACCATCGACAGCCCGCCGTGGCCGAATTCGTTCTCGTGCGCCTTCGAAGTCGAGCTGCTTCGCGAGGGCCGCCTCGTGAGCGCGCAGAACTTCGCGTTCCGCACACACAACTCGGGCCACTCGGGTCGGTCGGGATTCGGTTGGTTGCGCAAGCTCTCGCCCCAGATCGCGCGCGGCGATCTGCCAGCGACGGGATGGACTCTTCGCCTTCGAGGCGCGCCGCTTCCGGCGCTGCGCAACTGGGACGCGACGCACTACTGGGCCGGAACGGTCGAGGTGCCGCTGCCGGAGCTGGCCGCAAGGTCGAAGCCGAACTCGCGTTGATTCGGCGCCGCGGACGAGCGCGCCGCCCGCTACATGTGGATTGCGCGGCCGTCGACCGCGAGCGCGGCT
>CALFYL010000115.1 GCA_937952135.1 uncultured Planctomycetia bacterium
ATCACGGACAGAACGTCACGCTCATCGCGTCGGAGGTGTTGAACGTCACCGGGCCGCCGAGCGGGTCGCGGAAGATGAGCTGGAAGTTCCAGGTCGCGCCCGCGGTGAGCAGCGATCCGGGTTGGGTCGTGTCGGTGACGTCGACGCTGTAGCTCGCGAGCCCCGACGCGTCGGCGAACACGATCGGGTAGCGCCGCACGACACCGCCGAGGCACAGCGTGCCGTCGCCGAAGGGCAGTTGCGTTTGCTGGCGCGACATCGCGAAGCGGCCCGCGTGACCAGGGGGCACCCCGTTCGCGAGCAACGTGAAGTCGTTGAACGCGATCGAGTTCGAGCCCGCGGACTGGATCTGGGCGCCCGCGGAGAACGTGTTCGGCGTCGTGACGCAGTAGTTCGACGCTTCGCACACACCTGCGCCGAGCGCGGTCCAATCGAGGTCGGCGAGGAACGCGAGGTCGAGATCTCCCGGCGTGATGTCGAACAGCAGGTTCGCGACGCCGCCGGGAGGCAGGATCGTCGGCAGCGGAAACGCGAGGTCCTCGAAGGTCTGGCCGCCGAGCGGGTCGGGGATCGTCTGCTTGCCGCTGGCGTCGACGGTGAAGCTCAACAGCGCGCCGCCCTGACGCAGATCGAGCGTGCCGACCACCGGCAGCGGAAAGGGCAATGGGCCGACTTGCGTCGCACTTCCGAGCAGGTCGACGTCGAACGAAAGCGTCGTCGGGAGGATCGCGTTGAAGTCGAACACGTCGGGAATCGCGCTCGGAACGAGCACGCCCGCGACATCCGCGGTCTGGACGAAGAGCAGGTTGTCGATCGTGGCTTGGCCCAGCGGGAGCGGCAGGTTCACGCCGCCGACGAAGAGCGACGCCGGCTGCGCCGTGCGAAAGGTCGAGTAGAGAAGGTTGAGCGTCAGGTCCGCGACGCCGGGTTCCTTGCCGAGCGGCGCGACGGCGAAGCCCGAGATCGCCGCGACGCCCGCGGCCGTGTCGATCGACGCGACGAACGTGCCCGAGGGCGAGCCCGCGAACAGGCTGTCGATCTCGACCGAGTTGGTGAACGGGATCGCGGTGTTGTTGCACGCGCCGAACAGGCTCGTGCAGGTGCTCGTGCCCGCCGGGTTGTTCACCGCGTCGAAATCGCCGATGCCGACGCTCGGCAGGTCGATCGCGAAGTTCGCGCCGAGGTTGGTCGAGCTCAGATTCGGCTCGAGCGTGAACTGGTAGCTCTGCGCGGCGGCAATGGGTGCGAGCAACACAGCGGCGGCGAGGTGCGGAGCGAGGGTGGGGGACATCGGCGGGGGAGAGGGGGCTCGAGGTGGGACGAGAACGACGCAGCGGCGATTCTCACCGAGGCGCCGAGAAGCGACAAGGCGCCGCGCGACCGTACGATCCGCGCGATGGAGACCCAGCAACCCGCATTGGAGTGGATTCGAAACGAGCACGGCGAGGTCTGCACGCAGGGTGCGCACGTAGTGCGTTGGCGCCCCGACGGTTCGGAAGTGCTGTTCGTGGCCCGCAAGGCGCGCTTCGAGCCCGGACAGGCGATCCGCGGCGGCATCCCCGTGATCTTTCCGTGGTTCGGCGACGACCCGGAGAAGCTCGGCCGCGGCGCGCACGGCTTCGCGCGGCGACTCCCGTGGCGCGTCGTGGAGACCTCCGCCGCGAAGGACGCGACGCGCGTGGTGCTCGAGCTCGAAGACAGCGACGTGACGCGCGCGCTCTGGCCGCAGCAGTTTCTACTGCGGCTCGAGGCGCAGCTCGGCGCGCAGCTCGAGCTCGCGCTCACGGTCACGAACCGCGGCGCGCAGCCTTTCGAGTTCGAAGAAGCGCTGCACAGCTACCTCCAGGTCGGCGACGTGCGCGCCATCTCGCTGCGCGGCCTCGAAGGCTCGACATACCTCGACAAGCTCGACGGCTTCGCGCGCAAGCGGGCTTCGAACGATCCCCAGGTGTTCACCGGGCCGGTCGACAACGTGCACCTCGACACCGAATCGAGCTGCGAGATCGAGGACATCGTGCACGGCCGCACGCTCGCGCTTCACAAGCGCGGCTCGCGCTCGACGGTCGTGTGGAACCCGTGGATGGAAGGCTCGAAGCGCTACTCGGACCTCGCCGACGAAGACTGGGTCCACTTCGTGTGCGTGGAGACGGCGAACGTGGGCGCGAACGCCGTCAAGCTGGCCGCCGGCGCGTCGCACACGATGAATCTGCGCGTCGAAGTGAGCTGAGCGGTCAGGTCACGGCAACCACGTGATGGCCAGCGCGTTCGTCAAGTTCGCTGTCGCGGCGGTGCAGTGCGGTGCGGCGTCGCGGTACCAGGCCTGGTAGTAGAGCGTGTCGCCCGCGCTTGCCGCGCCGCGCACCGAAACGCGCGCGTCGGAGGGCGCCGGATAGCTCGCCCACCCGAGCACGGTCGGCTTCGTCCCCAGGCGCGCGATCGGACTGCCCGCGCAGCGCACGCCATCGTCGAGCACGGACCCGCCGGCGAGGAACACGGGCCCTTGGAAGAAGAGCACGGTTCCGTTGGGCATGCTGTCGGCGCGCAGCACGAGCGTGTCGTTCGCGAGGCTCGGGACGCCGACGGCGTTGAGGTTCGCGCCGACGAACAGCGAGTGCACACAGCCCGTGTTCGCGCCGTCGAAGCTCTCGTTGCCGCAGGGACACGCGTCGAGCGACGCATCGCCCGAGCACAGCGGCGTTCCGACGCTCGGCTGGTCGGGGCCGAGCAACTTCGCGCGCAGGAACGCGAGTCCGACGTCGTTGATCGCGCCGCCGAGGCCGTGCCCCGCGAGCGGAACGGCGCGGAAATCGTGCTCGACACCGGCGGCGAACAGCGCTGCCGACAACCGCGTGCTCTGGCGCACGGGCACCGCCGTGTCGTTCGTGCCGTGGCCGATGAACAGCGGCGGATCGCTCGCGTCGACCCACGTGATCGGGTTGGCCCAGTTCGCGAGCTGCACGAGCGCCGGATAGGGCGGCGACGGATTGTGGAGGTTCGCGCGGATGTCGCCGACGCCCTGGCCCGGGAGATTCCAGCCGAGCAGCCCCGACTCCGGAGAGTTCGGCGCGTCGTGGTCGATCGCGCTGCCGGGCGGCGTGAGCACGTCGAGGTTCATGTTGAGCAGGTCGGTCGGCCCGAAGTAGTCGATCGCGGCTTGGACGCGGCTCGAGAAGCCGAGGTTGCCGCCGACCGAGCCCTCGAGTTCCGGCGAACCGCCCGAGGTGGCGAGCAGCGCCGAGAGGTGGCCTCCCGCCGAAGTTCCGAAGCTCGCGAAGCGCGTCGGGTCGAGCTGGAACGTCGCGGCGTTCGCGCGGAGCCAACGAACGGCGCCCTTCACGTCGTGAATTTGCGCCGGAAAAGTCACCGGCGCCGGCGCGAACAGCGCCGCTTGGGTGGTGAGTCGGTAGTCGAGGCTCGCGACGGCGAAGCCTTGGTTGAGCGCCGACGCGCAGAGCGCCGGGATCGGCGCCTTGCTCCCGCCGGCCCAGCCGCCGCCGTGGATGAAGATCAGCGTCGGGTGCGGAGCTGGCGCGCTCGTCGGCAGGTACAGATCGAGCCGCAGCGGCGCGGGGCCGACGACGGCGTACACCAGGTCGGGGTGCGTCGGCGCGATCTGGGCGAGAGCGGCGCTCGACAGAACAGCGGCGAACAGCGCGCGGCGCGCGATCTCAAAGGGGGGCAGCATGTCGGATTCCTCGGTGTCGAAGTGCTCGCGATCGAGCGGCTGAACCCTCGGCGCGACGCAGGGTTTCGGCCGCCGAGCGGAGGAACGCCGGCGCGCGGGCGCTGTTTCGCGAGGGGCGACCGAGGAATTCGCGCACGCAGACCAACGCTCGCGCGACGGGCGGCATGGTGGCCCGTAGTCTTGCCCCACCCGCCCGAGGAGGTCCCCAATGCTGCGAGTTCGCTGGCTTTCCGTGGTCGTGCTTTCGCTGAGCGCCTCGGCGCAAGTCGAAGTGCGTGTCCTGTCTGGCGACGCCGCCGGTGACGAATTCGGATCCGCCCTGACCATGCTGGGCGATCTCAACGGCGATGGCCGCGACGACTTCGCCGTCGGCGCTCCTGGCAACGATGCCGGCGGCGTGAACGCGGGTCAGGTGAAGGTCT
>CALFYL010000116.1 GCA_937952135.1 uncultured Planctomycetia bacterium
CTTCATGGGGGTCTCTCGGAGCGTTTGAGGTTGGAACACGCCAAGCCGCAGTGTACGGCCGACGCTCAGCCGCCGAGCCGCACGCTCGCCAATTCGCCCGCTCGAATCTCGACGTTCGCGCTCAGGCCGCTGGGATGTCGCTCGATCGATCCCGCGGCGCTCAGCATCAACTCCACGCGGTAACGACCCGGCAGCAACGGGGTCGGAGGCGCCGTGGCCAAGCCCTGCTGCGCGGAGTCGTCCTCCGCGAGCTCGGGGTAGGCGTCGCAAGAAGCCGGCGCACCTTCCAGCGACGAGATCCGCACCCCCGCCCAGCGGTCGACGGGCCAGCGAATCGAAGCCGTCTCGATCTCGACCTGTAACGAGCCGTGCGCGGGCAGCGAGAGTTCGACCTCCTTCGCGGCGCCATCGCGAATCCACTCGAAACGCCGGCCGCCGCGCTCGGTCCACAGGGTCAAAGTGCGCGGCGCGATCGACGGAAACTCATAGCGGCCGTTCTCCTTCGCGCGCGCGGCCACGTCGGCGAGCCCCTCCGCGCTCGCGACAAGGTGCAAGCCCGCGACCGGCGCCCCATCGGCCTCGACGACGCTCGCGCGGAGTTCGACTCCGGCCTGTAGACGCACTTCGATCGGCTCGAGCTCCCGCGAGAGTTCGATGCCGCCGACCCGCGCGCTCGCATAGCCGCCGAGTGCGACGAGCACGTCGACGAGATCGCCTTCGCGGAGGTAGCCATCGATTTCGAAACGACCCTCCGGATCGCTCACGGACTTGCCCTTCGTGCGTTCGCCGTGCACGGACACGGATGCGAAGGCGAGCGGAGCTCCGTCGTGGTCGAGCACGCGCCCACGCAGCGCGAACGGCGCCGATTCGATCGCGATTGCGACCACGCGGTGCTCCGTGGGCCCGAGCCCGGGCACGGTCGCTTCGTGCAAGTGCGTTTGGACGTCGTTCGCGACTTCTAGGCGCACCTCGACATCCGGCGCGATGCAGGCGAGCGTGACCCGGCCCGAGGAATCGAACTGCACGAGCGTGGAGCCAAAGTCGCGCCCCCATCCGCCCAGAAGGGACGTCGGAGAGAGCGAGCGGTGCAACCTCGCCGGTCCCGACGATTTGGAGCCGGCCCACAACTCTGCGCGACTCTCGATACGAGCCGACCAGCGCTCGTAATCGGTTCCGCGCGGCGCATCGAGTTGGACCTCCAGCATCGGGCCCTTTTCCAGCGTGGCGATCACTGGAGCGCTCGCCGATCCGCCTTCGGGTTGCACCACCACCCTGGCGATCGAGTAGCCGCGCGCGCCGACTTCGAGCACGGCGGCGCCGGGCGAGACGCCGAGCAATACGCCGCGTCCGTCCGCGTCCGTCGACGCGTGGCTCTGCGAGTTCGGTCCGGCAGCGCGTGCGCCCACCACGGGTCGTCCCTCGCGATCCACGACGAGGAAGTGCACGTTGCGTCCAGCTTCCACGCGAAGTTCGCCGAGGTCGACCGTCGCAAGCGCGGGGGAGAAGCTGCGCTCGAAGCGCGTAGGTAGCTCGCCGGCCGCTCCACCGAAATAGTCGACGATCACGTGTTCAACGCGCGCCGAGCGTTCCTCGCGGCCAACGCGTCCCGCGGAACGCTGGCTGTCCGCCAACCCGATTTCGAATGCGCCACGGTCGTCGCACGGGGCTCCGGTCATCGGCGAGTGCGAGCCTCCCTCGAAGCGGACCCAGACATGGACACCCAGGGCGGTTCCGGCTGCGGGTTCACCGTTCCAGCCGCGCACGAAGCGGCCGCGAACGACGGGCAGGCGTCGGACGTGCACTTCACCGCGCGCGCGGGGCGTGGCGAGCGTCAGTCGACTCTCGCGGCGGTACTCCGAGTTCTCCGGCTCCGCTCCATCGAGATGCGGCGCGTCCAACAGGACATGGGTCGGCGGAAGGGTGAGCGATCCGCGCCAGCCGCTCGCGAGACCCGGAAACACGAATTCACCGCTAGCCTGTGTCGTCGCGTTTCGCGTTCGCCACGCATTCAACGCGTCGCCGAACCGCGCGCGCACGCTCTCGGGCCAGTTCTCCGTGAAGTCGGCCACCGGTTCTAACCGCAACATCAAAGGAGTTTCGGGCGGACTCAGGTCCTCGACGATTCGCGCTCGGAAGTCGACCAGCTCCTGGAGCGCGATGCGTTGGGCGTTCGGACCGGCGCGTCCCGGGGCGAAACCCGGCGCGTGCGCGAACACGCCGGATGCCGACGAAGGCGCCGGCGAGAGTTCGGCTCGGCCATCGTCCGCGGTGGTGAACTCCAAGAGCTCACCGCTCTCCTCGAAGTACACGCGAGCCGCGGAAATCGCCCGCCCCACGCTGTCCGTCACTTCGAACACGCGACTCTCGACCGCCGCGCTCGAGCTCGTGGCCAGTTGCGTTGCATGGCGTTCGCTCGCGGCTTCCGTCGCTCCGACATCGCGCGCCGTGGAAGCCGCCGGATCCCGCGCTTCGTCGACTCGCGCCGGCAGGTTGGACCGACCATCGAGCGAGCCGAGCGCGAGGTAGGCGCCGACTCCGAACAACACCGCCAGAGCAGCCGCGAGCACGACTTTCTTCGCTCCCATGGTTCCAACTCCCAGCGCCTTCGCCTGGACGCTCCACGTCGCCGCACTCTCGGCCGCCGCTCGCAACGCATCGCGGCCGATCTCGGTCGCAACGAGCGCGCTCAGCCACGCCTCTCGGCCGCCCGGCCCGCGTTCCAAGCGCGCGCGCAAGCGCTGTACGCCGCGCGAGACACGCTGGCGTGCGCTGTCCCGCGAGATTCCGACACGCTGCGCCAGCTCCTCGACCGAGAGCTCCTCGACGAAGCGAAGCACGACGGCCTCGCGATAGGGTTCATCGAGGGCCTCGATCGCCGCGAGCAGTTGGGCGTGCAACTCCAGGCACGCGGCTGCGTCCGAGAGTTCGGACTCGGCGCGCGCCGCCCGCGCTTCGATTTCGGGCCGCAGCCGCTCGCGGCGCATCACGCGGCTCGCAAGTCGCCGCGCCGTGGTCGCCAGCCACGCCCGAAGCCGACCTGGCTCGCGCGCGAGGTCCCCGCCGGGAGACTTCAAAGCCCGTGCGAGCACTTCTTGTGCGAGTTCCTCGGCGAGGTGGTGGTCGCGGACCAGGACGCGCGTGAGCCGCGAGACCCAGGCGGCTTGCGCGAGCACGGCGTCGACTCGAGTGGAACGTTGCACGGGGCTTTCAGTGTCGCGGCAGCCGCGCCCGTGACGAGAATTCGGCTGCTTTTCCCCGCAGGCGTTCCCGTCGCGCCGCGCGAGCTCGCCCCGGAGGCGAATTCGGATCTCGAGCTCCAACACTTC
>CALFYL010000117.1 GCA_937952135.1 uncultured Planctomycetia bacterium
CTGCCGGAATTCCGCCAGCTCGCGCGCGACGTGCGCCTGGAGCTGCTCGACGTGTGCGGCGGCTTCGACGACTCGCCGCACACGGCTTCCTCGCCGCGGATGCTGGTGCGCCTGCGGCGCGGCTGACGCGCGGAACGAGTCGACTTGGTTCTTGGACGGACGCGACGGAGTGCGTCCTGGGTGTGGAGCGCGGCATCGGATCGCGCACGACTTCCACAACGGAGATTCCGCCATGAACCTCGACCGCAACACCACCTGTGTGTTGTCACTACATCGAGATTCGAACGTTCCAAGCAGCACAGAGCGCCATCCACGGGCTCCGAGTGCGGGTGCGGCTGGCCAGTGTCGCGCTCACTTCCTTCGAACTGTGGAACTTGGGTTGGCGGGCGTCAGTCCGGCCGCGTGTCAGCGCGCTCCTCGCCCGCGACTCGCACCGCCGGCCAGGTCCGGTCGTCTCCAGAACGCCTGCGCCACGCCCCCGGCGCGCCTCGCCCGCGCGCGACTCGAGGCCTGAGCTGCGCTGTGCAGGGCGCATGACGGATGGGCCCGCCGCGGCCTTCCTCCACCTCGCGGTCGACCACGATCGCCTCAGGAAAAGGTCCTCCGCTTGTAGGCCCTCTGCGCGGCGGCTGTTGTCCAGCGCCCAGTTGGCGGCGTCGCAGCGCTCCGACGTTCCATTGCGATTGGTGTTGCGCGCCATCGGTCGGACGCGTCTGCACCCGCGCTCCGCGTGCGACTCTGTCCTGCCGAGCGGCCTATCGCTGCGCGGGCGCCAACTGACCACCCAGCTTGGCGGGGTCTCCCGAAAACGCGGCGGGTATCAGGAGTGGTGCGATGAAGGCGCCCCTGTGGGTGACCAGTCGCAGTTCGACGCGCTGACTGAGACTCAGCCCCCGCGGCAACAGCAAGTCCAGCTCGAATCCGGGCCCCGGCTCAATTGAACGAGCTTCGATCTGCGCCTCAAACCTGAACGGCTCGACGCTAAGCGGGTCGACCGATGCGCCGTCCCAGTCCAGTCGACCTCGCACAGTGAAGCGCCGCTCGACTTCCGTGGCGCACGCAACCAGCGCCGCGGGATGTAGCGTGACTCGCGCGCCGTCGACATTGAGCAGCACGGCCTTCTTCAGATCCAGCCGTGGGTCTTCGAAGGCAAGCGACACGCCGGCGTAGTAACACCCGCGGTCTAGCAGCGCGAAGTTCGGTTGCAACCACAGCGTCGCGCGACTCGATGTCGCATCCCAGCGTGTCACAATCCCCGGTCGGTCGACTTCTGACGTGAGCAGCTCGGGTATTTCGCCTTCGTGCAGATAGAACTCGATTCCGAACAATTGATCCTCTGCGGGAATCGACGCGCTCCACTCCACGTGCGGAGAGCGTGGCAAACTCTCCATCGGAGGTGCTACGACGAAGCTCACTCGTGCGGCGACGAGGGTTGCGCTACTGCCATCGAGATCCAGCAGGACGTCCGCGGACTGCGGACCGAGCGAACGCGTGTCGACGTTGACCTGGAGTTCGAGCGTGTCGCCACCGACCACCGTAGTCTTGTCAGCGCGCGCGATCGTGCAACCACACGTCGTGTGAAGGCGACGCACGCGCACGGGCAAGTCGCCTTCGTTCAGCAAGAGCACCTGCAGCTCGACATCGGCCCCCTCGGCGACCCGACCAAGCTCTATCGTGCGCTCCGTCAAGTGCGTCAACCGACCAGGACGCGGCTCCTCATCGGACCTCGTCACCGAGCGCCGCAACAGGTAGAGACCGGCGATCGCCAGCACGAGCGGCCCAACCCAATGTTTCTGCTTCACGGTCGCTTCACCCGCGTGGCGCGCCACGAAAGCCCAGCCCACAGCGCCCCGAGGGCGACTAACAGGCCTCCCAGCACTCTGGAGTTGAGCCACCACGGACCGCCATCGACGCTCCGGCGCGAGGGCTCGGACTTGGACGCGGCAACCGGGCTCTCATCGAGATTGGGGTGCACGTACTGATCGGAGCGCGTGTCACCGCCGGCTGCAGCGCTCGAGCGCGCGATGACCTCGGCATCTTCCAACGGCCGCTGCTCCACGATGTACGACACAGGAGGAGCGAAACGCGCGTCGGTCACCTGAGCGCCTGGCGTCAACAGATCCTGGACCTGTCGTGGTGGTCGCCGCCCGCGTGCTCGTCCGCGGTAGATTTCGCTGGATCGGGGCGCGCCGCTTCCCGGATACCACGTGCGGAACTCCAGGGTCAGCGGCAGGACGAAGCGATCGCCGTAGTAGTCGCGCCAATGGCGCTCATCGACGAGCATGCCCGCACTGTCGGTGCAGCGCAGGCTGAGAGGTCCGCCGTGCGCCTCGCTCACTCGCAACTCAACCTGGCCCCCGATCAGGCCCTGGTAGAAAAAGAGGTTGGGCCACAGGCCGGGCTGGTCAATCCTCCAAACCGCGACGAGTTCCTCCCGATCTCGATGGCAGACCCACTGCTCCGGCATCGCCCTCAACGCCCGTATGCACTCTCGAGCAAAGACACGCGTGCGGTACAGCCAGCGGGACGAGTCGAGGAGTTCGATGTCTTGCGTCTCTCGACGTGTTCGCTGTGCAGTGACCTCGGTCGACTCGGCGCCGAAGCCGTCTTCGCGCGTCAAGACGAGCGCTTGCACGCGTTCGTCGCGCAGGAAGAGCACATTGTTCCAAGCTGACTTCGCTGGCGAGGGATCTGTCGGGTGGGCTCGGAGAAGAACGCGCTGGTCAACGTAGTCCTCGCCGATCTCGACGGACATCTGCTGATTGAAGTCGTACTCGTGGATCGCCTTGACATCCGAAGCGAGCAGCGCGATCTGCGTGCGCACGACGTCACGCCATCGATCGCCGACGCGTGCGTCAGTGTTGCGACGACCAGCCAGCTCGATCTGGATACAGCGCTCGAAGTGCTCCTGCGCTCTTGCATCCCAGTCTCCGGGTGGATGGCGCATCTCTTCGAGAACCTCGAAGTCGAACCCGCCGTTCGGAACTCCGCTGACGTACTGAGTCAATGCCGCGACCACTTGCTCTGTCAAAACCGGCTCCGGGCCTCCCGGAGCCGCGCTCTGCGCACTGCCAAGCGCCGGAAGAAGACACGCCGTGATCAACGAAATCAGAGCCGCTGCCGTCGCACGCAGCAAGCGGCTCTCGATCCCGCGTCTCGGCGCAGCGCTTATGTTGCGACGTCTCAAAAGCAAGTCGGGAAAGTGTACGTCGCGTAGCTGCTCGACGGTGAGCACTGAAAACAGCACATATGCCCCGCGGTGGCGACTTGGGATCCAATGGTAACTGGGAAGATGCGTGAGAAAATGCCGCCCTGGGGGCGGCACGACATGTTGAACTGCTGACAGTTCGTGCCTTGATAGCTGCCCGTATGCTGCCTTTCGGTGCAACTCGTCTCTCCGGACGGGCACGAGTACTTGTAGTACCACAGGTACGCACCCGACGGCCCAGGCGAGTCCGCAGGGCATTCTGGTGCGACGCTCAATTTCACGCAGGCGCCACACGAGGTGGGCTTGCTCGGCTGGGGCGCGAGCACACTGGAGGGCACGCAGCGCTTCTGAGCTATCGGCTCGGGCTCAACTGAAGTGAACCCAGCGGGGAAGTCGTGCGGAGACAGCAGAAGCGGGCCTGAGAAGTGCAGGTATCCAGTCACACTCTCCCCGTTGCTAGTCGCTTCAACAGCTACCGTGGAGCTTCTGTTCGGCCAGACGAGCGAGCGGTAGGGGTCGAAGTCGACCACGAAGGTGGCTCCGTTCAGACCGGCGGGGACAGTCACTGAGCTGGGCGCATGAAGCGCCTCGATGACTCCGTCCGGGCCCGAGTAGGAGAGCGAGTACACTCTCGGTGCAGGCTGGGTCTCGAGCTGGAACAACGTGCAGCTCAACAGCGACGGGCGATCGATCGGGCCCTCCAAACTTCGACGATCTGGGATGATCGTGAGAGAGGGCGCGGTGGTCTGCACGCGATAGGCCGCTTCGAACGCAGCGCCGGAGACTCCGTTGGTTGGATGCACGGTCATGGTCTGCGCATTGCCAATCCAGATTCGCAGCACCTGGACCTCGATCAGGTTCGGATCGAAGAAAACTCGGTCCACCATGACGATCCGGGCTGTGGCCCGGGTGTTGGCGCCGGCTCGAGTGGTTTGGATGCGTGCGCGCTCCACGCTGTGGAACTGAGCGCCATCTCCGAGAGTAAAGGCCTCGGGCGGATCGCTCTCATACTCGATTCGATACGCCACCGACGGATCTCGCACCTGTCCGAGTAGGTCCGCGCCAACATCAATCCAACCGGTTGCGGCAACCGAGTCGATCGCGACCAAGGCGGGCGATGGTTGAAGCTCTACCGGGTGTCCCGCGCCCGGTGTCCAGGTAGCCGACGTGATCTGCGCGTTGGAGATCGCGAACTCTGGGAGGCAGATCGAAACCAGCGCTAGCATCAGGAATTTGAGCCGCATTGAGACGTCTCCTTCGGGTTGGGTGTGGTGCGCTTGGCGACACACTCGGAACGTACCCGCACTGTCGAAGCACAAAAAGTCGGGAGCTGGCTTGAATGCGAAAGTAGTGGATTCACGTCCCGCTCATGGGGACTCGTCTCAGAAGCGGCGCAAGCATTCGACCTGACACGGCCTTGAGCTTGATCGTCTCGGCGTCAGCGCAGCCGACTCCTTGTTGGCGATGGGACGTGGCACGCACGCCAACCCGCGAGAACGGTTCCGCTTTCGGTGCTCGCCGTGCGCGAAGTGTTCCTGAGCACGATGGGCGTCCGTTGCGCTGGATTTCGCGAGTTGCTCGAGCGCGAGGACTTGCGAGCGTTGTCCCCTCACCCCAGCGCGAGGAACTCGTCGAGCTCGCCGTCGAGCACGCGGTGCAGCTTGCCCGACTGCG
>CALFYL010000118.1 GCA_937952135.1 uncultured Planctomycetia bacterium
CGCCGTCGGGCGCGTCGAGCGCGAGGCGCCACGTGCGAGCCGACGGACCCACGGGGGGCGCCTCGAGAACTTGCGCCACGCCTTCGAGTTCCTCGACTTCGCGTCGCAGCTTCGCGAGCGCGCCGAGCTCGGACTCGGTCAGCGCACCTTGGCCGAGCGGCAGCGCCTGGAAGACGACGAGCAACTCCTCGTCGCGGCCGAAATGGGCGACACGCCGTTCGAGCGCGAGCGCGTCGGGAGTTCCGGGGGCCTTCAGCGCGCGGTTCTCGACGTCGATCGGCAGCGACGCGCCGGCCCAGCCGAGCGCGAGCGCCGGCGCCAGCAGGCACAGAAGCAGAGCCAGCGCGCGAAGCCGCGTTCGAGGAGGAGGGACCACGTTCGCGGCTACGCACAGCGCATGCCGCGTCGCCGAGCGCACTTTGGGGCGTCGCACGCGGCGTGAGCGGCGGGCACCAGGGACGAAATCGACAATGCGCTGAAAGTTCTACAAGCGCGTCGAGGCTCGAAGGGACGCTGGGACAACCGGCGCGGAGCGAAATCGCGTGGCGCGGCGCTTGCGTTGGCGCTGCTTCATGGCAGGAAACTGGTTGTCGGTCGTGGGCGCGGCGGCGCTCGTCGCGTGCGGAGCGGCGGGCGTCGCGGCGCTCGTGCTCGTTCCTGAGCGCGTCACGTTGGTGCTCGCCGAAGAGTCTGGCGATGCGGCGCGCGGTCCCGATCCAAGCGAAGTGCTGCGCGCGGATGTCGCGGCGCTGCGCGAGGATCTCGGCGCCTTGAGCGCGGCGCTCGGGCCGCAGCTGCAGCAACTGCACGACTCGCTGGACGCCGCGGACACGCAGCGCAGCGATTCGCTTCGCGAAGGTGCTCAGCGCTTGCACGAGAGCTTGGCGGCGCTCGACGGGCGCGTCGCGAAGTTGGAGTTGGGCGTCCAGAGCGCGGACGCGGAGCAGCGGCGCGCCGCGGTGCGCGTCGAGCAAGCGCTCGCAGAATTGCGCGAGCAAGCGCTCGCGGAAATGCGCGAGCACGCGCTCGCGGAGTCGCAGCGCGAGTCCGAGCCGGTGGAGGTTCCTTCGACAGCCAGCGTGGACGTCGCTGCGGCCGGCTCGGAGGTCGGTGCGCTGGGCGCCATCGCCCTCGAAACCGGCGCCGTGGCGGCGGAAACGCTCGCGCCCGAAAGCGTGCCGGTCAAGACGGCCCCCGTCGCAGTCGCGGCCCCCGAAACCGCCGTGGAAACGCCGCCCAAGCGCAGCTTCCTCTCCTTCTCGCTTCCGTCGCAGAAGTTCTCGTTCCAGGGCCGCCAGCGGCTCGCCGTCGTGCCGAGCCTCTCGCGCGTCGGTTTCGACGCCAAGAGCACGCTGCACGACTTCAGCGGGGTGACTCAGAAGGTGGAGGGCGAACTCGAAGTCGACCTCGCGGCGCCGCAGAGCGAGTGCAGAGGCGCGGTGCGCGTCGAAGCCAAGACGCTCGACACCGGCATGGCGGACCGCGACAAGGGCCTGCGCGAGCTGCTCGAGGTCGAGAAGCACGCACAGCTCAGCTTCGCGTGGACTTCGTTCCGCGACGCGAGGGTCGACCTCGCCGGGGAACGCGTCACCGGAGTCGCGGTGGGCAAGTTGTCGATCAAGGGTGTCGAGCGCGAAGTGGCGATGCCCGTGCGCGTGAGCGTCGACGCGAGCAAGCGCGTCTCGATCGACGGCGAGCTGGGGATCAAGCTGCGCGACTTCGGGCTCGAGCCGCCGAGCCAGCTCGGCGTGATCAGCGTCGGGAACGAAGTGAAGGTGTGGATCGCGTTGCGCGCTCGCTCGCTCGGAGCGAGCTCCCCGTCGAAGTCGGAGGGCGGCGATGGTCGCTAGTTCCAAGTGCCTCCTGCTCGCGGGCCTCTGCGGCGGTTGCATTGCGCCGAGTGTCGTCGACAGCGCGGGCCGCGCCGTCGAGCTCGCCCCGGCGCCGACGAACTGGGCCCCGGCTCGAGCCGAGCAGCTCGACGGGCTGTTCGAGTCGCTCTCGATCGAGGGCGAAGCCGCGGCGTCGCTGTGGCGCGTTCACTACCACTTCGTCCGCACCAGCACCGAGGCGCCGGTGGGGACCTACAGCGGCGCGGCGCTCGTGATCGGCGGCGCGAGTCCGCAGTTCCAAACGCTCAGCGGCGAATGGAGCCTGTCGAACGGGCGGCTCGAGTTCTCCGACGGCTCGGGCGCGCAGGTCTTCGCGAGCGGCGAGTGGCTCAAACTCGCGAGCGACGGCGGCGTGGTCGTGTTTCGAAAGGCGGCGATCCAATGACGCTCTCCACCGAGAGATCCGTCGGCGCCAATGACTTGGGGCTCTACGAGAGCCACGCCGCCGACTGGTGGGACGCAAACTCCGCGACGTTTCGCTCGCTCCACGGAGTCAACGAGCACCGGCTGCGCGTGTTGCGCGAGTGGATCGGAGTCGAGCTCGCGGGGCGGGTCGTCGTCGATCTGGGCTGCGGCGGCGGTCTGCTCGCCAAGCCGCTCGCCGAGGCCGGAGCGCGCGTTTTCGGCTGCGATTTGAGCCTCGGGAGTCTTGCGCAGGCGCGCAAGCACGTGAAAGGCGTGTTCGTCAACGCGGATGCGCTGCGCACGCCGCTGGTCGCCGAGTGCGCGGACATCGTGCTGCTGGCCGACGTGCTCGAGCACGTCGAGAGCCCCGCGGAGGCGCTCCGCGAAGCCTCTCGACTGCTCCGCCCCGGCGGCGTGGTGTTCGTGAACACGCTCAACCGCACCTACCGCTCGCGCATGCTCGCCGTGCGACTGGCCGAGGGGGTCCGCCTCGTTCCGCGCGGCACGCACGACGCCCGGCTGTTCGTGCGGCCCGACGACCTCGCGCGCGCCGCATGGCGCAGCGGCCTGGTGCTCGAAGCTCTGCAGGGCGAGTCGATCAACGTGCTGAAGACCTTGCGCACGTGGGCGGTTTCGCTGCGGCCGAGCGGCGACCTGTCGGTCGGCTACAGCGCGCTGCTCCGCAAGCCGGTGAATTCTTGAGTCGAAGGCGCCAAGTCGTCACCGCGCTCACCTGGGGCGTCGTGAACCACGGCTTGTTCGCCGTGGCGATCGCCGCGATGCTCGCGGCGCTCTACAGCGGTCTGACGACGGGCGGCGGTACGCTCGCGGGCGGACGCGCCTGGGTCGCGAACGTGCTGCTGATCGTCCAGTTTCCGCTGCTGCACTCGTTCCTCCTCTCGTCGGCGGGCCGGCCCTGGTTGGAGCGCCTCGCGCCGCGCGGCGTGGCCCGCGGTCTCGGCCCCACGACGTTCACGATCGTCTCGAGCCTTCAAGTGCTCGCGACCTTTGCGCTGTGGTCGCCGAGTGGAATCGTGTTGTGGGAGGCCCACGGCGCCGCGCTCTGGGCGATGCGCGCCGTTTTCGCGGCGAGCTGGCTCTTGCTCGTCGTCGCGTTGACGCACGCCGGCCTGCACATCCAAACCGGAGCGGTAGGTTGGTGGAGCGTCTTTCGCGGCCGCAAACCGAGCTTCGGCGACTTCCCGACCCACGGTTGGTTTCGCCTCTGCCGCCAACCCGTCTATCTGTGTTTCGCACTCACTTTGTGGGCCGGCCCGGTCTACACGCTCGACCGCGTCGTCCTCGGTCTGGCGTGGTCGGCCTATTGCTTCGCCGCGCCGATGCACAAAGAACGTCGCTATCTGTCCTACTACGGTGAACGCTTCGCGCACTACCGCGCCGAAGTTCCGTACATCCTTCCGCGCCTCAAGTCATGAAAATCGCCGCCGTCGCCAGCGCCTTCCCCGAACACGTCTATTCGCAGGCCGAGGTCGTCGGGACGCTCGAGCGCGCGTGGAAGGGGCACCCTTCCGTCGTTTCGCGCCTCGATTCACTTCTGCGTGCGTGCGGCGTCGAGACGCGCCATTTCGCGCTGCCCCTGGAGCAGTACGAGCGAATCGAGAGCTTCGGTGAGTTCAATGACGCCTGGATCCGCACGGCGCTGCAGATCGGCGAACAAGCGGTGACCAAGGCGCTCGCGCGAGCGGGCCTGAAGCCGAAGGACGTCGACGCGATCCTGTTCACGACCGTGACCGGGCTGGCCTCGCCTTCGATCGATGCGCGCCTGTGCAACAAGCTCGGCTTTCGCACCGACATCAAACGCATGCCGCTCTTCGGACTCGGCTGCGTGGCGGGCGCGTCGGCGTTGTCGCGCGCGGCGGACTTCGTGCGCGGCAGCCCCGAAGCGGTCGTGCTCGTGCTTTCGATCGAACTGTGCTCGCTCACCTGGCAGAAGCGCGACACGTCGCTCGCGCACGTCATTTCGAGCGGACTGTTCGGCGACGGTGCGGCCTGCGCGGTGGTCGTCGGCGCCAAGCGCGATGCGCGCGGCCCGCGGATCGTCGACACGCGTTCGGTGTTCTATCCCGACACGGAAGACGTGATGGGCTGGAAGATCTCGGAGCACGGCTTCTCGATCGTGCTCTCGCCCCAGGTGCCGGTCGTCGCGCGCGAACGCCTCGGACCCGACGCCGATGCGTTCTTGAAGGAGCACGGGCTCACGCGGGCGGACATCGGCTTCTGGGTGTGCCACCCGGGCGGTCCGAAGGTGCTCTCGGCGGCGGGCGAATCGCTCGGCGTGGGCGACGCGGAACTCGGGCTCGCCTGGGACAGTCTGCGCCGCTACGGCAATCTGTCGAGCGCGTCGGTGCTGCTCATTCTCGAACGCACCCTCGAGGAGCGCCCGCCGAGCCGCGGGTCGCGCGGCTTGATGCTCGCGATGGGCCCGGGATTCTGCGCCGAGTACTTGCTGCTCGAAGGCTGAGGCGAAGGCCTGGCGCGAGCGACGGGCGCGACTCCCGCCGCGTCGAGCTACGAATCGTCCTGCGCGTCCGTGCGCGGCGGTCGGAGGCGGCCGGGGAAGCGTTCGAGGCGCGCGATGTCTTCCGCGCTCAAGGGTCCGCGCGGCGCGCGGTCGAGCGTCGGAATCTCGGGGCGCCGCGCGCCGCTCGGATCGTCCGAGACCGACGGTGCGGACGGCGGCGGGGGAGGCGGCGAAGGTTCCGCGTCGCGAGCTCCGGCGTGCGCGCCGCCTTCGGCGCCGTAGGGCGGACGGAACCCGAAGGCCGCAAAGCGCGGATCGGAGTGCGCGCGGCGCAGTCGCACGCTCAACAGCTCGCGCGCACCGGCGAGCCAGAGGAAGACGCCGAGCAGCGGGAACCAGTAGGTCGCCGGCCACTCCAGGATCCAGCCGAGCACCCCGACGCCGATCATCGCGAAGGCGAACATGCGGCCGACGTAGACGGCGACCGTGGTCGCGCGCACCCAGTCGACGACGTTCGCGAGGAGGGCGCGCAGCACGCGGCCGCCGTCCATCGGGAACGCGGGCACGAGGTTGAACACGCCCATGGCCAGGTTGAGGAGCGTGAACACCGAGGCCATCTCGAACGCCGACCACGCGCCCTCGGAGAGCGGCTGCAACGCCTGGACGAAGGCGAGCGCGAGCATCGCCGCGCCGCCGACGGCGGCGAGCACGAAGTTGACGAGCGGACCGGCGATCGCGACCCAGAACTCGACCTTGGGGCGCTCGGGGATGTGGTCCATCCGCGCCATGCCGCCCAGCGGCCAGAGCGTGATGTCGAGCGTGCGGATGTTGAACTGGCGCGCCATCAAGCTGTGGCCGAGCTCGTGGAGCAACACGATGCCGAACAGCACGAGGAAGCCGACGAGCACCGCCATCGGCTCTCCGTCGACGAGGAGCGGGAGCAACAGGAGCATCCCGAGCCACATCCAGTGGACGCGGACGGTGATGCCGAAGAGACGGCCGACGGGGATCGAACCAAACACGTGGCGGTGCGGTGGTGAGGCGAGGGTGGAGCGGAAGGCGCCGCGGAGCGAGGTGAGGGCGCGAAGCGAAGTGAGGGCGCGGAGCGGACGAGGCGCGTGCGTCGGATGCGAGGCGGCGCGAACGTGGCGCCGCGATCCAACCGTCCGAACGCACAAGCTAGGCCCGATGGAGCAGGCGCACAACCGAAGCGCGGCCCAATCGAAGGCCCGGCGCTGCGGCCGGGCCCGGCACGGACTACGCTGCGGGCTCGCACGCGTTACGCACAGGCAGCGGACAAAGCGCGGGCGACAACGTGCGCACCCTCTCCGAACCGCAACCTGAACGAGCGCCGCGCAACGTGCTCGAAGTCGACCTCGGGCGGTTGCGCGCCGGCGATCTCGGCGGCGTGAGCTACGGGCCGTGGAGTCCGGCGCCGAACGAGCTGGCGAGCCTCGCCGACGTCGGCGGCGGCGCGCTCGGTTTCGCGTGGATCGCGCGGCATTCGCAGCAAAATCCCGGCGCGCCGAGCCCGCTCGTCGTGTCGGTCGGCGCCTGCGTGCGCCGCGGCGTTCCGACGGCGGCGCGCGCGTCCGTGGCCTCGCGTTCGCCGCTGACGGGCTTGTTCGCGGAGGGTCTGGTGGGCGGCGGCTTCGCGCGCCGGCTCGCGAGCTTCGCGGACGCGCTCGTGCTGCATTCGAGCGCCTCCGGCGGCCCGCCGCGCGGCGAGGTGCTCGTGATCGAGGGGGACGCGGACCGGAACCACGCGGCGGTGCGACTCGAGCGCTTCCCGCAGCTCGTCGGCGCCTCCGCGCGAAGGGTTCACGAGTTCCTGGCCGCGCATTTCGGGTCGCGTGCCGACGAGCGAGGGTTCGAACACGCCGGCGAGCTCGACTCGCTCGCGATCGGGGCCGCCGGCGAGCGCGGCGTTCGGTTCGCGAACCTGGCCGCGAGTGGGGACACGCCGCACTTCGTCGGCCGCGGCGGACTCGGCGCGGTGCTCGGACGGCTCGGCCTCAAAGCCGTCGTCGTGCTCGCGCCGAGCGTGCCGACGCGCACCGATTCGCAGCTCACGCGCGCGCTGCTGCGTTCGCCGCGCCTGGCCGCGCGGGCGGACTCGGGCACGTTCGAGCAGTTGCCCGCGCTGCAGGCGAGCGGCGAGCTTCGCGAGCACGCGTTCCGCGAACGAGTCTCCGACGCGCGCGTCGAGACGCTCGAAGCGTCGATTTCGGCCGCCAAGAGCGGCGTGCACGGTTGCCACGGTTGCCCGACGCCGTGCGGCTGGGTGTTCCGCACCGAGCGCGGCGAGGCGCAGGGCGCACGCTTCGGCGCGAGCTACGCGCTGGGCTTGAACCTCGGGCTCGAGCGCTTCGAGGATGCGCTTGCGCTGCTCGCGCTGTGCGACGAGATCGGAATCGACGCGAAGGAAGCGGGCGCGGCGCTGGCGTTGCTCGCGCGCGCGAGGGAACTCGCACGCTGCGACGACGCGCCGCGCTTCGGCGAGCGTGAGGCGTTCGAACGCGTGCTGCGGGCTTGCGCGTTCGGCGCATCCGCCGCGTCGGAGCGAGCCGCGCAGCTCTTCGAGCTCGGCCCCGCGGCGCTGGCGGCGCAGCTCGGGCTCGAGGGCGAGCACACGTGCGTCAAAGGCGCCTCCGCGCGCCCCGACGACAACCTCGCGAGCCTGCTGGGCCAGTGCGTTTCCTCGCGCGGCGGCGATTCGATGCGCGCCTTTCCGTTCGCGGCCTTCGATCCGGCGCTGCTCGCGGCGTGGGGGGCGGGCGGCGGTTTCGAGTGGCCCGCCGAAGCGCTCGATCCGCGTTCGAGCGCGGGCAAGGGCTTGCTCGTCGCGTGGCACGAGGACTGGAGCAATGCGCTCGATGCGCTCGGGTTCTGCTCGTTCTCGGCGGCGGCGCTGCTGACGGACCGCGTGCTGTCGCTCGAAGAGCTCGAACGCGTGCTCGCGCCCGAGCTCGTCGCGCGCGACGGCGCCGGCGCGCTGCTGCGGCTGGGTGCGCGGCTCACGCTCGCGCAGCGTGAGCTGAACGCGAGCTGGGGCGCGCGCGAGGTCGACGAGCGGCCCGCGTGGGCGCGCGAGAAGCTCGAGGCGCCGGGCGCGTGGCCGCAATACGCCGCCGTGCGCGCGGCGCAGCAACTTGGGCGTTGGAAGTACGGACCGATCGACGTCGCACCGCTTTTCGAGGGCTCGGAGGCGCCGCCGGCGAGCGAGCGGCGGGCCGGCCGGGTGACCGTTCGCTGCGTGGGCGCGCTTGCGAAGCAGCTCGGCCGCGAGCTCGAGCTCGAGCTTCCGCTGCCGTGTTCGGTCGCGGAGCTCCTGGAGCGCGTCGCGCGCCTCGACGAGGCGCCGAGCGCTTCGAGGGCCTCGAACTTGAGTGTTTTTCGCGCCGGACGCGCGCTGCGCGGCGCCGACCGGGTGCGCGCCGGGGATGTGCTCGACCTCGTCGCCGTCCTGAGCGGCGGATGAAGCTCCGCGCTCGCGTTTGCGCCGCCCTTCGGCCGATGAGGGGCCGCCCAACTCGATTGCGCCGCCTGCCAGGCGCGCGCTAGAACTCGGGCCCTCACCGTGGTCGACGTTCTGATCCTCAAGACCGGCGCGCTGGGCGACGTCGTGCGCACGACGGCGCTCCTGCCGGGGCTCCACGAGCTGCACCCCGGTGTCCGCGTCACTTGGATCACCGCGCCCGAGGCCGTCGACCTCGTGCGCCTCCACCCGCAAGTCGCCGAGGTCGTCGCGCTCGACGCGCGCTCGCCGCAACGCGTGCTCGAGCTCGCCGCCCGGCTGAGCGAGCGCGTGTTCGACTGGGTGCTCTCGCTCGACGACGAGGCGCCGCTGTGCCAGCTCGCGTCGTCGCTGCGCGCGCGGCGGCTGTCGGGCGCCTTCCTCGACGCCGATGGCGCCCGGCGCTACTCGGGAGACGTCGCGCCGTGGTTCGACATGGGATTGCTTTCCGTGCACGGCAAGGAGCGCGCGGACCAGCTCAAGATCCAGAACCGCCGGAGCCATCCCGAGATCCTGTGCTCGATGCTCGGCCTCGCGATGGGCAAGCCGCGACTCGAGTTCGAGGCGCGCCACGCGGAGCTCGCCCGCGCCTTCGCGGAGCGCACGAAACTCGCCGAGAACGGCCCCGTGGTCGGGCTCAACACCGGCGCCGGCGGCCGCTGGCGTTCGAAGATGCTCTCCATCGAGCGCACCGCGGAAGTCGCCGAGCTCGTGCAGCGCGCGCTCGAGCGCCGCGTGACCTTTGCGCTGTTCGGCGGCGCGGAGGAGCGCGAACGCAACTCGCGCCTCGCAGCGGAACTCTCGGGCCGCGTGCGGCTCGTCGACGCCGGCTGCGACAACGCGCTGCTCGAATTCGCCGCGCTCGTCGACCGCTGCGACCTGATGATCACGAGCGACAGCCTCGGCTTGCACGTCGCGCTCGCACGCGACGTTCGCACGGTGGCCTTCTTCGCGCCGACCTCCGCCGCCGAGATCGAGATGTACGGCCTGGGCGAGAAGGTCGTCAGCACCGCGCCCGACTACTGCTCCTACAAGCCCGACG
>CALFYL010000119.1 GCA_937952135.1 uncultured Planctomycetia bacterium
GGCGATCCGCGCGGCGCTGTACGGCGGCGTCGGCCGCGTGCACGTCGTGTCGGGCAGCGACGAGCAAGCGCTGCTGCAGGAGCTGTACACGAACAAGGGCGCGGGCACGCTCGTGACGCGCGAGCCCGAGAAGGCGCCGGAGGGCGCGGGGGAGGGCGCCTCCGATTCGCTCGAACAAGTCACGCTGCAACCGCCGAGCAAGACCGGCGCGGCGAGCGGCGCGTGAACCTGCCGCGCGATCCGGCTGCGTTGCTCGCCGAGCTCGTCGGCATCGAGAGCCCCTCGGGTTCCGAGGCGGCGATCAGCGACTTCGTGGTCGAGCTGTGCGGCGCGTGGAAGCTCGACGTCGAGCGCCTCGGCCAGACCGTCGTCGCGTCGCTCGTCCTCGGGCCGGGCCCGCGCGTGCTCTACAACTCGCACCTCGACACCGTGCCGATCGGCGGCGGCTGGACGAAGCCCGCGATCTCGCGCGAATGGCAGGGCGACGTGCTGTGGGGGCGCGGATCGAACGACGCGAAAGTGAGCGGTGCGTCGATGCTGTGGGCGCTGCGCGCGCTCGCGGAGAGCCGCACGACGCGCTCGGGAGCGCGCGGAACGCTGCAGCTCGCGCTCACCGAGTGCGAGGAGACCACGAACATCGGCATGACGCGCATCGTCGAGACGCTCGGGCTTCCCGACGCGGCGGTGACGGGCGAACCGACGGGCTTGCAGGTCGTGCGCGCGCAGTCGGGGCTGGCGGTGCTGAGTGCGGCGTGGATCGGCAAGTCGTGCCACGCCGCGCACGTCGCGCGCGTCGAGCACCGCAACGCGTTGCTCACGGCGGCGGAAGAGCTCACGCACACGGCGCCGTGGATGACGCTTCCCGGCGAGCACCCGCTGCTCGGGCCGAGCACGATCGCGACGACGGTGTTCCGCTCCGGCGAGCGGCACAACGTCGTGCCCGACCGCGCCGAAGCGCTGTTCGATGCGCGGCTCTCGCCGTTGCACTCGGGCGACGACGCGCGCGCGCTCTTGCAGGAGCGCCTGCCGCGCGCCGAGCTCGCGGTGAAGTCGCAGCGACTGCGGCCCTTCGAAACCGCCGAATCGCACCCGCTCGTGCTCGCAGCTCTCGCCACGCTCGGCCGCGAGCGCGCGATCGGCTCGTCGACGCTCTCCGACATGGCGCTCCTGCAGGGCGTGCCGGCGATCAAGTGCGGCCCGGGCGAGACGGCGCGCTCGCACACTCCGGACGAGTTCGTGTTGCGCGGCGAACTCGAAGCCGGCGTCGACTTCTACACGCGCTTCGCGCCGGTGGCGCTGGCCCTATGAGCTTCCAACGACCGATCTGGGATCGCGGCGACGCGATCGACGAGGCGATGCTGGCGTTCACGGTCGGCGACGACTGGCGCATGGACCAGCGGCTGGTCGAGTGCGACATCCGCGGCTCGCTCGCGCACGCGGCGGGCCTGAAACGCGCGGGTTTGCTCGTCGCCGACGACCACGCGGCGATCGCTCGCGGGCTGGAGGAACTGCTCGCCGAGCACCGCCGCGGCCAGTGGAACGTCGAAGCGGGGGACGAGGACGTGCACTCGGCCGTCGAGCGGCGCTTGATCGAGAAGGTGGGGGACGCGGGCAAGCGGCTGCACACCGGCCGCAGCCGCAACGAGCAGATCACCGTCGACGTGCTCTTGTGGCTGCGCGACGCGCTCTCGAGCTCCAAGCACCTCGTCGACGGCGCGCGCGACGCCTGCGAAGCGCTCGCCGTGCGCTTCGCGGCCCTTCCGCTTCCGGGCTACACGCACTTGCGGCGCGCGATGCCGTCGACGGTCGCCGAGTGGGCGCGCGCTCACGCGCGAGCTTTCGAGCTCGACGCGCAGGACCTCGTGCACGCGGCGGCGCGCACGCGCGAGTGTCCGCTCGGCAGCGGCGCCGGCTACGGCGTGCCGCTCGAGCTGCAGCGCGCCTTCGTCGCCGCCGAACTCGGTTTCGAGCGCCCGTCCGAGCCCGTGACGCACGTCCAGCACGCGCGCGGCCGCGCCGAGCTCGCGTACGTGAGCGCGCTCGAGCAAGCCGCGCTCGACGTCGAGAAGCTCGCGACCGATCTGTGGCTCTACAGCACGAGCGAGTTCCATTTCGTGAAGCTGCCCACGGCCTTCACGACCGGCTCGTCGCTCATGCCGCACAAGCGCAACCCCGACGTGCTCGAGCTGCTGCGCGCGCACGCGCGCCAGGTCACGAGCGACCGCGCGGCGCTGCTCGACGTGCTGCGCGCGCTGCCTTCGGGCTACCACCGCGACTTCCAGCTCCTCAAGCCGCCGCTGTTCCGCGCGCACGATCGCGCGACGGCGATGCTCACCCTGCTGCCGCGCCTCGTGGACGCGCTCGAGTTCGACGAGCCGGCCCTGCGCGCCGCGTGCGACGACCCGAAGTTGCGCGCCACCGAGCGCGCGCTCGAAAAGGCGAAATCCGGCGTGCCGTTCCGCGACGCCTACCGCGAGGAGAGCTCGTCGAGTTGACCCGCGCCGCTCGACGAGCCGTACGCGCTCAGTCGCCGCGGTAGCGGAACGGCAGCCGCAGGAACTTCAGCGCCGGGAGCGGGTTGCCGGTCGCACTCGGTTGCAGCGGCCCGACGTCGAACTCCACTTCGAAGCGCACGAACCTCCGCGCGCCGTTTCCGGCCGCGTTGAGCACCGCGACGTCCGAAGTCGGCGCCGTTGCCTGCTGCGGATCCGGCAGCCCCGTCAGAGCGTCGGCAAGCGTCGTCTGGAACCGGATCTGCACCTCCGCGGGCGCCGGCAGCGCATCGGCGACGCCGCCGCTGAACACGCGGAAGTACGCCGGCCGCAGCGACACCGCCGTCGCAATCGACAGCCCCGGGAACGCGAGCAGCGACGGTCCGTCGCCATCCACGATCAACGAGAGCTGTTGCGTCGCCGTGTCGTAGCTCGCGCTCGCGACGTCGAAACGCTGCGCGCTCGTGGGGCCGTTGCGCAATTCGATGGCGTAGCTGTCGAGCAGCGCGGGATTGTCGAGCAGCACTTCCTCGTCGGTCCCGAGCCACTCCGCGGCGCTCAACACGAGCTTCCGCCCGCCCGGGCTTTCGATGTACGGCGCCGTCGAGCCGCCGAGATTCACGTTCGAGGTCGAGAGCAGCGCCGGTCCGGCTTCGACGACGCCGGCGTTCGTGAGCACCGACCCCGTGAGCGGATCGACGCCGCCGAAGTCGAACTCGATGTCGCGGTAGGCGCCGGTCGCGGAGACGAACCCACCTTCGCCGAGCGCGATCCACTTCGAGCGCGCGCGCGACGTGCGGCCGAAGGTCGGCAGCAGATGGCACGCCTCTCCCGCGGGTCCGTTCGAGCCCTTCGCGCACAGCGGCGCCGGCGCGCACAGAACCTCGAGCGTCGCGCCCGCGGGCAACAGCACGTCGTGCGCGAGCGCATCCGCTCCGACCGCGCCGCCCGCGGTGTGGAACTGCACGATGCCCGGGCCGCCGTCGCCACCCGCGCCGTCGACGTGGCCGAGGCACGCGTTCGGACCGCTGGTCGGATAGCCCGGCGGGCACCCGTCGATCTGCGGGTTCGTCTCACGCTGCCCCGTCGAGGTCTGCGTCGCGCCGCCGTCGTCGAACGCGCCCGCTCCGCCCTGACCGCCGAGCGCGTTGATCGCCCAGCCGTTGGCTGCGGAGTTGGGCGCGGTGGTGTTGAGATCGCTCAGATTCACCGGCGTTTTCGCGCGCAAGTCGATCTTGCCCGCGGCCTGCAGCACGACGTGGCCGCCGGAGCCTCCTCCCGAGCCGCCTCCGACGCGGTTGATGCCGAAGGGGACGTTCTCCCCGCCGCCGCCGGCGCCGCCGCGCGCGAACAAGCGACCCGTGTCGCCGAACAGCACGCTCCCGAGCGTGAGGATGTGCACGGATCCACCGCCGCCCGCTCCGCCGGCGCCCTTCTCGTCGTTGGCGGGGTTCCACGGCGGCGGGAACGCTCCGCTCGCGACGTGCACGGCATCGCCGCCCGCTCCGCCGCCGGCGCCGGCCCACGGTCGCGTGAGTTCGCCGACGCGGATGGCGCCGGTGGTGTCGTCGCGCAGCACGCCGAAGAAGTTGTTGTCGGGATCGGGATCGAAGAACGGACCCGCGCCGGGCGCTCCGCCGATCGGTCCCGCGGCGCCGCTGAGCGCGCCGTTGTCGCCGGTCAAATTGTCGGCGCCCTTCTCCGCGTCGTAGCCGATGCGCCGCTGTTCGAACATCAGGTCGCTGCCCGCGAACGGGGTCCCGAAGTACTTCACGTCGGCGCCGAGCCGACCTCCGCCACCGCCGGCGCCGCGCCGCCGATCGCTCACCGAGTCGCCCGCGGTGGACCACCCGGTCTCGCCGCCCTGCCCGCCGCCGCTCTCGAACCCGAACGCGCCTTGACCGTTTCCACCGCGCGAAGTCGAAGCCGAAGTCAGCGGGCTTCCCGTGCCGCCGCGTCCGCCGCCCGCGTGTCCCGGCGCTCCCGGCTCGGGAATGTTCGCGGTGGCGAGCGTGTTGACGCCGAGGTTGCTGTTGCCCGACGCGATGAGCTGCCCGCGGATCCACACGTCGCCCGTCGCGAGCAGCACGAACGGGTTCGGCCCTTCGATCTTCAGCGACCCGCCTTCCTCGAGATAGAAGTTGCGCACGTCGACCACGCCGCCGAACACGGTGAGGTCGGCGGTCGGAGCGAAGCTCGCGAGCGGCTCCTGGGCCGGGTTGTTCGGGAAGGCGGGGTCGAAGGAGAGCTCGAGCTCGCCGACGCGCAAGGTCGTGTTCGTCGTGTTGAAGATCACGTCCTCGCCCGCGGCGATGTACCAGTCGACGCCGGCCCCGCCGCCGCCCGTGCCCTCGAACGACGAGCGCGCGCGCAGCTCGCCGTTCGGTCCCCACTCCGCGCGCAGCGCGTCCGGCGACGGGCTGAGATCCTCGTTCGCGTTCGAATCGAAGCTCTCGAGGACGTGGTCGGCGAGCAATGCCGGCGAGCTCGGAAAGGGCTGGGTCGTCGCGAGCGCGAAGTCCGAGAGCGCGCTCGTGTTGTGCTCGCCGACGAGGTCGACGAACTCGGCGCTCACGACCGCGCGCAGGAGCGTCGACGGCGGCAAGGCGCCGCGAGCTCGCAGGCGGACGCGCGCGCCGATCTGGCCGCAGTTGCGCTCGAGTTCGATGTCCGTGGCGAGCGGGGCCCAAGTCGTCGAAGCGCCCGCGTCGTTCGCGAACTCCCAGCGCAGGCGGCTCGGCGAGAGGTTCGCGGCCGCGGGGCTCACGGGTTGATCGAAGTTGAGCACCAGCTCGACGCGCGAGTGCAAGTCGGAGAGCTTGTTGAGCGGCAACTCGGTGGGCGGATCGAGCTCGACGCCGCCGCTCGACGTGCGGCGGAAGAAGTGCCGCGTGCCGCTCGGGCCGCCGACTTCGAGGAAGCAGTAGATCTGCTCCTGCGTGAGCGCAGGGTCGCTGTCGACGATGTTCTGCACGCGCTGCGGCAGCGCGTCGCCGAGGATGAGCGGCCTCGGCGCGCCGACTTGCACGTCGAGGTACAGGTCGAGCGGCTCGATCGACGCGGGCGTGTGGAAACGGCGCACTTCGCTCGTCGCGAGGCCTTCGCCGCGCGCGGAGCGGATCGGCAACGGCGAGTGCTGGTCCGTGCCGAGCACGTTGAGCTCGTAGCGATGCGGAAGTCCGCCATTCCCGACGTCGAGCCCGGCCAGCAGCCCGGCATCCGACAGATCGTCGAGCGTCGGGCACAGAGGCTGGAACACGATCCTGCGGCCGCCGTTTTCGAGGTGGAACTCGCCCGCCGCCGGACCGCCGCCGACCTTCCGCACGTTGAACGAGTTGAGGTTCACGCTGAGCGGGTCGACCGGCTCGCTGAAGGTCACCGCGATCGGACGGTTGATCGGCCAGACCTGGTCGTTGGAGACGTTCGTCGCCACGACGCGGAAGGCGCCCCCGCCGTCGCCGCCGCTGCCGCAACTGCAGGAGCACGCGGCGAGCGCGGCGGCGGCGAGGAGGCGCAGGGAAGGTGAGTGCGAGCTCTTCATGACGTTCCTCCGTCGAGGCCCAGGGATCAGTGCCGAAAGGCGATAGCGAGCGAGGACAGCGTCGGGGACAGTCCGCTCTGCGGGTTCGAGAGGAACGACACGCGCAGCTGCACGAAGCGCGCCCCGTTGACGCCGCTCGCGGTGCTGCGCCAGGCGTTCGGCGAGTCCAGGAAGGTCGGGGTGACGGGGGTCACGCCCGTCGCTCCGATCGAATTGAGCTGCGCCTGCGTGAGCAGGTTGCCGTACGCGTCCAGGTTGTCCGCGTCGGCGTACGGATGAGGAGCGGTCGTCGCGGGGCTGAACGTGGTGGCCCCGCGGTAGGCGAGCACGACCTGCGTCCCGGTCGGTTGCAGCTCGGGACCGGGCTCGAGCACGCCGTCCGCGAAGATCGTCGCCGGGGCGAGCGTGTCGAGCCACACCGTGTGCATCCGGCTGACGCGCACGAGGAAGTCGGCTTGGCCGTAGTACAGCGTGTTGTCGCCCCAGGGCGTCGTCGCACCGGTGTTCGGATCGATGCCGCCCTCCGCCTGGAAGTTCGAGTCGGGGTGCACGGTCGTCGTCACGCCCGTCGTCGGATGGACGCCGCCCGTCGAGAACGCGCGGAAGAAGGGCCGCGCCGACGAGGTGAGCGCGATGGCGATGCGGAAGCCGTTCTGACCCGACGACGTCGCGCTCGGGTACGTGCGGAACTCGGTCAGCAGCGGAAGGCCGATCGTCGGCACGCTGTTCGCCGGATAGAAGCCCTTGTTCGCCGCGGCGCCCACGAGCGTCGCGAAGCGCGCCGTGTCGGCGCCTGCTCCGTTCGGCCCCGCGACGGCGGTCTTCGCCGTGTCGCGCCACGTCCAATACGTGAACTCGCTCTGCGGAATGCCGCGGTTGATCGGGAACGGCGCGATTGAGTTGCCCGAGGTCGAGACCGCGAGGTCCGTCGGATTGACCTGGTAGCCCCGCGCGCGCGGCGCGAGGACGGTCATCGGGTCCGTCGTCGCATCGAGCAGGTTGTTGTCGAAGGTCTGCACCAGCCCCGAGTTGGGGAACATCGGCAGCAGCCCGGCGTTGACGTTCTCGTCGGGCAGGAACCTCGAGTGCGAGACGCGGATCTGGAACTCGGGGAAGTTGTCGACCTGCAAGTTGCCGCCGAAGGGTTGCCACCAGAGGCTCTCGACGTCGACGTTGTGCGTCGCGTCGTCGCGCAGGCTGAAGCCCGCGACGTCGTGGTAGCGCCACACGCGCATCAAGCGGCTGCCGTTGTTGGAGAGCGGCGTCTGCAGGTTCGTCGTCGGCAGGTCGATCATCGCGCCGACGATCGTCACGGTCGGATCGACGACCGACGAGAAGCGTTGGACCGCGCGCGGGCGCAGCGCCTCGCCCTGCACGTCGAACAGGATCTGCCCGCGCACTTCGGGCGCGCCGTCCGCGTCTTCGTCGATCGAGTCGAACTTGAGCCGGATGCCGCCGCTGTCGAGCGCCGGGCTGAGCGCGCTGATCGTGAACGGCGCCGGCGGGAGCGGCTCGAGCAGCGTGTTGCCCGCGAGGTCGCGCACCTGCGCTTCGCCCGTCGCCAGCTTCACCAGGTAGGTGTCGAGCGCGCCGCCCGGCTGCACTTTGCGAAGCGGAACCGAGGGCTGGAACGTGAACTTGCGCTGGTCCGCCGAGAGGAGGATGTTGCCGACGACGTTCGCGTAGAGCGGGCTCGTGCTGGGCGCGTTGTTGCCGTACTCGAGCATCAGCGAATCGAAGGGCAGCACCGTCGCCGGATCGATCGGCTCGCTGAAGGTGATCGACACCGTGGCGTCGATGGGCACGCCGGAGCCGGGCAACTGCGTCGGCGCCGGCAAGAAGGTGACGAAGCACGCCGGATAGTTCGGATCCTGGGTCCCGGTTTGCGGCCGGTACGGCGCGCGGATCGTGCCCGCGGGCGGGTTGTTCGTGTTGACGTGGATCGTCGGCGGGGCGCACGTGCCGCAAAGCGGGCGCACGAGGAACGGACCGACGACGCCGTTGAAGGGGGCGCTCGACGGCGCCTGCACGACGCGCATGCGCACCGAGCTCACGTCGAGCAGGTCGCCGATCTGCGGCGCGTAGGCGCAGAGCGAGGAGTGGAAGCGGATCGACGCGGGTTGGTCGAGGCCCAACTCGAAGTTGAGCGAGTTGAGCAAGTCGATCGACTGCTCTCCGATCACGACCGGCGGCGAGTTGTCGCGCAGGAAGCCGTTGTTCAGGTCGCCGGTGAGTTCCGCCGGGCCGCCCGAACGGAACGCGCGCAGCACGTCCAAGGTCGGCGACAGCGGGTCGCTCGGGCCGTTGTTCGTGAACGAGATCGCGCGGCCGCCGAGGGCGCGCAGCACGCGAAACTGCTGATTCGCAGGGCTTTCCTGGCTCGGAATGCGGAGCAGGACGTTGGGCTGGCTGACGCTGAGCGCCGAAGGCAAGCCGAGGGCGTTGAGCGGCAGCCCCGAGGCGCTCGCCTCGAGCTCCGACACCGTGAAGTCGAGGATCACGCGCGTCGAGTAGAAGCGTCCGCCGGCCACGTTGCCGTGGCTCGGATCGGGAAGCACGCGCGCCTCGAAGGGCAGCGTCGGCGCGTAGCCCGTCAGCACCTTCACCGTCTCGGCGCTCACCGTTTCCGGATCGAGCAGGTCGTTGAACTTGAGCACGAGCGCCGAGTTGCGCGCGACCGCGCTGAAGGGCGGGAGCTCCGAGGGGTCGACGCTCTTCTTGAGCAGCACTTGGAGGTTCGCTTCGAGCCCGAGCACCGCGTCGTAGAACTCCGGCGAATCCTGCACGTGGAGGATGCGCAGGCGCTCGACGCCGGTGAGCGGATCGCGTTCGAGCGCGTAGTTCACGCCGTCGCCGATGATCTGGTCGTCCACGACGAAGTTCGAGAACACGGGCGTGCTGCCGGCGGCGTCGTACACCTCCACGAGCCGGCCCCAGTAGCTCTCGAGAATCTGCAGGCTCGGCGCGTCGCCGGAGGTCGGATCCTCGGCGACGAAGTACGTCGGCGCCTGCGGGTTCGAGTCGGGGTGCTGCGCGATCGTGCCGAGTGCGAACGCGTCGGGCGCGGGGGCGCCGCCGCCGCCGGAGCAACCGCTCACCGCGAGGGCGGCGAGCAGCGAACTCGCGGCGAGCGAGTGGTTGCGCACGAAACGGAACCTGGTTGCGCGGGAAGTCTGCCGGTGGTGGAGCTGCGCCATGTGGATGCGGGCCGACGAAACGCGGTCCGAATGCGGGGGAGTCTCGGTGGACGGAACTCGAGCGCGTTCGCACGAACTCCGTGCGGATCCGCGCGTGCCAGGCGCGAAGTCCGCGAACGCGATCCGAACTGCCTCGGCGCGTCCGACACAACGGAAACAAACTCCATGCCGCTGCGCGCTTGTCGCTTGGGAGCGCCGCGCGCGAGAAGAAACGCGCTGGAAATCGCGCGAATCCACGCTTGCCGCGAAGGACCGTGTCGCCTCCGCGAAGCGAATCGCCGTCGGCGCGGCTCGCGCGAGCCCGCTCAACACTTGGTGCGCTTCCGCGCGCACCGGCTCGGTGCGGGAGTTCGACGGATTGGCCGCTCCGCGAGCCCGCGCAGCCAGCAGCGGCGCGAGGGCCGCGCGCTCGAACCGCTATGCTCGCCAGTCCATGAAAACGAGCACGAAGAAGGCGGCGACCCTGGGGGAGCTGAAACGCTCCGGATGGCGCTCGAAGCGCGTCAAGGACGAACTGCGCGACAACCTGATCGCGGCGCTCCAGCGCGGCGAGTCCGTGTTCCCGGGGATCGTCGGCTACGAGCGCACGGTTCTGCGCGACGTGCAGAACGCGGTGCTCTCGAAGCACGACTTCATCCTGCTCGGCCTGCGCGGCCAGGCGAAAACACGCATTCTGCGCGGCCTGACGGCGCTGCTCGACGAAGCGATCCCGGCCGTGGAGGGCTGTGAGATCCGCGACGACCCGCTGCACCCGATTTGCGCCGCTTGCCGCGCGCGCCTCGAGCGCGACGGCGACGCCACGCCGATCGTCTGGGTCGGCCGCGCCGAGCGCTACCACGAGAAGCTCGCGACGCCGGACGTGACCATTGCGGACCTCATCGGCGACCTCGACCCGATCAAGGCCGCGGCGCGCAAGACGAGCCTCGCCGACCCCGAGGTCGTGCACTTCGGGCTGCTGCCGCGCTCGAACCGCGGCATCTTCGCGATCAACGAGCTGCCCGACCTCCCGCCGCGCATCCAGGTCGGCCTGCTCAACATCCTCGAGGAGGGCGACGTGCAGATCCGCGGCTTCCCGCTGCGCCTCGAACTCGACCTCGCGCTGTGTTTCTCGGCCAATCCCGAGGACTACACGCACCGCGGCTCGATCATCACTCCGCTGCGCGACCGAATCGCGTCGCAGATCCTCACGCACTACCCGCGCACGCTCGAAGACGCGCAGCGCATCACCGACCAGGAGAGCTGGGTGCGGCGCGAGGGATCGCCCGAAGTGCGTTTGCCGACGTGGCTGCGGCGCGCGGTCGAAGAAGTCGCGATCCAGGGCCGTTCGAGCGAGTTCGTCGACCAGAGCTCGGGCGTGAGCGCGCGGCTGTCGATCGCGCTGTACGAGAGCGTGGTGTCGAACGCCGAGCGGCGAGCGCTGCTCACGGGCTCGAAGCACGTCGTGGCGCGCGTCGCGGATCTGCTCGGCGCCGGCAGCGCGATCCACGGCAAGGTCGAGCTCGTCTACGAAGGCGAACGCGAAGGCCCGGCGAAAGTCGCGCAGCACTTGCTCGGCAAGGCGCTCAAGGCCGTGTTCGACGACGCGGCGCCGGCGCCGTCCAAGCTCGAGAAGTCGAGCGCGGCCGACATGGGGCGATTCGACGCGGTTCTCGCGCACTTCCAGAAGGGCGCGACGGTCGAGCTCGCGGACGATCTCGCGCCGAAGGAGCTGTTGCGGCGGCTGTCGGAGGTCGCGGGGCTGCGCGAGCTCGCGGGCGAGTTGCTGCGGCCCGAGGGCGACGAGGAGCTCGCCGCGGCGATGGAGTTCGTGCTCGAAGGCCTGCACCAGAACGCGATGCTCGCGCGCGAGGCGCTCGTCGACGGGCGCGTCTACCGCGACAGCTTCGAGGAGATGGTGCGCAGCCTGAAGAAGGAGCGCTGAGCGTGGAGTTCCGCTACTCGCGCTTCGACGCCGAGCTCGCGCAGCTCGCCGACGTGCTCCGCAACCTCGAGCGCGTCTTCAACGAGCTGCTGCTGCTCACCGACGGCGACGTCGACGAGTCGCTGAAGCACCTCGAGCGCATCGGCAAGCGCTACGGCTGGTTCAACGCGAAGTTCGGCATCGAGGACTTCAAGCGCTGGCTCGAGCGGCGCGGCGTCGTGCAGCCGCGCGGCGCGGGGCCGGGCCAAGGCGCGGGCGCAAAGCTCGGCGCGCGCGGCGAGCGTTCGCTGCGCAACCAGGCGCTCGAGACGATCTTCGAGGGCCTGGAGGCCGACGCGCGCGGCGACCACCGCACGCGGACGCCCGGCTCGGGCGGCGAGCGCACCAGCGAAACGCGCCCCTGGACCTTCGGCGATCCGACGCACGCGATCGACTTCAACGCGAGCTTGCGCAACGCCTACTCGCGCAGCGGTTCCTTCGAGCTCGGCGAGGACGATCTCGAAGTCTTCGAAACCGAGCACAACACCTCCTGCGCCACCGTGCTGCTGCTCGACATCTCGCACAGCATGGTGCTCTACGGCGAGGACCGCATCACGCCGGCCAAGCGCGTCGCGATGGCGCTCTGCGAGCTGATCAAGAGCCGCTATCCCAAGGACGCGCTGCACGTCGTGCTCTTCGGCGACGAAGCCAAGGAGGTCGCGATCGCCGACCTGCCCTACGTCGGCGCCGGGCCCTACCACACGAACACGCGCGACGGCCTGCGCCGCGCGCGCGAGATCCTGCGCCGCGCGAAGTGCGCCAACAAACAGATCCTCATGATCACCGACGGCAAGCCCTCGGCGCTCACCGAGGACGACGGCACGATCTACAAGAACTCCTTCGGCCTCGACCGCCGCGTGGTGAACAAGACCCTCGAAGAGGCCGGCCAATGCCGCCGCCTCGGCATCCCCATCACCACCTTCATGCTCACCGAAGACCCCGGCCTGGTCGACTTCGTCGAACGCTTCACCGCCGAGAACCACGGCCGCGCCTTCTACTCCAGCGC
>CALFYL010000120.1 GCA_937952135.1 uncultured Planctomycetia bacterium
TGCGAGCGCCAACAACACCGCGACCACGCGAAGAACGAGCTTCATCGGAGCGGCGTGACGAGTGAGCGACACGCCGCAGAGAAGGTTAGCGAAGGAACTCGAACGCCGCAGGCGGCATTCGTCAGTCTGGATCCGCCTCACGACCTGCAACAGCCGAGTTACCAACGCACAAACTCACGCCGTGGCTCGGCAGCGCCGAGTTGCGCAAGTAGCCGCGCGCGCCGCGCTCAGTCGCCGAGTTCGAGCTCGCGCTTTTCTCCGGGCGCGAGCGTGAAACGTTGCGAGCTGAGCGACTCCCCCCCCGGCGAGAGGACGCGAAGTTCGAGATCACCCGGTGGAACGACCAGAGTCTTGGGCGAGTCGCTTGCGAGGGTGCCGCGAGCGACGCGCTCCCCGCCGGAGCGGAGTTCGTACTGCACGTATTCCTTCGAACTGACGCGGCGCAAGCTCAGTTTCGCTCCGACGGTCGGCGCCAATTCCACTTCCACAGGGTCTTGTCCCGCGCTCAACTCGATGCCCGTGCGCACAGCGACCTTGCCGTCGCTGGTTTGGATCAGCACCGACCAGCGACCTGGCGCCAGACCCTCGACGCGACTCAGTCCGTTGCGCAAGTCTCTGAGGATCTCGCCGCCCTCGGGGCTAGCGCCGTACAGGCGGAGTTCGCCGTCCAGAGATCCGCCATCGACCCGCGTGACGCGGACCGTAATCGCTGCGCCTGTTTTCAGGTGAAGCTCCACGCCGCTTGCGCCGGCGGCCGCGACGACTTTCTCCGACCGCGCGTGCTTGGAGCCGACGCCAGCCGACAACTCGTAGTCGCCGGCTGGCAGGGGGCCGATCGAGAACTCCCCATCCGCACTCGCCTTCGCGTGCGCGAAGAGCTCCAAGTTCAAACGGTGGGCAAAGATCAACGACTGCGCTGGCTGCCCGTCGGGATCGAGCACCACGCCCGTGATGTGCAGGCCTTCGTCGGTGCGAAGCACGACTTCGACCACACCCATCGTCGGATTCACGTCGACCAGCACGGCCAGCGGAGCGAGCCGCGCGCTTGAAGCCGACTGCTTCGGCGCCACCCCGATCCACCACGGACCCGCGGGAACGCTGTCGAAGTCGAAGTGGCCGTAGCTGTCCGAGCGCGCCGTCTCGACCGGCTTCTCGTACGACTTGAGAAGCTTTGCGTTCAGCGGGTGCTCCGCCACGAGGCGCCAGATCTCCACCTCGGCCAAAGCCCGACCTTCGGTTGTCTCCACGCGTCCGACGATTCGCGCACCCAGATCGAAAGCGACCTCGACACGCCGCGTCTCGCCGGGTGTCAGCGTGACCGCCGTCGGCTCGATTCGCGAACGTTCCTGCGCGTCGATTCTCACGTTGAGCGGCGCGTTCGACGGCAGTTCTTCGAGCCGCGCCACGCCGTCGACGCCGGTCTTCGCGCGCCACACCGGCGGCACAGATCCTCCGATGTAGAACGAGCCGATGAGGTGCTGGACCTGCATGTAGTAGTCGTCCGTGCTGACCCTGACGACGGCATCGACCAACGGGACGCCGGCCGTGCTCACGCGCACCTCGAGCGTTCCGGCGCGGGAGAGCTCGATCACCAGCGCCTTGGCCGACGTTTCGTAGCCGGACGAGATCGAGGCGACGCGCCACGAGTAGCCAGGCGCCTCGATCCGCGCCCAGCGGTCGGTCCACGAGCGAGCGCTCAGTTGGAGCCGTCCCGCGGCGTCGGACTCCACGGCGCCCGATCCCGCACCGTCGATGCGCACGCGAGCGCCTGCGATGGGCGCGGCAGTCTGCGCGTCGATTAGTCGAGCGTGGAAGACGAGGTCCGCCTCGGTGGCGATTTCCAGGCGCAAGTCGAAGGTCGCGCCTGCGTCGAGCGCGGGCGCCGCGGCGTCCCCTTCGAAGCGCGCTCCGTCGAAGAGGCGCACGGCGTGGGCGCTGCGCGCGGCCACGAGCAACTCCGCGCGCCCCTCGCTGTTCGTGAGCGCCGATTCGCCTGGCTGCGCGCGGTTGGAGTCGGTGTGCTTCACGCTCCAAGGGCGGCCCTGAGGAGCGGTGTTCACGGCCGCGACGCGTTGGTCGGGCAGTGGCGCGCCGAACTCCTTCGACACCAACTGGACGCGAAGCGTCGCGAGGTCTCCGGTCTGCGTCGGCGTCGCAGCGGCAGCGTTCTCGGCCTCGATCGGCGTGGCGGAGCGCGCGTCCTCTTCCGGCGCGTCGAGCTCCGACGGATCCGCGGGAAGCTCCACTTGTTCGGCGAACGCGCTCACTGCGCTCGACGGCGCCTCCGAGCGCGGCGCCGCTGCCTCGGTCGGCTCCGGCGCTGCTCTGCGGGTCGAAAGCCACACGGCGACGCAAAGCGCGAGCGCCGCGACGATCAAACTGAGGCGCAGCACGCTCTTCATGGGCTTCGAGTCGGTGATCGGCGCGTTTGCGCGGGCGCTCAGCGATCGCCGCCGCGAGCCGCGGGTCGCATGACGAGCTCGACGACGGTCGGCGTCGGGCCTTCGAGGACATCCACTTCGAGTTCGGCGAGCGAGCCGGTCGAAGTCATGGCGTGGACCTTCACCCGGCCCACCGGCAGTGCGTCGAACTCACATTCGCCGTGCTCCGTCTCGCCGAACACCGGCCATTCGGAGTCCGGGATCTCGACGCGCACGTCGCCGTTCACGGGCTCTCCACTCGCAGCGACGAGTCGAACGCGCAGCGAACCTCCGGGTGCGAGGCGCAGTTGCACGTCCTCGTCTCCGGTCACGGCTTGCACAGGCTCCGAGATCGAACCCTGCCGGCCACTGCCGAAAGCGCGCAGCGTGTAGTTTCCTTCGGCCAGTGGGCCAACGACGAACTCGCCTTGCGCGTTGCTCGCCGCTGCGGCCCAAAAGCGCTCGCTGCTGTGCACCGCGGCTACGTTCGTGCGCGCGGGCTTGCCTTGGTGAGTGAACACTCGACCGCGGATGTACTTGCCGACCTCGAGTCGAAGTTCGATCTCGTGCACCAAGTGTTGTGCGTCGATCTCGACTCTGGCGAACGCGCCGACAAGGGGCTCTCCCTCGTCATGGGTCTGACCTTTCAACGTCTCGACGCGCCAACGACCCACGGGCACTTCGCGGAACTCGAAGGAGCCGTCGTCGCGGGAGCGGGCGGTCTTGTCGGAGTCGACGAAGTGGATTCCGAGGGTCTTGACTCTCGTTTCGCCGACGTGCTCGAGCTGGACGACGCAGTGCGCGAGAGCCACGCCGTTCGCATCGACGACTCGACCGCGAATCGTGCCCGTCGGTGCGAGCCGCCATTCGAGCGACGTGGTCTCGCCGGCGGTCAAGAACACAGGTCTAGGCGCGGAATCGGGGCCCCACTCCGACTGGATGCGCATCTCGAGCGGCACGTTCGCGGGCAGGGACGTGAAGGACGCGATGCCGGACTTTTCGGAGAACTGCCTCCAATCGCGGGCCGACCTCTCGATCGGGTCCGCCGGACCGGGTTGCTCGCAGGCGCGCGATACCGCCACCGTTGCCTGCGCCGGGCGGCCGTCGTGGTGGAGCACGAGCACGTCGAGCGCCGCCGGTCGCGAGAGCCGCACTTCGAACGCTCGCTCGGCCGTCTCGTGGCCGCTCACGAGCGGTGTCGTGAACGGCAGGTACGACTCGAGCTCGACGCGAACGCTCTTGTCGATCCAGGAGCGTCCGCGGAACTCGAAGGCGCCGAATGCGTCGGTGTGAATCGTCGACGCGGGGCGCTCGACGATGCGCACGCGAGCGCCTGCGATCGGCGCGCCTCCCGCGGCGGCGACGACGCGACCACAGAACACGATGTCGGGTTCGGTGGGGACTGCGAACTCGAGCTCGACACTTTGAAGCGCTTCGAGACTCGGTGCGTGCCGTCGATACGCCTCTTCGAACATGTCGAGCGACGCGACGACGTGCTCGGTGTGCGGAGCGACGTAGAGCGTCGCGCGGCCCGCGTCGTCGGTGCGCGCGGATTCGCCCGGCATCGCGATCGAACCGGCGGCGGGCCGTCCCTTCCAAGTCAGGTTCCTCGAACCGACGAACGCCGTCACGCGGTGGTTCGGAACGCCCGCGCCGTGCTCGCGGGAGAGCACGCGCACGTCGAGGCGCGCGAGGTGCTCCGTAGAGGGCGTCGGCGGCTCGAACAACGCCGCGCTCGGCGCCGGCGCGCGAGTGGGTTCCCGATCGGCGATGAGCGGCGCCGCGGCCGGATCCTCGTTGACGAGCTCGACGGTCGGCGCGTCGCCTTCGAGTTCGACGGTTGTCGCCGCAGGCGTCGCCGAGGCGGCCTCGCTCTCGACCTCGAGCGAACTCGCGAACCAGATCGCCGCCGCGAGCACGAACAAGACCGCGAACACGCGTAGGACGAGCTTCATCGGAGCGACGTGCCAGGGGAGAGACACGCCGCACCCGAGGATAGCGAAGCGCCGCGAACGCGGCAGGCGACTTTGGCTAGTCTTCGCGCCATTGGAGCAGCCCTTGGAGAAGGATCAACGCAAGCCCAAACCGTCGGCGCCGGCGGTGAACGAGCTCGACGGCCCCGCAGCGGAGCGCCGCCGCGCCGACTCGCAGCGCGCGTTCCTCGCGATCGCGCTGACGGCGCTGATCGTGCGGGCGCTGTATTTGTGGCAGGTTTCGAGCGCGCCGCTGTTCGGCGTCTTGCTCATGGACGGCGCGTCCTACGACGCGTGGGCGCGGCGCATCGCGGCAGGGGAGTGGATCGGGAGCGAGGTCTTCTACCAGGCGCCGCTCTACCCGTACTTCCTCGCGTTGCTCAAGCTCGTCTTCGGCGACGGACTCTGGCCGATCCCCATCGCCCAAGCGCTGCTCGGCTCGCTCTCGTGCGGACTCTTGTTCCTCGCGGGCCAGAGCTTCTTCTCGCGCCGCGCCGGCCTCGTCGCCGGGTTCACGCTCGCGCTCTATCCGCCGGCGATCTTCTTCGACGGGCTCATCCAAAAGGCCGCGCTCGGCGGCGTGCTCGTCACGGCGCTGCTCGCGCTGCTCGGACGCGCGCACCGCACCGCGAGCGCGAAGACGTGGCTCGCCTGCGGAGCGACGCTCGGAGCGTTGATGGCGACGCGCGAAGAAACACTGCTGCTGGCGCCGGTGCTCCTCGTCCTGTGCGCGCTCCGCCCGCGGCGCGATCTGCTTTCGTCGCGCACCGACCGCATCCTCGCGTGTCTCGGCGGAATCGCGCTGATCTTGCTCCCGATCGCCGCGCGCAACGCTTACGTCGGCGGCGAGTTCGTGCTCACGACCGCGCAGGCCGGCCCCAACTTCTACATCGGCAACCACGAAGGCGCGTCGGGCGTCTACGAGCCGCTGCGACCCGCGCGCAGCCACACTCCGCTCGAGCGTGAAGACGCGCGCGAGCTCGCGGAGCTCGGCGCCGGCCGCAAGCTGAGTCCCTCCGAGGTCTCGAACTGGTGGTTCAAGCAGTCCTTGGAGTGGATCGCGAGCCATCCCGGCGCCTGGTTTGCGCTCCTCGGGCGCAAATTCGCTCTCGCGCTCAACGCCTACGAAGTGCCCGACTACGAAGGGCAGGAGTACTACGCCGAGCACTCCGGGCTCCTGCGTGCGCTCGGCTGGGTGCTGCACTTCGGCGTCGTCTTCCCACTCGCCGCAGCGGGCGCGTACTTGAGCTGGCCGCGGCGCAAGGAGCTCCGGATGCTCCACGTCGTGTTCCTCACGCTCGTCGCCGGCTGCGTGCTGTTCTACGTGTTCGGTCGCTACCGTTATCCGCTCGCGCCGATCGCGATCCTGTTCGCCGCCGCGGGCGTGTTCCTCGCTCGCGAGCACGGGCTCGAGCGCAACCGGCGCAAGCTCGCCATCGCGGGCGCCGTCGCGCTGCTGGCCGCGATCGGATCGAACGTTCCGCTCGTCGACGCGCAGGCCCAGCTCGCGATGTCGTACTCGAATGCCGGAGCCGCGTTGATCGACGCGGGTCGCGGCGCGGCGGCGGTCGAGCAGCTCCGGCGCTCCGTGGAGCTCGACGACGACGCGGACACGCGCGCGAACCTGAGCGCCGCGTTGCTCGCGGCCGGACAAGCGCCCGAAGCCCTCGTGCACGCGCGGCGCGCGCTCGAGCTGCGCCCCGAGGATCCGATCCTGCTGCAGCGCCTCGGTCAGGCTTTGCACGCGAGCGGCGACGAGCGCGGGGCGATCGACACGTTGAAGCGTTCGATCCAGGCCTGGCCGGCCAATCCCGAGAGCTGGGAAGCGCTCGTGCAGGTGTTCGTCGCGCGCGAGGACTGGATGCGCGCGCTCGAAACCGCGCGCAACGCGGTGCGCTACAACCCGGACGACATCGGGACGTCGCTCTCGCTCGCGTTCCTGCTCGCGACGGCGGCGGACGTGAGCTACCGCAGCCCCGCGGAGGCCGTGCAGATCGCGCAGGAGCTCGAGAAGCGCACGAAAGGCGCGGATCTGCGCGTGTTGGATGTGCTCGGCGTCGCGCTCGCGAGCGCGGGCCGCAACGCCGAGGCGCAGGACAAGTTCGAGCAGGCGGCGCGCGCGGCCGACGCGTCGGGCCAGCCCGAGCTCGCCGAGCGCATCCGCGCGAGCGCCGCCGCGCTGCAGAGTCCGTTGCTCCGCTGACCGCTTTCCCCCGAGCTCGCCATGTCGCTCTCCTTCGAACAAGTGCTCCCGCGCCTCGTCGCCGCCTACGAACGCGGCCGGCTCGTTCCCTTCATCGGCAGCGGCATGAGCATGCCGATCGCGCGCTCGTGGAAAGGCCTCATCACCGGCCTCGAAGAAGCGGCGGGCATCGCGCTCTCGACGAAGGACGAGGACAACAAACCCGAAGGACTCGTGCGGCGCGCGAACAAGGCGACGCGCAAGCTGCGGCTCGCGGACGAAGCGCACTTCTACGCGGTCGTGCGTTCGCTGATGGGGGACCTCCAGTCCGATCCGCCGCCGCAGACGCTCGCGCTCGCGCGGCTGTGGTGGCCGCTGGTGCTGACCACGAACTACGACAACCTGTTCGTCGTCGCGCACCGTCGGCAGCACGGAAAGCACCGCGTCAACGGCGACCGTCCGATCCAGGTGCTCGGCCGAAGCCCGATCGATTGCCAGCACGTGCTCTCGTCGCTCTCGAACCCAAGTCACGCGATCCAGTGGGCGTTGCAGGGCTTTCTGCGCGCGCCGAACACGACGCGCTTGGGCCGCATCGACGACGAGCGGCCGCACGAGGTCGTGATCGGCCATCAGGAATACCGCGCCGTCGCCAACCGCGAGCCGCACTTTCGCCGCGCGTTCGCCGAGGTGTTCCGCAACCGCTCGCTCTTCTTCCTCGGGTCGGGTCTGAGCGAGTCGTACCTGCTCGATCTGTTCGGCGAAGTGCTCGAGATCTACGGCCCGAGCGCGCGGCCGAACTACGCCTTCATGCGCCGCGGCGAGGTCGATCCGGAGTTCATGCTCGCGCGCTTTCACACCGAAGTGTGCGAGTACGACTCCCACGAGGAGCTTCCGGTCTGGCTCGAACGCCTGGCCGAGGCCGTCGAGCAGCGCGCCTGCCGGCAAGTGCGTTGGTCGTTCAACGTGGACGCGCCGCGCGCGAGCTCGGGCGGCCGCCTGCGCGAGGATTTCACGGTCGTGCGAGGCGCCTTGCGCGCGCCCGCGGACGACGAGTGCTTGATCGTGAGCGCGGGCGAGCGCAACGGGCAGCTCCACTTCGGGCCCGAGGCAACGGCGGTGCTGCGTTCGATCGGATTGCGCACCGGGATGCGGCCCGCGCGCATCGAGCGGCCGCTCACGCTCGTGTCGGAGAAGCCGCGCGTCCTCGCCGCGCTCGCGGTCGAAGCCGATCGTGCGCGCGACTTGCGCAACGTCTTCTCGGCCTGCGAGGCGATGTTCGGCGAGCTCGACCGCCTCGGCGTGCGGCGCGTCGTGCTGCAGCAGATCTACTCGGGCAGGCGCTCGCTCTTCCCCGACCGCCTCGCGCTCGCGCAGATCGCGCGCGCCTTCGGCTACTGGCGCCGCGTGCAGCCGGGTTCGAATTTCGAGGTCGAGCTGCACACCTGGAAGCCCTCGATCTACCAGGAGCTCGCGAGCGGCCGCCTCGACCTGATCGAGATGCTCAGCTTCGAATCCATCCGTTTCTGGGCCGAGATCGTCGAGTCGAGCGGCGCGGTCGAGCGCCGGCTGTTCCACGAACACCCGGGCTTCGAGATGCGCTCGCTGCTCGAGCGCCTCGAACTGCCCGCGCGCGGCTGGACGCTCGAGGTCTCGCCGTCGCCGAGCCCGGAAGAGAGCGCGCGCTCCGCCGAGACGTGCCTCGACGACTCGCTCATCGAGCTGGGCGTCGTGCCCGGCAGTTCGATCGTGCTGCGGCGCGCGGAATGACGCCGAACGTCGGCTGCCGCTGCGTGCGGCGTCACTCGGCGAAGGCGCCGTTCGACTTGTCGGCCCCGGAGAGCACGTAGGCGATCAGATCGAGCAGCTCTTCCTGCTCGAGCACGTCCACGAGGCCCGAAGGCATGCGCGAGAGCGGGTGCGGGCGGCGCGAAGCGATCTCGCTCGCCTCGAACTCGAGCACGTCCTCCTGCGGCGGCAGGCGGCGCAGTTTCACGACGCCGTTCGCTTCGCCTTCGATGCGGCCCACGTAGAGATCGCCTTCGGTGGTGAGCACCTCGACGTCCTGGTACTGGTCGGAGACCGTCGCCGACGGAGTGAGCAGCGCGTCGAGCAAGTCGAGGCGCGAGAAGCGCGAACCCGCGCCCGTGAGGTCGGGGCCGGTCGATCCGCCGTCTCCGCCGATGCGATGGCATTCGGTGCAGCGCGCCTTCGCGAACGCGACGCGGCCGCGCCCGAAATCGCGGCCGTGCAGCGGCTCGCGCACGAGCGGCGCGAGTTCGTCCTTGGTCCACGCGCGCACGAACGCCGCGGCCGGAGCGCTCGCGGCGACGGCGCCGTTCGTCCGCGGCGCGAGGAGCTCGGCGAGCTGCACGCGCTCGTCGTCGCTGAATCCGTCGACGATTTCAGCGCGGATGCGATCGAGGTACTTCACGAGGCTGTGGCCGCCGCGGAAGGTGGGGGCGTCGGTCGCGAAGAACTCGAGGATGCGCCGGCGCTGGTCGCGGCTCCAACCCTGCTTCACGTTGCGCAGGCAGTACGCGTACCAGATCTTCTCTTCTTGAGTGCGCGCGGCGGCGATCAAGGCCAGCGTCGGCTCGATCATTCGCGCGTCGCCCAAGTGCGCGAGCAACTGCGCGACCTCGCGGTCCGTGCGCTCCATGTCGTACGGATAGATCGCGAGCAACTTGTCGGCCCAGCGCGACTTCGTTTCGGCGTCGAGGTTGAGTCGCAGGAACGCGAGGCCCAACGCGCGCAACGTGTCGAGCCGATAGCCTTCGCCGGTGTTCGCGAGCGGTTGAGCCTCGAGGCGTTGCAGTACGAGTTCCGCGGTCTGCTCGGGCGCGGCGCGGATCGCGGCGGCGGCGAGCGGCGCGATGCGGCGCGGATCGCTCTGCGCGGTGAGCAGCTCGACGAGTTGCTCCGGCGTGGCGCGCTCGACCACCGCGCGAGCCCGCCGCGAGGACAACGTGTTCGATCCGAGTCGATCGGCGAGCGAGCGGAGTTTCTCGAGCGATGGCGGCGCATTCGCCGGATCCAGCAGTTCGCGATCCTCCGCGGCCGGACCCGCGTCCCAGTTCCGGCCGTGCATCCTTGCGGCCGCGCCGTCGTTCGCGGCCGTGCTGCTCCAATGAATGCGGTACAGCCCCGACTGCGTGCGGCGTCCGCCTGTCGTCAGGTACATCGCGCCATCCTTCGCGATGAGCATGTCGGTGACGGGAAACGGCTTGCCGCTGACGAACGGCTCGAAGCGCTCGCCCCACACCGCGTACACGGTCCCGTAGGCCCAATCCGCCGCGAAAAACGCGCGTTTGTAGTTGCTGGGGAACTGGGCGCCCGTGCCGAAGCACACGCCCGTCGGCGACGCGAGCCCGATGTCGCACGTCGCGACCATCGAGTCGACGTAGTAGCTCGGCCACTTGCCGGAACCGTGGCGCCAGCCGAAGTCCGCGCCCGGCGGAACCTGGCACACGCGCGCGGGTCGATACCAAGGCAAGCCCACGTCCCACTCCATGTCGGAGTCGAAGGTGTAGAGCTCGCCAGATTCGTCGAACGCGAGGTCGTAGGCATTGCGGAAGCCCGCGGCCCATAGCTCCCAACGTTCCGCGTTCTCGTCCGTGCGCACGATCCATCCGCCCGGCGCCATGATCCCGACGGCGTGTCCGTTCGGATCGTCCATGCGCGGCAGCAACTGGTCCTCCGACCAGTTGCGCGACATCCACGACGCGTCGATCGGCTCGGGCAACTTCGTGTGGTTGCCGCCGACGATCCACAGCTTCTGATCGGGGCCGAGCACGACGGCGTGCGGTCCGTGCTCGCCGCCGCCGTCGAAGGCGCGCAAGAGGAGCGAGAGATCGAGCTGGTCGTCGCCGTCGGTGTCGCGGCAGCGGTAGAGGCCCGGCTGACGCGTGCCGCCTTCCGCGACGACCACGTACAGGGAATCGAAGGCCCAACACAGGCCGTGCGCTTGGCCGAGATCGAGCGAGACGGCCTCGACTCGCGTGGCGTCGCTCGATCCGAGAGCCGGCGTCGTGACGCGGTACAGCCCGCCGTACTGATCGCTGACGTACAGGCGGCCTTTGGGGTCCTCGCACATCGCGACCCACGAGCCCTGCGAGCTCTTCGGCACGGAATAGAGCAACTCGGCCGTGAAACCCTCGGGAAGCGTGAGTTCGCTGGCCGCGAGCGCTTGTTCCTCGGTCGGCGACGCCGCGGCCGCGCTCTCGCCGCGCATCGCGGGGCCCATCGAGTTCCACGGCTCGAGCCCGACCGCACCGAGCACGTGCGGCGCGCCGGCGAGCGCGAGTTGGAAGTCGCTCGGCCGCCACGCGTCGTAGCGCTCGCTCGCGACTCCGTGCGCGCTCCAGCTTCCGTCGCTCACGAGTCGGAGCATCCGCCCGCGCTCGCCATCGAGGACGAGCTCGATCCACGTCGCAGCCGCGCCGCCGTCGTTCTTCGCGATCGCGGTGACGACGTTCTCGCCCGCTCGCACGAGCTTCGTGACGTCCGCTTCGCCCGGCCACCACCACTCGTCGCTGCTGAGCGCGAGCTCGCCGTTGACGTACAAACGCAGGTGATCGTCCGCGGTCGCGCGCAACGTGGCCTTCGCGGGCATCGACGGCGCGTCGAAGTGCCGCTCGAGCGCCACGACTTCGCCGTCGCGAGCTTGCGGGCTCGACCACAGCCATTGCGGCGCGGCGCCGCCGGCTGTCGGCGCCACGACTTTGCGCGCGACGACTTCGGGAAGCTCGAAGAACTTCGTCGCGGCGGTGCTCGGCGGATCGATGTGCGTGAGCTTCAGCGCGCGCACCTCGATCTGCATCGGAGCGCCGGCGTGAAGTTGGAACGCGAGCAGCCCACGCGCACGGAAGCGCTCGGGGTCGAGGTCGAGCACTTCGACGGTCGTCACGCCGTTGAGCGCGAGTTCGATGTGCGGGCCGACGGCGCGCACGCGGTAGCGATTCCACTCGGCCTTGCGCGCGAGTCGATCGAGCTGCGCCTTGTCGCCGAACGCCGCCGCCGTGCGCCGCTTCGGCTCGAGCTGCACCTTTTCGCCGCGCCGCGCGACGACGCCGCGTCCGTCTTGCTCGTACAGGCAGCCGCTCCAGTCGGGTCCGTCCTCGATGTCGGCCTGGGGACCGGCGAGCTTCCACGGGCCTGCTTCGCGGCTGCGGAACTGCAGGCCCGAATTGCCGCCGGCGATGCGGTACTCGAACTCGAGCTCGAAGTCCGCGACTTCGCCGCCGCGCCACAGCAAGTACGTCGAGTCCGTGCACGGATTGTCGGGCGTGGAGCGGCCGACGATGCAGCCGTTCTCGACGCTCCAGAAGCGCGGATCTCCGTCCCAGCCTTCGAGCGTGAGGCCGTCGAAGAGCGGTGGGGCGGTCGGCGCTTGCGCGACGGGGTGAGTCGCCGTCTCGGCCGCGTGCTCCCGCGCATCGTCGCTGCGGCAGGAGAGCGCGCCGCCGAGCGCGGCGGAGATCGAGAGCAGGAGGACGACGCTGTGGAACGTGTGGATTCGCATGGAGGGCGCGGGGGCGGGCGCGGGCATGCTAACCACGCGCCGCCCGTGGATAATGCGCCCATGAAGAAGCTGCTTCTCACGATGGCGGTCGGCGGCGCATTCGGCGCCCTCGCGGCGCGCCAGGAGCCGACGGCGAGTCCCGAGCTGCTCACGGGCGAATACCGCACGTTCGCGGAGCTCGAGATTCGCAGAGGTTTCAAGCGTTCGGTGCACCGCGAGCCGAGCGACGGAGAGCTGCGCGAGGCGCTGTGGCTGTTCGAGCAGCGCGCGCTCGAGCTTCCGGCGGCGGTGGCGCGCGAGTTGGGCGAGCGCGAGCAGCGCAATCTCGAGGCGCGCGCGGATCTCGAGACCGGCGGGCCGCTCGCGATGCTCAAGAACCTCGCCGCGGGCGGCGGTGGACCGCTCGTGGACCTGGTGGCGTCACGCGAGGCGCTGGGGGCGCTCTTCGAGCGCAAAGAAGCGCCCAAGCAGGTCGCGGTGCGTTCGAGCGCGGAGGTCGCGGCGGCGCTGGCGCCGGGGGTGTCGATTCAACTGCCCGCGGGTGCGTTCGCGTTCGACAATCTGCTCGACGTCGAGCCGGCGTTCCCGCGCGAGGTGTCGCTCGTCGGAGTCGGTCGCGACGAGACGCTGGTCGTGTTCTCGGAGCCGCTCGCGTCGCGCGGGCCGCTCGAGGATTTCCGGCTCGCGCGCTGCACGGTGCTCGTGCGCGGCAAGCAGTTGTTCAAGCAGTTGCACGCGGCGACGGTCGAACTCGACGACGTGCGCGTGATCGGCTTCGACAACGGCGTTCAAGCGGGCGCCTTGCTCGATTTCCGCGGCGGAGTGGCTCTGTCCGCGCGTTCGTGCGCCTTCCTGGGCGGCTACGGTTCGCTGCCCGGCGGCGCGATTCTCTTGTCGTCGCCCGAGACCGCGCTGCTCGCGTACTTCGAAGCGTGCGAGTTCGATCTGCACTCGATCGGACTGTCGCGCCTCAAGCGCGGCGTGAGCTTGAACTTTCTCGACTGCACCTTCTCGCGCATCTTCGACAGCCCGCGCCGCGAGACCGAGCAGTGGCTGGGAGTCACCTTCGAGGGCGGCGCGATCGAACGCATCGCGGCGTCGGCGCGCCCCAAGGAACCGCGCAAGGTGGACGAGTTGTTCCCGCGCTGGGAAGCCCAGCTGCGCTAGCGCGATGTACCGAGCCAGAGCAAATTCTCCCCGCTAATCGCGCAAAGCGACGGCGTTGCCGACGTCGGCGCGGTTAGCGGGGAGAATTTGCTCCGGCTCGCTCCATCGCGGACGTCAGGGGACGTAGGTCAGTTCGACGGCGTCCGAGAGGTTGGTGGTCTTCGAGGCCGGCGGGTCGCGGAGGTAAGCCTCGGTTCGTTCGCGCGTCCGCGCGAACGAAACCGGACAGCCCTTTGGCTGTCCGGCGAGTCATGTTTGGCTCGCGCGCGCGCGAGCCGGGGGATCCGGAGCGAGCTTCAGCTCGCGACCAGAGTTTCGCGAGCCGCTCGTCCTCG
>CALFYL010000121.1 GCA_937952135.1 uncultured Planctomycetia bacterium
TCACCACCTCGTGCGTCACCGACTTGACCACGTCCGGGCCGGTGATGTGCATGTAGGAGGTCTGGTCGACCATGAAGATGAAGTCGGTGATCGCCGGGCTGTAGACCGCGCCGCCGGCGCAGGGGCCCATGATCGCCGAGAGCTGCGGCACGACGCCCGAGGCGCGCGTGTTGCGCCAGAAGATCTCGGCGTAGCCGCCCAGCGACGCGACGCCTTCCTGGATGCGCGCGCCGCCCGAGTCGTTGATGCCGATCACCGGCACGCCGACCTTGAGCGCCTGGTCCATGACCTTGCAGATCTTCTCCGCGTGCGTCTCCGACAGGCTGCCGCCGAAAACCGTGAAGTCCTGGCTGAAAACGTAGACCGGGCGGCCGTCGATCAGGCCGTGACCGGTCACGACGCCGTCGCCGAGGATCAGCTGGTCCTGCATGCCGAAGTCGGTGCAGCGGTGCGTCACGAAGCGGTCGAGTTCGACGAAGGAGCCCTGGTCGAGGAGCAGGTCGATGCGCTCGCGCGCGGTCAGCTTGCCCTTCTTGTGCTGGGCCGCGATACGCTCGGGGCCCCCGCCGACGAGCGTTTGCTCGCGCATGCGTTGGAGGCGCTGGAGCGCGGTCTCGGTCGTCGTCGGTGCGGCTTGCGGGGGCGTCTGCGGTTTGGGCGGCGTCATGGGGGCCGCAGGATAGCGCCCACGGCCCGGTCGAGCAGCGGACTTGGCGCGCTGAGCCGACGGTTGACTGGCCGTGACTCGAAACGCGCGCGAGGCGCCGCGCATCCAACCGACCCCGACCTCGCGAGCCCCCGACGATGAACACAGCCTCGGTTCCTCCCGCATCCGTCCTCCCCGCCTCCGTCCTCATCAGCGGCGCCTCGGGGCAGCTCGGTGCGAGCGTGCTCGCGCGGCTGCTCGCGGACGGCTGCTCCGTTCTGGCGCCGGTCTCGTCGGCCGCATCGGCGACGGCACTGACCCGCGAGCGCGTCAAGGCGGCGCAAGTCGACTTGACCGACGAGAGCTCGGTGCGCGAGTACGTCGGAAGCCTCGCGAACGATCGCGAGCTTCGCGCGGCGGTGCTGCTCGCGGGCGGCTTCGCGATGGGCGGCCTACGCGAGACCGACGGCGCGGCGCTGCGCAAGATGATCGCCACGAACTTCGAGACCGCGTTCCACCTGGTGCGCGAGCTCTTGCCGGTGTTCGAGCGGCGCGGAGGCGGACAGTTCGTGCTGATCGGCGCGCGGCCGGCGATCTCGCCCGCCGACGGCCAGCACATGGCGGCCTACGCGCTGTCGAAGGGCCTGGTGATGCAACTCGCCGAGCTCGTGAACGCCGCCGGTCGCGACAAGAACATCGACGCGACGGTGATCGTGCCGAGCGTCATCGACACGAAGACGAACCGAGACGCGATGCCCGACGCCGATCCGAAGCGCTGGGTGAGCCCGCAGGCGATCGCCGACACCATCGCCTTCGTGCTCTCGGACTCCGGCCGGCAGATGCGCGGCAGCGTGCTCAAGCTCTACAACGAGAGCTAGCGGCGCCGAGCGCGGCGTCGACGGCCATGTCCCCCTTCGAGCTCGCGGTGCTCCTCATCGGCGCCTACCTCGGCGTGGGCGCCGTGTTCGGTGCTCTGTTCGTGAGCTTGCTCGTCCGTCGCATCGATCCCGACGCCGAGCACGGCTCGTGGGGCTTTCGACTCGCGATCCTGCCCGGCGCGATCGCGCTGTGGCCGTGGATGGTCGCGCGCCTCGTCCGAGGCGGCGAGCCGCGCGAGCGCGGGCCGCACCTGGACGCCGCGCAGGAGCTCGAGGGGAAGCGATGAACGCGCCGCTGCGCAAGCGCCATCGCGTGTTCGTCGTCGCATTGGCCGTCGCTTTGCCGGCTGCGTTCGCCGCGGCCATCGTCGGCCGGCAGGAAGCGCCGACCGCCGGGGAGCTGCCCACGGATCCGCGCGCGCTCGGCGCCGTCGAAGCGCTCGCGGCGGGCGCGGGGAGCTTGCAGATCGTCGAGAGCGAGGAGCGCACGCGCTTCAGCGTCAGGCACGACGTCGATCGCGTCGCCATCGCGCAGACGCTCGGCGCTCCGCGGCCCGACCTCCTCGCCTACTGGTCGCCGACCCGGGCCCTCGACGAGTTGCCGGCCGACGTCGTGCTGCTCGGTACAGTCTCGCCGCTCGAGCGCACCTTCGCTCGGCCGCGCGAACGCGGCTGGGTCGTGCTGTTCAGCCTCGCGCACGGCGAAATCGTCGCGCAGGCGGAGCTCGGAGCGCGCTGATGGGCCACGCGTACCGAGCGGTCGGCTGGAACCGGCAGAAGCGCGTGTACGACAGGACGCTCGCGGGAGGAATCGTCGCCTGCGTGGCGCTGTTCGCGGCGCTCACATGGCTCGCGAGTCCCGAGGTCAGCGTCGAAACGCTGCTCATCCGCTCCTTCGGCGCCACCGCGTTCGTGCTGCTGCACCTGGTGCTCTCGATCGGACCGCTGTGCCGCCTCGACCGGCGTTTCCTGCCGCTGCTCTACAACCGCCGGCACATGGGCGTCGCGATGTTCGTGCTCGCGCTCGCGCACGGCTCGATCGCGTTCCTTCTGTTCCACACGCAAGGCGTGCTCGGTCCGCTCGAGAGCTTGTTCACCGGCGACAGCGGCGCGAGCGGGCTCGCGGGCTTTCCGTTCCAGCCGCTCGGCGCCGCCGCGCTCGCGATTCTGTTTCTGATGGCGGCCACGAGCCACGACTTCTGGCTGCGCAACCTCACGCCGCCGGTGTGGAAGGCGCTGCACATGGGGGTTTACGTCGCCTACGCGCTCGCGCTTCTGCATGTGGCGCTCGGGTTTCTGCAAGCGAACACGAGTCCGCTGCTCACGGTGCTCACGGCGCTCGGCGCGGCTTGGATCCTCGCGCTGCACGGGCTCGCGGCGCGCAAGGAGCGAGAGCGCGACAAAGCGGCGCCGGCGAACGGCGAGTGGAGCGACGCGGGCGCCGTGGACGAGATCGCCGACGGTGGAGCGCGCACGGTGAGCCTGGGCGGCGAGCGCGTCGCGATCTTTCGCTATGACGGCAAGCTGTCGGCGGTTTCGAGCGTGTGCCGGCACCAGAACGGCCCGCTCGGCGAGGGCCGCGTCGTCGACGGCTGCATCGTGTGTCCGTGGCACGGCTACCAGTACCGTCCGCACGACGGCCGCTCGCCGGCGCCGTTCACCGAGCGCGTGCCGACCTTCCGCGTGCGCGTCGTGAACGGCCGCGTGCAAGTCGATCCGCGCCCGCTGCCGTGTGGAACGGCGGTCGAGCCCGCGCTCGTGAGCGCGCCGTCGAGCGGGCGTGACGAGAGCGAGCTGTACATCGGCTACCTGCCCGAGGCGCCGCCGCGGCAAGCGCGTTTCGCTCGGCGCGTCGTGATCGCGCTGCTGGCCGTGTGCGTCGGCGCCGTCGCCCTCGTCGCTTCGCAGCAGTCGAAGCTCTCCGACGGCCGCTTCGAGTTCGGCGTCACGCGCGAGTTCCGCGGCGTGATCGAGGCCGCACCCTACCCCGTCCTTCGAACTCCGCGACCTGGCGGCGGCGTATCGGTCTACTTGCTCGTGGCGCCCGGCAAGCACGGCGCGAACCAGCTCGCGGCGCCCTTCGCCGGCCGCGGCGTGACGCTGCGCGGCTCGCTGGTGCACCAGGACGGACGCACGTTGATCGAGGTCGAGCCGAACTCGATCGCGCCCGCCGACGTGAGCGTAGAGACCTCCGGCGCCGTCGCGCTGGGGCGCTTCAAGCTGCGCGGCGAGATCGTGGACAGCAAGTGCCACCTCGGCGTGATGAACCCCGGAGAGCGCCGCACGCACCGCGCTTGTGCGAAGCTGTGCGTGCGCGGCGGCATCCCGCCGCTCTTGTGGGTCGAGGACGATCGCGGCGAGGTGCGGCGGCTCCTGCTCGTCGGCGCGCGCGGCGAGGCGGTCAACGACCGCGTGGTCGAGCTCGTCGGCGACCCGGTGGAGATCGAAGGCGAAGTCGAACGCATCGACGATCTGCTCGTGCTGCGCGCGGATCCGTCGACGTACCGGCGAATCGAGAACTGAAGGAGTTTGGGGGCATGGCCGAATCGAACTGGTGCGACATCGGAGACGCCGAGCAACTCAAGCGTTCGCAACTGAGCCAGGTGCTCGTCGGCGGAACGAGAGTCGCGCTCTCCTACGCCGACGGGAGGTTCGGGGTGATCCACGGCGCCTGCAACCACGTCGGCGGTCCGCTGGGGCAAGGGACGCTCGACGGCGACTACGTGGTGTGCCCGTGGCACCACTGGAAGTTCCACCGCATCACGGGCGAGGGCGAGCCGGGTTTCGAGGCGGATCGCGTGCCGCGCTTCGAATGCCGCGAGGAACGCGGCCGCTTGCTCGTGCGCGAGAACGCGATCACGGCGCGCAACAAGCTCGCCCACGCGAAGCATCCGCTCGACCGCAACCCGGGGCGCGAGCCCGGGCCGCTGCGCGTGCTCGGCATCTCGACGACGGCGATGCACGCGAAGCACCCGCGCTTCTCGACCTCCGAAGCGCTGCTCCAGGAAGCGCTCGACCACGCGCATTCGAAGCACGGCCTGGACACGCGCATGCTCAAGCTGCGCGAGCTGTCGTTCCGCGCCTGCGAGGGTTACTACTCGAAGTCGGCGCGCGCCTGCACGTGGCCGTGCTCGATCACGCAGATGGACCCAAACGACGGCATGGCGGCCGTGTACGAGAACCTCGTCTTCTGGGCCGACGTCGTGCTCGTGGCGACGCCGATCCGCTGGGGCGCCGCGAGCGCGCTGTACTTCAAGATGGCCGAGCGGCTCAACACGGTTCAGAACCAGATCACGCTGCGCAACCGCGTGTTGCTGAAGGACAAGGTTGCGGGCCTGGTCATCACCGGCGGACAGGACAACGTCCAGGCCGTGGCGGGGCAGATGCTGATGTTCTTCGGCGAGCTCGGAATGCAGTTCCCGCCCTTCCCGTTCATCGCGCACAGCCGCGGGTGGAGCGCGGAAGACATGGAGCGCAACGTCGAGCACGTCAAACGCAGCGTGGCGTTGCGAGACGGCGCGCGGGCGCTCGTCGAGCGCTGTCTCGACCTCGCGCAGCGGCTGCAGACGAGCGCGGCGGTCCCCTTCGAACGCGGCGGCCGCAAAGCCGGAGGTCCATCCGCCGACTAGGTCGCGGTCCGTCTCAAGAGCGCGCCGCGAGCAAGTCCCCCACCGAGCCGAAGCGCAGACCCAGGTGCTCGCACACGCGCACCTGGCGGTCGAAGCGGTTCTTCGTGGCGATCAACTCGCGCAGCGCGCGGAGGCCGACGCGGCCCCAGCACGCGCAGTGGAAGACCGAAAGCGGATAGTCGGTGCCGAAGAGCAGGCGCTCTTGGATCTGCGGGTGGCGGCGCAGGCGCCAGAGCATCGACATGCGGTTCGGAAGCGTGGTGGCCGAAATGTCCGAGTAGAAGTTCGGGTAGCGCGCGACGAGTTCGGCCATCGCGGGCAGGTACTTCTCGTAGACCATGAAGCCGAAGCTGCACGCGTGCGCGGCGATGACCGTGACGCCTTCGTCGAGCGGCACGCGCAGGCGCAGCGGCTCGCCGACGGATTGATCGTGGCCGATGAGCGCCATCTCGTAGCCGACATGGCTCAGGAGCGGCAGCCGACGCGCGGCGAGCGCGCGATAGAACGGCACGTAACGCGCTTCGCCTGGATTGAAGCGCTGGGAGTTCGGGAGCACCTTGACGAGCACGGCGCCGGCGTCGGCGCAGCGGTGGACTTCGTCGACGGCGTCGCGACGCTGCGGATTGACGGAAACGCCGGCGAGGAGCTCGGGGTGCTCGCGCGCCGTGCGGAGCACGTAGTCGTTCGCGACGAGGAAGTGCGTGGCGTTGTCGTCGCGCCGGCCCGCGGGGTCGTACACGCCGTCCATGCCGAGCAGGACCGCCTGGTCGACGTGCTTCGACGCGCGCAGCTCCCCCACCAGGTCGTGCACGTACTTCTCGTTCGTGCGGCGCGGGTCGCGCACATCGAAGCCGTGCTTCCAGAACAGGAACTTCAGCAGCGGGCTGCGCAGCAACTTGCGCGACACGAAACAGCCGTTCGCGCCGTCGTCGAGCGCCGCCAGGTGAACGTGGCAATCGATGAGTCCCATCCCGCGAAACGTACCGGGGCGGGGCAGATTCTCCCCGTCATCTCCGGGAAGCGGCCCGATTCGCGGCCCTTCACGCGCCGCGACGACCGAGGCCGCCGCGGCGCGGGAGCGAACTCACGGCAGGAACGTCACCGCCAGCGCGGCCGAGAGGCTGTACCCGTTCGGCGCCGGGAAGCCCGAATCGCGGCCGTGGAACTGCACGTGCAAGGTCTCGCCCGCGACGAAGGACTTCGACGCGAGGTACGCGGGCGTGAACACCCAGCTGTAGGAACCGGAGCAATCGTTCGCGCCCGGTGCGGCGCCTCCGGAGCTCAACACGGTCGTTCGCGCGGCCGGAGACTGCACGCACAGCACGCCGCCTTGGAACGGCGTCGCGTTCGCACCGCGGCTCCAGATCAGCTTCGACGGCCGCTGGTTGAGGATCTGCGTCGCCGTCACTTGGAACGGATCGCCGGTCGTGAAGCTCGGCATCCCCGAACTCGAAAGTTCAGGCGTGCAACCCAGGCTGTTCACCTTCGCGGTGCAATACGGCGCCGCCATGTCGCACTCGATGCGCACGTCGTCGACGTACCAGCCCAAGAAGTCGTTCCAGACGTCGTCGACCGGATCGAAGCGGAACGCGATGAGGACGTCGTTGCCGCGGAAGGGCGTGAGGTCGATCACGGGCTCGAACCATTCGCCTTCGTTGCCGCCGACGCCGACCGTGGTCCAGTTCTGACCGCCGTCCGTCGACAGCCGCACGAAGCGTTCGTCCCAGCCGCAGTTGGGGCCGCCGCACTCGGTGCTCTCGAAGGTGCTGTAGTGCAGGCGCACGGCGAGCGCCGTCGCGGGGATCGCGATCGGAGTCGCGAGGGTCAGGTCTCCGGCGGCCGCGCCCAGGAAGTGGCACCAACCGCTGGGGGCGGTCGTGCCGAAACGCGCCGCCTGCTGGCCGCTCGGGAACGGCGCCACCGGAGTTCCGCACGGGCCGCCCGCGTCCTGGAGGGCCCACAGCGCCTCGGCCGTCCAGTTCGAGAGCCCGGCCTCGAAGTCGTCGAAGAAGAGCACCGCCTGAGCCTGGACTTGCTGCGGAGCGAGGGCGAAGCAACTCAACGCGATGCAGCGAGCGACGAACTTCACGAACTTCATGATCGATTGCCTCCTGGGTGAGATCCGAACAGGACGCGGGGGGCCCCCATTCCACCTCAACTTGCCGCGCGGGGCCGATCCGGTTGCGCAAATCGCCGAAATCGGATCGACCGGCCGGATCCGCCTCCGTCGTGGCCGTTCTCGAGCCCGGAACCGGGTTTCACGCGCCGGGCGTCGCGGCGCCGCGCTCTCGATACGAGGACCTCCGCGCCCCGGCGGCGGCCGACGGTTGCAAGTGCCTCGCGGGCGCTCCATTGTGTCGAGCCCTTCGCTCGCATTTTGACGCGCGCCCCCGCATGAACCCCTCGAAAAGCTCTGGGCTTGCCGGCGCCTTCACCGCGCTGCTCGCCGACGGAGCGACGCAGGATCCGCGCGCGGCGCGCGAGCGGCTCGCGCAGGTCGTGGAGCTCGTCCGACCGCGTTGGAACGAGCGCTCGAGCGGCGCCGAACCGCGCCTGCGCACGCTGCTCGACCGCATGCGCGACGAGCCGTGGGTCGCGGAGACGCTGCGGAACCTGCTGCACAGCGTGCTGCTCTCGACGAGCCATCGCTCGCTGTACGCCGAGTCGGGCGTGGTCGACAACGAAGGGCTCATCGGCGGCCTGGTGCGGCGCACGATGAGCAGCTTGCTGCCGCCCGCGATCGAGGACGGCTTCCTGCGCGACGCGCTGCTGCAGGTCTTCGACGACCCCCACGACCACGAGTGGCTCGAGTCGCTCTCGCGCGAGGACTGGAACGAGTTGTTCGAGCGGCTCGAGCTCGACGGCCCGAAGGCCGAGGCGCTGGCGCGCCACATCCGCGTCGAGATGTTCGAGGCGCTGCGGCTCGTGAGCGTGCGCCTCGCGGCCCTCGGCTCGGATCCGACGCTCGTGCGCTACCTGCCCGCGCTGGCGAAGCACGAATCGCCCTTCCTCGCGCAAGAGGACGAGGTTCAAGCCCTCGTCGTGCGCCTCGGCGGCCCTCCGCCGCGCGCACCCGACGACCGCCACTTGGACGTGCTCGTCGAACAGTGCCGCGACTGCATCGCGCAGGTCCGCAAGCGCTCGCACGAAGCCGGCGTCGACGTGAACCTCGTGTTCATGCTCGCGCGCATCGAGCAACTGGCGGAGCGGTTGCTCGCGCTGCGCGACCTTCTCGATCCGCCGCCGGGCACGACGGACGAAGATCTGCGCGGGCTGCGCATCGTGTTCTTCGCGAAGCTCGTGCGCGCCGAGAGCCGCCGCCACTCCCTGGGCGATCTGTTCTCCGGCACGTTCGAACTCATCGCGCGGCGCGTCACCGAGCACGCGAGCAAGTCCGGCGAGCACTACGTCAGCTCCTCGCGCGAGCAGTTCTTCCGCATGTACCGCGCCGCCTCCGGAGCGGGCTTGATCGTCGCCGCGATGGCGCTGAACAAGATCCTGCTCGGATCGCTCGACATGCCGCTGGTGTGGGCGGCGGTGGCGTACAGCCTCAACTACGGGCTGGGCTTCGTGATCATCCACGTGCTCGGCTTCACGATCGCGACCAAGCAGCCCGCGATGACGGCCGCGACGCTCGCCGCCACGCTCGACCCGAACGACCGGCGCGAGGACCGCGTCGAGGCGCTCACCCAGCTCGCCGCCGACGTGAGCCGCACGCAGTGGGTGTCGATCGCCGGCAACGTGTCGGTCGGTTTCGTGACCGCGATCGCGATCGCACTCGCGGCCGGCGCGCTCGGAGTCGATCCGGTGAGCGTCGAGAAGGGCGACCAGTTGCTCCACGAGCTGCACCCGCTGCGCAGCCTCGCTCTGCTGCACGCCGCGATCGCCGGCGTCTACCTGTTCCTGAGCGGCCTGATCTCGGGCTACTTCGACAACCTCTCGCTCTACCACCGCGTGCCCGACCGGCTGCGACGCGTGCGCTGGATGCGCCGCCTGTTCGGCGCCGCGCGCGTGCAGCGAATCGCCGGCTACGTCGAGCACAACCTCGGCGCGCTGGTGGGCAACTTCCTGTTCGGCTGCATGCTCGGAAGCACGGGCACCGTCGGCAAACTGCTCGGCCTTCCGCTCGACATCCGCCACGTCTCGTTCGCGGCCGCGAACCTCGGCTACGGCGTCGAGGCTTCGAACTTCCAGGTGCTGTGGACCGTCGTCGTCAACTCCGCCTTCGGAGTGGCGTGCATCGGACTGGTCAACTTGCTCGTGAGCTTCGCGCTCGCGCTGCGGGTCGCGCTCCGCTCGCGCGGCATCGATGCGTCGCAGACGCGGGGCTTGTTCACCAGTGTCGCGCGGCGCTTCCTGATCGGCCCGCGAGAATTCTTCCTGCCGCCTCCGACCCCGCGCGCAAAGACCCCGGACGCGGGTTAGCGCTCCGAGTTTCGCGCGCTGCGGAAAACTCTTCCGCGCCTGCGCGATTTCGCGCATTCGAGCGGCGAGGCGGCGTTAAGCGCGGCGGGGCGAAGGGTCGATGGGACCGCGCGCGCGGCGCCTTCGGGGGGTCATTGGAGGCGGCGCGCAACTGGCCACATGAGACGCACCGTACTACGGCGGAGGTACGCGCGACAGCGCGCTGGAATCTCGCTGCTCGAGGTGCTCATCGCGCTCGTGATGTTCACCGTCGCGGTCGCGGCTTACGCGAGCGCGGTGGCTTCGACCTCGCAGTCCAGCGCGGAGCGGCGCGCGGCGAGCCTCGCGGCAGCGGCGGCGCGCGACGTGATCGAGCGCATGCGCGCGACGCCGGCGCACCAGCGCTTCGCGAGCTACAACGCCGATCCGTCGGACGATCCGGGCGGCGCGGGCACGGCGCCCGGTGCGCTCTTCGCGGTCGAGGGTCTGTCGCCGCTGCCCGGCGATGCCGACGGCTTCGTCGGCGTGGTCGAGTTCGCGTTGCTGGAGGGCCAGCTGCGCGAGGACGCGGTCGATGCGCGGCTCGGGATGCCGCGGGACCTCAACGGCGACACGCTCGTCGACGGCAACTCGCGAGCGAGCGACTACAAGCTCCTGCCGGTGTGCATCCGCATCGAGCACGAAGTGCGCGGGGACCGGCGCGTTTTCGAGCTCCACACCGAGCTTGCCAACTGGGACGGAGCCACGCCGTGAGCGCACCCCACGCGCGCCGCGCCCGCGCCGGATTCAGTCTCCTCGAACTGCTCGTCGCGCTCGCCGTGGCGGGCCTGATCTTCGCCAACGTGGGCCTGGTGCTGAGCTCGGGGTCGGACTCGCGCGAGCGCGAGTCGATCCGCGGCGACCTCGACGTGCAACTCGACCGCACGCTCGATCGCATCGTGCTCACCCTGATGAGCGCCGACGCCGAGTCCCTCGACCCGTCGGCGCCCTCGCCGGCCTTCCAGAACTCGCTCGAATACGTGCAGAACCTCGGCGTGCAGAACGGCGAGGTCGTGCTCGGCGATCCCGAGCGCATCGAGCTGGTCGTGCAGGGCGGGCAAGTGCTCTGGCGCCAGCGGCCCGACGAGCTCGACGAGCGAATGGTCGTGTGGTCGCGCTGGGTCGCCGGCTACCTCGACGGCGAGCTGCCCAACGGAGTCGACGACAACGGAAACGGCTTGATCGACGAGACGGGGCTCGCCTTCGTCGTGAGCGGAACTCAGGTCGAGGTCTTCTTGTGCCTCGAGCGTCGCGGCGACGACGGACAGATCGTGCGGCACCAGCGCTCGGCGGTGGCGGCGTGCCGAAACTGAACGACGGGGAAGGCGGACCATGATCGTACGACATCGAAGGACATCGAAACGCCGCGGAGGCGTGCTGATCGCCTGCCTGGCGATCGTCATGACCATGGCGGCGATGAGCGCGATGCTGTTGCAGCTCGAAGCCAACCGCGCTCGCCAGCAGCTCTTCGGCGCCGATCAGAAGCGCGCGCTCAACCTCGCCGAGGCCGGACTCTCCGAGGCGTACTACGGACTGTCCATGGGGCTCACGGGCAACGTCGGCACGCAGGCGGCGCCCGCACGTTTCGGAGACGGACTGTTCTGGGTCGAAGCGACCGAGCTCGAGAACGATCTGGTCAATCTCGAGTCCACCGGCATGTGCGGCGCGGGCCGCGCGACGCTCGGACTCGTAGTGCGGCGCACGCCGGTCTCGATCGCGTCGCTGGGCGTGATGGGCGGCGACAGCGTGACCGTCGGCAACCGCGTGATGATCGACAGCTACGACTCGCGCGAGAGCTTGGCCCCCACCGAAGAGGCCCCGGATTCCGCGAGTTTCCGCCTCCAGAGCAACGGCGACATCACCGTCGGATCGAATGCGTACATCGCGGGCGACGCCACGCCCGGACCGACGGGCTCGGTGATCCTGAGCCTCGGCGCCGTCGTCGAGGGCGCCACGGCGCCGAGCAGCGCGCCGGTGACGATGCCGACCATCGACGTGCCCGAGCTGCCCGCGAAGGCCTTCAGCTCGCCGATCGTGCCGACGGAAGTGACCATCGGCTCGACCGAGGCGTCCTTCGGCGACGTCACCATCGGCGCGGCGTCGAAGCTCGTCGTCGAAGGTCCGGCGACGCTCGCGCTCAACAAGCTCTCGATCCTCGACCTCGGCCACCTGCACCTCGACACGACGAACGGTCCGATCACGCTGTACGTGAACGAGTACCTGAACTTCGCGTCCACGGCGAAAGTGACCTTCTCCGACCGCGATCCCAAGCAGGTCTCGCTGCTCGTGGCGGCGTCGGAGACCAAGGACCACAACGGCGACCTCCTGCCGGACGCGCCGGTGAACTTCAACTACTCCGGCGTTTTCTACGGCTCGGTGTACGCGTCGAGCGCGCGGCTCGCGCTGCCCAACGACTTCCAGTTCTTCGGCGCGCTGTCCGCGAAGCAGCTCGTGCTCGGCGCCCGCTCGAAGGTCCACTTCGACGTCGCGCTCGAAGGCATGACCATGGGCGACACGAGCTCCGTGCAGAAGCTCTCGTGGCGCGTCATCAACGTCCCCTCGAGCATCGCGCGCAACCTCGCGCCGGACCCGTTCCGGTCCTTGGGCGTCGACGAAAACGCGCTCGAGCAGCCCTCCGACGCGCACGAGGACGTCGCCTACCAGATCCACATCCAGTACCTCGACTTGCTCTCGGTGCAGCGCTCGTACCGCGGTCCCGAGGCCGCCTTCGACTGGGGCCAGGTGCAGACCGTGCAGAAGATCCTGCGGCAGCCCCTGTAGCGCGTTCGATGCGTTTTCTGCTGCTTTTCCTCGCACTCGCCGGCCAGCGGGATGCAGGCGCGCCCGCCGCGCCGCCGATGTCTCAGGAGGCGACGAAGTTCGTTCGCGACGCACCGGTGGCGCGTTTCGACGCCCTCGCCCGTGACTGCAAGCTCGTCGGCGTCGACTCGACCGCGCGCGCGCTCGAGGGCGAGGGCGCCGCTGCGATCACCTGGATCGTGCGCGTTCGACTCGGGCTCGCGGACAGCTCGAGCCCGTGGAGCGAGGGGGTTCGCCAGGCGACGACGCAGGCTCTGCGCGCGCGCCGAAGCCAGTCGCGCGACGAGCTGGTGGCGCAGCTTTTCGAGGCGCCGGATCCGCTGCCCTTCGAAGCGGCGATGCTCGCGCTCGCCGAGCTGGGCGACGAACGCGACCTGGCGCTGCTCGTCGACTGGGCGCTCGAATTCGCCAAGCAGGGCGAGCCTGACGAGCCGGCGGACGAACCCGCGCGCGCCCTCCGCGCGAGCATCGAACGCCTGAGCGCCCAGAGCGCCGAAGTGCGCGAGCTCTGGCTGCGCGCCTTCGAGCGCCTGCCGGAGCAACTTCGCGTCGCCCTCGTGCGCGGACTCGCGGACAGCGGGACCCCGAACGCGCTGACGCGCATCGCGGATTGGATCGGCTCGGGCGCCCTGCACGAGTCCGTGCTCCTCGCGGAACTCGCCCGCGCGGCGCGCCGCAGCGATCGGCTGCACTCCGACGACCTGCGGCGCCTCGTGCGTCCGATGCTCGACTCCGACGACGACGCCGTGCTGCGCGACGCGGCGCTCTGCGCGGGCGCGCTCGGAGACGAAGACAGCATCGACAGCCTGATCGCGAAGCTCGGCCACCGCCACCCCGGCGTGCGTGCGAACGCCGAGTGGTCGCTCACGCGCCTCACGGGCCGCCGCCTCGGGCCGGTGGCGGCGACGTGGTCGCGCTGGATCGACGCAGAGCAACAGTGGTGGCGGCGCGACGCGCCGGGCTTGCTGCAGCGGCTCGCGGACGGCGATGCGCAGGCGCGCGTCGCCGCCGCGCAGGAGCTTTCGGCGCACCGCTTCCCGCGCCACAAACTCGCGATCGACATGGCGGAAGCCCTGCCGCTGAACGACCGCGGCGCCGCGCCGATCGTGCTCGCGGCGCTGCGCCAACTCGGCTCGGAGAGCGCCGCGGACGTGCTCGCGCACCGCGCGGAGGCGGCTTCGGACCCCGCTCTGCGCGCGGACCTCGACGCGACCATCCTGGCCCTCCGCGGCGCGTCGTCCGCGGCCGTGGCCGGCGCCCCGTCCCGCTGAGCGAACTCGCTCACAGGCCGCACTCAAGCACGGGCGGGCGACGGTCGATGCGCCCAGCGAGAAAGGCTCCCCTGCCCCATGCCCGCCTACCGTCGTCGCTTCCGAATCATCCTCCCGCGGGTGCAACTGCGCCTGATCGGGGCCATGGCCGCCGTGGCCGCGCTCGCGCTGCTGCTCCAGTACTCGCTCCTCGTGCGAAGCGTGTTGAGCATGGCGCAGGAGCTGCCGCGCGATGGCGCGGTCCTGATCGCACAGGCCTCGAGCAGCCTCGCGTGGGTGCTCGGAGTCTCGCTCGCGTTGCTCCTGCCGACGTTGTTCGTGGTCGCGGTGCTGGTCTCGCATCGCTTCTGCGGCCCGATCTATCGCTTCGAGCGCTACCTCACCGCCGTGATCGCCGGGGAAGAGCACGGTGAATGCCGCCTGCGCCAAGGCGACGACCTGATCGAGCTGTGCGAGCTCATCAACCGCGCCACCGCCGCCGAGCGCGCGCGCCGCGCCGAGGCGGCGAGCGCGTCCGCAACCGAAAGCGCAGCCGGCGCCGACCGTCCGGGCGACGACCCGTCCGCGCCGCGCGAACGCCGCGCGGCCTGACCCGGAGACCGCCGTGTCGCTTCGCGCACGCATCGCGCTGATCCTCGCGGCGGTCGTCGTGGGTTACGCGCTGATCGACCAACTGCTGCAGCACACGCTGGTGCTGCCGCGCTTTCGCCACCTCGAGATCGCGAGCGCTCAGAGCGAGATCGAACGCGTGCGCAACGCTCTGCTCGACGAAGTCGAGCGCGTCGACGACCACGCGCGGCGGCTGTCGGCCTGGGACGAGCTGTACAAGTACGTCGCCATCGATCCCGAGGAGGACGACACCTCGCGCACGGCCTTCGAACGCGCGAACTTCGGCCTCGGATCGTTCCGCAGCGCCGGCCTCAACCTGATGTACGTCGTCGACCGCGACGGCGACGTGCGCTTCGGCGCGCTCTACGACCTGGTGAGCGGCGAACGACTGCGCTGGCGCGATGTCGACGTCGAGCGCTTCGCGACGTCGCACGCGCTGCTCGTCAAGTCGCGCACGAGCGCCAGCGGCGAAGAGCTGACGCCGCTGAACGTGCGCGGGCTGGTGCTCACGGACGCCGGTCCGATGGCCATGAGCTCGCGGCCGATCCTCGACAGCAACAGCGAAGGCGAGTGGCGCGGGACGCTGGTCGTCGGCCGCCTGTTCTCGGACGCCGTCGTCGAGCGCATCGCGCAACAGACCAAGACGCGCATCGAGATCTGGCCGCTCGACGGGGCGCCGATCCCCTCCGCCGACCGCGAGCACGTCGACAGCGTGACGAGCAGCGCCGACCCGGTGATCGTCGAGCGCGACGACGACTGGATCGCCGCCTACAGCTCCATCGACGACGCGCGCAGCATCCCGGCCCTGCTCGTGCGCGCCGACGTTTCCCGCCACATCTCGCGCAGCGGCCGCGAGGCCGCGCGCTACGCCCTGATCTCGACCGCCACGTCGGGCTGCCTGCTCCTGCTCGTCCTGCTCTTCGTGCTGCGCCAGTCGGTGATCGATCCGATCGTCAAGCTCACGCGCCACGCGGTGGAGATCGGCGCATCCGACGACTACTCGCGGCGCCTCGGCGTGCAGCGCACCGACGAGGTCGGGGCCCTCGCGCGTGAGTTCGACGGCATGCTCGGCAAGCTCGAGCGCTCGCACGAGGCGATGGTGCGCGCCGCGCGCGACGCGGGCATGTCGGAGATCGCCACGGGCATCCTCCACAACATCGGCAACGTGCTGAACAGCGTGAACGTGTCGTCGAACATGCTCGCGACGCGCCTGCGCGAGTCCAAGCTGGGCAAGCTCGAGAAGCTGCGCGATCTCGTGGAGTCGAAGGGCGACGGACTGGCGGAGTTCATCGCCGGCGATCCGAAGGGCAAGCACGTCGCGCCCTACCTCGGCGAGGTCGCGCGCTCGCTGCGCGCCGAGCACGAGGAGCAGACGCACGAACTCGAGTCGCTCGCCGAGGGCATCGAGCACATGCGCGCGTTGATCGCGGCGCAGCAGGACCTCGCGGGCACGAGCGAAGTGCGCCAGCCGATCGACGTGCGCGCGCAGATCGAGCTCGCCAGCGACATCGCCGCCCGCGCCGTCGGACCGAACCAGGCCGTGCGCGTCGAGCTGGCCATCGAGGACCTCGGCCGGCCGCGGCTCGACCGCCACAAGCTGGTGCAGATCCTCGTCAACCTGATCAAGAACGCCTCCGAGTCGATCGCCGAACGCGGCGGGCCGGGGCAGATTCGCGTCGCCGCGGCGCTCGAGGCGGACACGCTCCGCATCGAGGTGAGCGACGACGGAGTGGGCATCGCGCCCGAGAACCTCACGCGCATCTTCCATCACGGCTTCACGACCAAACGCGGCGGCCACGGCTTCGGTCTCCACTCTTCCGCCAACGCGGCGGTCGAGATGGGAGGCAAGCTCGGCGCGCGCAGCGAGGGCCCGGGCCGTGGCGCGACCTTCGTGCTCGAACTGCCGCTCGAGAAGCGGGCCGCAGCGGCCTGAACACCGAGCTGTCCGATCCACACCATGCAGACCTTCGACAACCGACGCATCCTGATCGTCGACGACAACGCGGCGATCCACGGCGACTTCAAGAAGATCCTCGGCGCGCAGGCGCAGGCGAGCAGCGCTCTCGCGGCCAGCGAAGAGGCGCTCTTCGGAGACGAACCGGCGGCCAGCGAGCCGGCGGCGTCCCCCGGCGCGAAGTACGACCTCGCGTTCGCGCTGCAGGGCCGCGAAGCTCTCGCGGCCGTCGAAACGGCGCGCAAGGAGGGCCTTCCGTTCGCCGTGGCGTTCATCGACATGCGCATGCCGCCCGGCTGGGACGGGGTCGAGACGATCCAGCAGCTCTGGCGCGTCGAGCCGGACCTGCAGGTCGTCGTGTGCACGGCGTTCAGCGACTACACGTGGCCCGAGATGGTCGCGAAGCTCGGCCGCACGGACCGCCTGCTGATCCTCAAGAAGCCCTTCGACGCGGTGGAGGTCGCGCAACTCGCCGCGGCGCTGACCGAGAAGTGGAACACGACGATGAGCGAGCGCGCGCACCTCGAAGACGTGAAGCGCGCCGAGCTGCAGGCGCGCGCTTATGCGTCGTCGCTCGAGACGGTGAACCGCGCGCTCGAGGCGTCCTGGGCGAAGGCCGATGTCGAGCTCAAGGGCAGCCGGATGATGCTGCTGCGCGCGGCGGACGAGCTGCTCACGCCCGCGCTGTCCGTGGTCGGCGACTCGCTTCTGCACGCCGACGTCGACGCGAACGGCGCCGAGGTCGAACAAGCCAGCCTGAGCGCGCGAGGCCTCGCGCACGCGCTCGAGCTCTTCATCGAGCTCGCGCGCATCAACGGCGCCGCTTCGCCCGCGCCGCTCAAGCCGGTCGACGCGCCCGCGCTGCTCGCGCAGGTCGTCGCCGGCCTCGACGCGCTACAACGCGCGCGAGTTCGGATCGAAGCGCCGCCGATGCCCGCCTCCGAAACCCTGAACTCCAACCCCGAACGGCTCGCCACTGCGCTGCGCGAGCTCGTCGACAACGCCCTGCGTTGTTCCGGCAGCGGCGAGATCCTGCTGCGCATCGAGGCCAACGGGTCCGACTCGCGCCACGACCCGAGCCTCTCGTTCATCGTCGAGGACCACGGCCCCGGCCTCTCCCGCGACGCGCAGAAGCGCCTCTTCGAACCCTTCAGCCACGCGCACCTCGACGGCATCCGCGACGCGGGCCCCGGCCTCGGCCTCGCGCTCGCCAAGCGCATCGCCGAGACCCTCGGAGGCGGCCTCACCTACGAGCCCACCGACCGCTCCGGCGCGCGCTTCCGCCTGCGTCTGCCGATGTCGTGAGACACGACGAGGGGGCCGGCCGCTCGCCG
>CALFYL010000122.1 GCA_937952135.1 uncultured Planctomycetia bacterium
GAGTTCCCGCGCGACCTCGGCCCCGGCGTCCTGCGCGTCGACACGCACATGCAGGCCGGCGACGCGGTCTCGCCGCACTACGACTCCCTCATCGCGAAGGTCCTCTCGCACGCACCCACGCGCGACGCCGCCATCGAAACGCTCCTGCGCTGCCTGCGCGCGTGCAAGGTCGAAGGTGTGGCGACCACGATCCCGCTGCACCTGAAGGTGCTCGACTCCGCCGCCTTCCGCTCGGGCAACTACGACACGCGCTCGATCCCGGGTTGGAGCTGAACTCGGACAGCCAGCGGACGAATTGCCCGCGCTGCACGATCGCGTTCGACGCTGACTTCACAGTTGAGGGAGGTCGCTTCCGCCCGCACGATCGACTGCGCTCGCCACGTCCCGGTCAGTCGTCGTTGCGGAATCTGTCGGCGACAACGCGGAGCGCCAGCGCCTGCACACGGGTGCGCGCTTCGTCGGCAGTAGCACCGTAGACCAGCACGCCGGGAAGTTCAGGGACTTCGGCGATCCAGCGACCGTCGACCTCGCGCTCCAGTTGGATCGAGAGCTTCATCGCGTGCCTTTCGGGAAGGTGATCTTAGGCGCCGCGCCGCCGATCAGGCGGGTTCGATAGGTTCTTGGGGCACATGAGACGGTTCCAACCCAGGGCGTGGCGCGCGCGGCGCCTCTTCTCGATCCCACTGAGCACCGTGTTGCTCACACTCGCGCCGGCGTGCCTGACGCCGCCGGTGATGATGCCGGCGCCGGGGACGAACCTTGCGAAGGCGATGGAGTTCTATCCACCCGGCGCGCAGCTTCGCGAGTTGCTCACGACGGACGGAACAGCGCTGCGCGGCGTGTTCGTGCCCGCGGGTGAAGGCGCGCCTGTCGTGTTGCACTTGCTCGGGGCGGCGCAGTCGCCGGGTTCGCTGGCGCAGCCGATCGACGCCGCGGCGTGGGGGCTTGCAGATGAGGGCTATGCGTCGTTGATCGTCGACTATCGCGGCGTGGGAGCTTCGAGCGGCGAACGCGACGTCGACCAGCTCGGCGCCGACGCGGCGCGGATGTGGAGCGAAGCCGTGCGGCTCGCGGGCGGCGAGCCTTCGCGCGTGGCGATTCGCGCGACGTCGCTGGGAACGATCGCCACGGCGCTGCTGATGAAGGGCGGCGCGCGGCCCGGCGCGGTGCTGCTGGTGGGCCCCGTGTTTCCCGACACCGTCGTGGAGCGTTTCGCGCGCGACAGCTATGGGATCGTCGCCGGATGGTTCGCAGCGCTCGCCTACCGATCCGTCGCGAACGTCGATGTGGTCGAGGAGTTGAAGCGCGGCGGCGCGCCCGTGTGCGTCACGCTGTTCGAAGAGGACACGTGGGCGACCCCCGCGCAGCTGAAGCGACTGTACGAAGCGGTTCGCGCGACTCCCGCGCATGCTTGGAACCGCATCGGGGGCGACCACGTCGGCGGCGTGCTCTACACGACCGCTCTCACCGAATCCGAGCGCGGATTTCTCGGCCGCATCGAGGCCCTCGACGCATCGGCGCCACGGAACCTCGACTTGGCGTGGAAGGAGCTCTCGGCCGAGGCGCGCGAGCAACTGGAAGCGTCGAATGCCGCGCGTCAGCGCTTCGATCAGCTCGCCCCGCACTTCGGGCTCGTGCCTGCGGACCAACTCGCGGCGGCGGCGCTCGAACTCGAGGATCGAGAGCTCGCCGAGACGTGGATCCGCACGTTGCGGCACGTTCCGCGGCGCGACGCCACGTTCGAGGAACTCCGCGCGCTCTACGCTCACGACGGAGACGACTCCGAGCTGCTGACTTCCCTATTGCGCGGCCTCCATTTTTTTGGCGGCGATCTCGTGAGGCGCGGCGTCGCGCGCGACACGACGGGATGGGACGCGCCGCGCCGAATTGAAACGAACGTCGGCGCGCTGCGGCGCGATCGGCCCGACATCCGGCGCGTGCTCCGCGGCCGCGGCGCCCCCGGCACGCTGACGGCCACCTGGACGCCGCCTCCGCTGGTCGAGAAGACCGCCAGCGACGCCGAATTCCGACGCGTCCTCGCGCGCGCCGCACTCAAGTCGGCGGGGCGCCGCGAGCGTCTCGTACTCGACAAAAGCGGCGAAAAGCACTTGGAGTACCTCGACAACGACGTCTGGCGCGAGCTCGATTGCGGCGGTACGCGGGCGCCCGCCGTCGACCTCGCACCCTGAGCGCGCAACCCGCGAGACTCCGCCGCCGGCGCAGCCTCGCACGCGCGCTCGGCGTCGCTACACTCCTCGCCTTCCATGGCGAAAGTAC
>CALFYL010000123.1 GCA_937952135.1 uncultured Planctomycetia bacterium
GGCTCGAGCCTGACCGACGCGCTGCACGTGTGGATCGGACCGTAGCGAAGCGTCACGGATTGACGGTGAAGCTGAGCGCGTTGCTCAGGCCCGTGGTGCTCGGACTGCCCGGGTCGCGCATCCAGTACTGCGCGTAAGCGGTGGCGCCGGCGACGAGGTTGGCGTCGGCGCCGCTCTGGATCCAGGCGTTCATGTCGAAGGAGTACTGGCCCGCGCAGGTGTTCGGGGTCGTGCCGCCGGAGTTCTGCACCGGCGTGCGCAAGGTCGGAGGCTGCACGCAGAGGAAGCCGCCTTGGAAGGGGCTCGAAGCCGGGGCGTACCCGTAGAACAGCAGTCCCGCCTTGTTCGTGATCACCTGCGAGCACGTGATCACGAACGGCGCGCTCGAGTTTGCATCCGGGCAACCGCTCCAGGCGATCTGCGGAGCGCAGCCGAGGCTGTTCGTCTTCGGCGTGCAGTAGACCGAAGCGGAGTTCGCGCCGCAGGGAAGCTCGTACTGCAGATGGTCGATCTCGATGCCTCCCACGTTGTGCGCGATCGAGATCGAGCCGATGCCGCCCGCGAACTCGACGCCGTAGAAGCGATCGTCGACGGTCGTGCCGAAGTTCGTGTTGTCCCCTTGGCCGTTGGCGACGACCGATCCCAGCGACGCGCCGCTGCCGTCGAAGGCCGTGAACGTCACCGTCGCGTTCGGTCCGCCATCGGTCCACACGATCCCGACCTTCTGCGGCAGGCCGCCGAGGGCCGCGGAGCTGAAGCTGAAGGTCATCCCGACGCTGCTGGCGAAGAACGAGTCGCCGCCGGGGCATTGTCCGTCGATCAGGCCGTCGTCGGCGTCGACCGAATCGATGATCGAGCCCGAAAACTGCGTCGAAGTCACGACGCCGCCGTTCGCCGAAACGCCCGGGGAGTTGAACAGCCCGTCCTCGAAGTCCTCGAGCACGAACAGCGGCGCGCCCGTCGGGAACGGGCTGTCGGCGACGCTGAGATAGGGCGTGGGCCCGAAGAAGGTCTGCGCCTGGGCGCTGAGAGCGGTGGCGAGGACGGCGAACGCGAGGAGCGGCAGGCGCGGTTGCATGGTGATCCCTTCGAGGTCGTGGTGCGTACGGGGATATGAGGACACGCTTGCATCCTGCGGGCGCTCGCGGCGTTACGAGGCGCGTTCGAATTCCCACCGCCCTCACGCTTCGCGGCGGCCCACGTCCGACGTTGCACGCACCGTTTCCTATAGAGTGCGCTCCCGACCATGAAGATCCTCAACTCGCTTCGCGCGTCCGTTCCTCCGCACTCCTCCCGTCGCGGCGCCCTCGGCAAGGGCTGCCTGATCGGCCTGGTGGCCCTCGGTGCGCTCGTGCTCGGCGCCGTGATGCTGCTGTGGGGCGGCTACAACTCGCTCGTCGGCACGCAGGAGGATGCGCGGCAGAAGTGGGCGCAGGTCGAGAACCAGTACAAGCGCCGCTTCGAGCTCGTCCCCAACCTCGTCGAGACGGTCAAGGGCGCCGCGAATTTCGAGCAGGAGACGATCCAGCAGGTGACCGAAGCGCGCGCGTCGGTCGGCCGCGTTCAACTCCCGGCGGAGCTGCCGACGGACCAGGCGCAACTCGACGCCTTCATCAAGGCGCAGGCGCAGCTCGGCGGCGCGCTGTCGCGGCTGCTCGTCGTCGCCGAACAGTATCCGCAGCTCAAGGCCACCGAGAACTTCCGCACGCTGCAGGACCAACTCGAAGGCACGGAGAACCGCATCGCCGTGGCGCGCGAGGACTACACGCGCGCGGTGGCCAGCTACAACAAGGCCGTGCGCTCCTTCCCCAAGAACCTGATCGCCGGCGTGTTCAACTTCGATCCGCTTCCGCAGTTCACGGCGCCGGTCGAGGAGCAGGTCGTGCCGAAGGTCGACTTCGGGGCCAAGTGAGCGCGCTGTGATCGCTCAACTCTCGCGCTGGTTCGCAGCGGGCGGCGCCGCGCTGTGGATGGCGCTGTTGGGCGTGCTGCTCGCCGCGTCGGCGCGCGCGCAGGAGCTCGCGATTCCGACGAACGACGGTTGGGTGACCGACCGCGCGGGAGTGCTTCAGCCGGCGCAAGAGCGCGCGCTCGAGAGCCAGCTCGAGGCCTTGCGCCAAACTTCGTCGAACGAGATCGCCGTGCTCGTGCTCGCGGATCTCGGCGGCCAGCCGATCGAACGCGTGGCGCTCGAAGCGGGCCGCAAGTGGAAGGTCGGCGCCGCGGGCAAGAACAATGGCGTCGTGATCGCGGTTGCGATCGCCGAACGCAAGGTGCGCATCGAGGTGGGCTCCGGCCTCGAGGGCGAGCTCACCGACGCCAAGAGCGGGCGCATCATCCGCGAAACGATCACGCCGCGCTTCCGCGCCGGCGATTACTACGGCGGGCTGCGCGACGCGGTGGCCGCGGTCGGATCGGTGCTCTCCGGCGAGCCCTTGCCGGCGCGCTCGCGCGGAGAGCCTCCGGTCGAAGCGGTGTTCGGACTGTTCGCCGCCTTCCTGATCGTGATGATCGTCCTCGCGCTCGCGAACCGCCGAGGCGGACGCGGCGGCGGGAGCTCGTCCGCGCTGCCGTGGCTCCTCGCGGGGCACATGCTCGGCAGCGGCGGACGAGGTGGAGGCGGTGGTGGCGGTGGCTTCGGGGGCGGCGGCTTCGGAGGCTTCGGCGGTGGCGGTGGTTTCAGCGGCGGCGGCGCCTCCGGAGGCTGGTGATGCTCGCGTTCCTCGCACAGGGCGACTGGGCCGCCGCGCACCCGCAAGAGAGCGAGTGGATCGAGCGGGTCGCGCAGTTCGCGCCGGCGCTCGGGGCCCTCGTCGTGCTCGCGCTGGTGCTGCGCGCGGTCGCGCAAGCGCGGCGCTATCGAGCGGTCGGGATGCTCGCCGACGCGGACCTCGAGGTCGTGCACGAGGCGCTGCGCAACGCCGAGCGGCGCACCGTCGGCGAGATCGTGCCGGTGGTCGTGGAGCGTTCGGACGACCACCCGCACGCGGGTCTCGCCGCGGCGCTGCTGTTCGCGCTCGGCGGCGCGACGCTGCTCGCGGCGCACATGCCGTGGCATGCACCGCACTGGGTGCTGCTCGTGCAGTGCGGTCTCGCGCTGCTCGGCTGGACGCTGTGTCGAACTCTTCCCGGATTCGCGCGCCTCTTCGTGAGCGAAGCGCGCGCCACGCATGTCGCCGCCGAGCAGGCGCTGCAGGAGTTCGGGCAGCTCGACTTGCACCGCACCACGGCGGAGAGCGGCGTGCTGATCTTCGTCTCGCTCTTCGAGCGCCGCGTCGTGGTGCTCGGCGACCGCGGCATCGACGCACGCGTCGGCGCCGAGCACTGGAAGGCTGTCGACGCGGCCGTGCTCGCGGGCATCCGCAACGGTTCGCTGCGCGCGGGCCTGGTCGATGGAATCACGCTCGCGGGCGAAGTGCTCGCCGAGCACTTTCCGAGCGCCGAGGGCAAGCGCAACGAACTGCCCGACCGCGTCGTCGTGCGCGCGCGCTGAGCGCAAGTCGTCGGTCGCAGCGACGCGGACCTGAGCGTTTCGAGCCCGCCTTTGCGGGTTGGGTTGCGTGGAAGCACGGACTACTTCGACTGCCGTCGGAGACTATGCGTTCGCCCCGGCAACGCCCGCGCAACCACCCACCCCGGAGTCCACCATGGGAACGTTCACGACCAGCGACGGCACGCAGATCTACTTCAAGGACTGGGGCTCGGGAACGCCGGTCGTGTTCAGCCACGGCTGGCCGCTGAGCTCGGACAGTTGGGAAGCTCAGATGCTGCACCTGGCATCGAACGGCTTTCGCTGCATCGCGCACGATCGGCGCGGGCACGGTCGTTCGAGCCAACCGTGGGAAGGCAACAATATGGACACCTTCGCCGACGATCTGGCGGCGCTGTTCGATGCGCTCGACCTGCAGCGCGCGATCCTGGTCGGCTTCTCGATGGGCGGCGGCGAAGTGGCGCGCTACGTCGGCCGTCACGGCTGCGGACGTCTGTCGGCCGTCGCGCTGGTCGCTTCGGTGCCGCCGCTGATGCTGAAAACCGCCGCGAATCCGGGCGGATTGCCGATGAAGGTCTTCGACGAATTGCGAGCGAGCTCGCTGGCGGATCGCTCCGAGCTGTACCGCACGCTCGCGCGCGGACCGTTCTTCGGCGCCAACCGTCCCGGAGCGAAGGTCTCGCAGGGCGCGATGGATTCGTTCTGGCGCCAGGGCATGCAAGCGGGCCACAAGAACACCTACGACTGCATCCGCGCGTTCTCGGAGACCGACTTCAACGCGGACCTCGCCAAGTTCGACGTGCGCACGCTCGTGATTCACGGCGACGACGACCAAGTGGTTCCGATCGGCGCATCGGGCAAAGCGGCGGCGGCGAAGGTCCAAGGCTCGGAGCTGATCGTCTACGCCGGCGCGCCGCACGGCCTCACCGTCACGCACCGCGAGCGACTCAGCGACGACTTGTTGAGGTTCGCACGGGGCTGAGTGCGGGGCTGAGTTCGGCGCCGCGCTCCTAGGATTCGTGCATGTCCGCGCAGTTGATGCTGCCCCGTGAGCTGGACGCCGCGTCGCTCTGCGCGTGGGTGACCGAGTGGGAACGAGTCGCCGATCTCGAGGAGCTCCTTGTTCAGGTGCCGAGCGACGCGTTCTATCGACCGATCGCTGTCGCTGTGCTCGCGGCCGGAATTGCCGATCGCCGCGAGAGGGGGCTGCGCACCCGCTTCGAGACCTCGGAGCCGCAGTCCGCCATTTGGCGCTACCTGCAGCGCATCGACTTCTTCGCCGCACTCGGCGTTTCGGCGCCGGAGAGTTTCAGCCGGCAGCCTCCCGACGTGCGCTTCGCCCCCCTGGTCCCGATCGGCGACTTGGCCGCAGCACGGCGCCACGCGGATGCGCTGTCGCAGTGCCTTGAGCGACAGCTCCCGGAGTTGGCGCCAAGCCCGGCGCGCATGGCGCGCTTCATTCTCGAAGAGTTGGGCGCCAACGTCGTGCAGCACTCCGCCCGTCCGCGCACGGGCTTCGGTTTGGCTCAGGCGTTCTCCAAGTTCGGCCGTTTCGAACTCGCCTTCGCGGACCGCGGCGTCGGCTTTCTCGCGAGCTTGCAGCGCAACCCCGAACTCCAGGGCCGCAATCTCAATGACGGCGAAGCGTTACAACTTGCGCTTTCAATCGGCGTGTCGGGCGCCGCGGATTCGAGGCGGAATATGGGTAGTGGACTCAAACTGCTCTCGAACTTCTCCGACCATCTCGGTGCGGACCTGTGGATTGCGTCCGGCGACTCCGTCCTGCTGCGTAGGAACTCCGTAGGCGGGCAGCGCGTGACGACCGTACGCGCTGCGCCGCGCTGGCAGGGCACGTGGATTTGCCTCGACGCGCCGATCCCTTGACGCGCGCGGCGTCGCCCGAGCGCTGTAGGCTGCACGCACGCGGGGCGTCGTCCTCGCCGCGGTCGCCGAATTCCCGGCGCCGATCTCGTGAGGAGATGCAGCGATGCGGTTTCTTCCCTTGTGCTTGATGTTCGTCGTGGCTGCGTGCGCGTCGATGACGGACGCCAACCCCTATCCCGAGGCGCAAGCGGTGGTCGAGGCCGTTTCGGCCAAGCACCCGGAGCTCACGCGGCTCACGTTGCACGCCGTTCCCGCGGGATCCTCGCAGTGCACCCAGGTCGCGAGCACGGTCGCGGGCCGACGCGGAAAGCCGTCGGATCCCGAGGACCTCGAGGCGTTGCGCACCGGCGCGG
>CALFYL010000124.1 GCA_937952135.1 uncultured Planctomycetia bacterium
GTCGGCAGCGTCTTGATGTCGAGCGGGTCGCGCTGCTCGTTGCGGCGCACCTCGGCGCCGTCGTGCCACATCAAGTTCGAGATGCGCGTGAAGTCGCGGCGGCCGCTCTTCAGCTCTTCGCACAGCGCGAGCAGCGGACCTTCGCCCTCGAGCAGGATGAAGCTGTCGACGACGTCCCACACTTCGCGGCGCTTCGAGAGCTTTTCCGCGGTGTACGCGAGCAATCCGCCGCCGACGGTGATGTGGACGCTCGGTTTCCATTCCTTGATGAGCCGCGCGAGCGTGAAGGCCGGGATCGCCTGGCTGGGGAAGGTGAGCGAGATGCCGACGAGGTCGGGGTCGATGGCCTTCAGGCGCGGCAGCGTGTGCTCGCGGAAGAACTCGAGGAACGGGTTTTCGCGCTCGTCGGCGGTCGCCGCGAGGATTTCCTTGCTGCGCTCGACGCGGTAGCGCGTCACGAAACCGTGCGGCGTGAGGCGCGAGGGCGCGAACTCGGCCGAGAAGAGGCGCAGTCCCTGCTCGAGCGTGCGGCCGGCCCACAGGTAGCGTTCGTAGTCGTAGAACTCCGAGCTCGTGCGCAGGACGTGCTTGGCCTCGTCGATGCGCGCGACGACTTCGTCGCCGATGAGCTCGATCTCCGACAGCGTCTGGTAGCGCTCCATCTCGGAGAACACGAGCGTGTCCTTCGCGTCGAGCCCCGCGAGCCCGCCGCCCGCGCGCACACGGTCGAGCGACCGCTGCAGCCGCTCGCGCGACAGGAAGTAGTCGTAGGCCTCGATGCTCTCGTCGAGTTGGTGGACCTCGCCGACGTTGTGCGCGCGCAAGTACGCGGCCAGCGACGGCAGGCTCAGGTAGGGCTGGGTGAAATGCCCTTGCGGCGGAAAGATCAGCGCGACCTTCATTGTCAGCGGCTCTCGGTGGGGGGGATTCGAGTCTCGGCGCGCGGCGCGGGCGCGTTGCCTTGCGCTGCCGCGCCCGTGGAGGCGGGTTCGACGATCTCGTGGTAGCGCTCGAGCTGCGGTCCCTCGAGCTCGCTCGTCGCGCCGCTCGGCCAGCGCACGCGGATGCGCTCGACCGCCGAGTGTCCGACGCCGAAGTGCAGCCGCGGATCGTGCGACGAGTACAGTCCGTGCGAGAGGCGTTGTTCGCGCGTCCACGTGCGCCCTGCGGCGAGGACTTCGACGCGCGCGCCCATGCCGTCGCGATTCGAGCGCGTTCCGACGAGCTTCACGCCGATCCAGCGGCCCTGTCGCGCGCTGCGGTTTTCCAGCAGGCGCGGCGGCGCGTCGAGGTCCATGAGCAGCGCGTCGACATCGCCGTCGTCGTCCGCGTCGGCGAAGGCCACGCCGCGCGTCGAGCGCAGCGGCTCGAGCCCGCCGCCCCAGCGCAGGGTCGCGTCGACCCAGATGCGGCGGCCGTCGGAGGCGGTGATCGCCTCGTAGAGCTGGCTCTGCATCGCCCAGCCGCTCATGCCGATCTGCGTCGCCTGCGGGTACACGTGGCCGTTCGCCACCAGAAGGTCGAGATCGCCGTCGCAGTCGACGTCGAAGAATCCGCCGCCCCAGCCGAGCCGGTCCATCGAACCGCTAGCGACGCCGAACTCGCGCGCGCGATCGACGAACACGCCCTTGCCGTCGTTGATGTGCAGCGAGTTGACCTCGAAGTCGAAGTTCGTGCGCAGCACGTCCATGTCGCCGTCGTCGTCGATGTCCTCGACGAACAGCCCCATGGCGCTCGTCGACTTGCCGACCGCGTTGAGTGCAAACCCGCGCGCCTCGCTCTCCTCCGCGAACGTGCCGTCCCCGCGGTTGCGGAACAGGTTCGTGGGCTGCATGTCGTTCGCGACCAAGATGTCCTGCCAGCCGTCGCCGTCGATGTCGCTGAACACGACGGCGTAGGAGCACAGCGGCTTCTCGAGCACGAGTCCGCACTCCGCCGTCGCGTCGCGGAAGTGGCCCTTGCCGTCGCCGAGATAGAAAACATCGGGCGCGCCGGGGTTGATGCCCTTCTTGTTCTCGCCCTCCGGGCCCCACGCGACCTCCACGCCGTTGATCACGTTGCGCACGCCGCCGTGGGGCGGGTTCTCGAAGTCGAACAGGCAGTAGTTCGCGACGTACAGGTCGAGCGCGCCGTCGTTGTTCACGTCGCCGAAGGCCGCGCCCGTGCCCCAAAGCCGGTTGCCCAGTCCGCTTGCGGCCGTTGCGTCGACGAACTTGCCGCCTTCGTTGCGCAGCAGCACGTCCGCGCCGAGGCACGCGAGGTACAGGTCCGCGTCGCCGTCGTTGTCGTAGTCGCCGACCGCGATGGACTGCACCCAGTCCGTGCGCGCGCAGCCCGCCGCCTCGCTCACCTCCGTGAAGCGCAGCCCGCCGTCGTTCCGGTAGAGCGCGCAGCGAGTCGTCACGTCGATTTCGAGCCGTTTGCCGTCGTCGACGTACTTCAGTCCCTGACCGTTGCCGAGAAACAGGTCGAGGTCGCCGTCGCCGTCGTAGTCCAGCCACGCCGCGCCGGTCCCATTGCTCTCGGGGATGTACCAGCGCCGCGGATCGCCGCTCACCTGCACGAGCGTCAGGCCGGCTTTCGCCGCGACGTCGACGAGTTCGATGCGCGGAGCGGCGGGCTTGTCGCTTGCCTCCGCGGCCTTTTGGTCCTGACACGCGGCGCTCGCGAGCGCCGCCAGGCCCAGCGCTCCACGTCGAAGGAGGACCGGGCGCTGCAAAGTCGGATTCCGCATGCGCGCAAGCTACCGGTGCGGGAGCGAATCGACCAGTCGGCGAAACGCGCCGTGCTCACGGATCGACAGCGACGTCGACGAGCGTCGGCGCGAGCACGCGCACGATTTCGCGCGGGTCGAGGCTCACGAGCATTCCGCGCCGGCCGCCGTTGATCCAAACGCGCTCGAGCTCGAGCACGCTGCGCTCCAGGTACACCGGCATCGCGCGCCGCGTCCCGAACGGGCTGGTGCCGCCGACCTGGTAGCCCGAGTGCTTGTCGGCGACCTCCGGCTTGCACGGCTGGATCGAGCGCGCGCCGATCGTCCTCGCGAGGTTGCGCGTCGAAACCTGCTTGTCGCCGTGCATCAGCACGAGCAACGGCTCGCGCCGATCGTCCTCCATCACGAGCGTTTTGACCACGGAGTGCTCGGGCACGCCCAGCGCGTCCGAGGACGCCGCCGATCCGCCCTTCTCGACGTATTGATAGATGTGCGTCTCGAACTCGACGCCGTGTTCACGCAGGACGCGGATCGCCTGCGTGACCGGGAGCTTGTCCTTCGCCATCCCTCCAAGGTAGCGGCCGGCGCCGCTCGGGGGAGAGCGGCGCCGGCGTCCCGATCAAGGCGTCCAGAGCACGCGCACGCCGTTCGAGAGGTTCGCGCCCGAGTTCGTGCACGTCGAGGCCGGGTCGCGGAACCACGCCTGGTAGTGCGCGAGCCCGCCCGCGGGCGCGACGCCGCCCGTGAGCGAGAGCGGAGGGTCGCCAGCCGTCGCTCCCCACGTGCAGTATCCGTTGACCGCGGCCTTCAGCCCGAGCCGTAGCGCTGGAGTTCCGATGCACTTGACGCCGGCCTTGAACGGAATCCCGCCGCCGCCTCCGAGCACGTTCGAGCTCTGGAACAGCAGCGCCGTGGTCGTGGCCGGCAAGCCGCTCGCCGCGAGCGAGAACGTGTCGGCGGCGACGCTCGCGCGCCCCTGTGCGTTCAGCAGCGAACCGCCGGTCGGCGTCGAGTGCGCGCACCCGTGGCCGTTCGCGCCGAAGTTTGCGCACGGGCAGGCCGCACCGCTTCCATCCCCGGCGCAGAACGTCGTCGCGTCGAGCGTGCCGTTCTCGTAGATCGTGCACAGGTCCGCGAGCTCGTCGAGCAGCGCTAGGTCGAGGTCGCCGTCGCGGTCGATGTCGAAGATCGAAGCGCACGCCGGGCTCTGGACCGCGAAGATCGTCTGCGCCAGGTCCATCGCGCCCGACCCGGTGTTGCGGTAGATCGTCCAGCGCCCGCCGCCGAAGGACGACAGGATCCAGTCGAGGTCGCCGTCGCCGTCGAGGTCGCCGAGGTCCGTCGCCGTCATCTGTCCGGCCCCCGACGTCACCGCCGCGGGGAACAATCCCCCGGCGCCGTTTCCGCGGAGGATGGCGCCGTTTCCGGTCGGACCGTTCGCGCTCGACACGTCCATGTTGCGATCGCCGTCGACATCGCCGCACGCGATCATCCACGTCTGTCCGCCCGTCGACACCGGAGTCTGCGCCGCGAACGTGCCGTCGCCGTTCGAGAGGTGCACGCACACGTTCGTGCTGAAGCGCGCTCCGACGACGAGGTCGACGACGCGGTCGTTGTTCATGTCCGCCGCCGCGAGCGCGTAGGTTCCGTCGAGAACGCTCGGCAGGAACGCCACGGGCCCGAACGTGCCGTTGCCGTTGTTGCGCCGCAGCGAGAGGTTGTTCGAGCCCGTGTTCGCGGTCACGACATCCAGGTCGCCGTCGCCGTCCACGTCGAGCAACGCGATGCCGTGCGGCCCCGAGCCCATCGAATACGTCGCGGAGCTCTGGAACGTGCCGTTGCCGTTGCCCAGCAGCACGCTGAAACTGTCGCCCTGCGTGTCGCAGGTCACGATGTCGACCAGGCCGTCGCCGTCCAGATCCCCGTTCTCGTTCGGGCTCGGCGTCGGGCCGGTGTCGTAAGGCGCGCCGGAGAGTGCGCCGAATCCGCCGCTCGCGTCCGCGTCGTTCAGGAACACCCGCACGTCGGACGTGTTCTCGCACACGAGCGCGAGGTCGGCGTACTCGTCGCCGTTGAAGTCGCAGGTCTGCGCACCGTAGATCCGCGCGAACGTCGTCGGAGCGGGATCCCAGGTAGCGATCGGAGTGAAGACCATGTTCGCCGGCGCGGCGGCGACGCGGAACGACGACGCGTAACCCTGCGCGCGAAGGAAGCTCCCGTCCGCGGCGCGCAGCGCATTGGACAGCGAGAACTGCACGACCTCTCCGGCGCCGAAGGCCCGAAGCGGCGTGAAGCGAACGCGAGCGCCGCCGAGCTCGAGCGCGAACGCGCCGCGAACCGGCCCGCTCGTCGAGCCCCACACGCGGAATTCGTCGAGCGTCGTCGCGTCGACGGCGCGGTCGAAGTCGATCGCGATCGAGGAGTTGGGCGCCTGGTTGCTGGCGTGCAGCAGCGGCGCGGTCGCGGTGACGGTCAACTGAGCCGAGGCGCCCGTCGAAACGAGCAGCACGGCGCCGAGGAGCAAGATGTGTCGCATGGTGGGGTCTCCGTACTGCCGTCGGTCGGAGCGCGGCGCGTTCCTCGCGAACGCCCTCCGCGCGGAGCTCGAGCTCGAGCTCAAACTCGAACTCGAACTCGAACTCGAACGCAGCCACGCTACTTGCGCTGTCGACGTCGCCGCGCCGCCACCCTCGACGTGAAAGAGAATTTAGGCGCCTGCGGGACTCGCCTGCGACTCGCACGCGCTCGTCGCCGCGCGGAACAAGCGAAGAGACGCTGCGCACCGACCAAGGGGTGCGCAGCGTCTCCAGAGTTCGCGAAACGCGCCGTGCGGCGCTCGTTTCGCCCAGTCGCGAAGCCTTTTCGAGCGTTCAGCTCTGCGCCGCGACGAGCTCGTGGGCCGCGAACGAATCGACTTGCACCGCGGCATCGCGCGACTCTTCGGCGCTGCGGATGGCCTCGGCTTCGCGTTCGGTGAGGATCGATTTCTCGACCGCTTGACGCACGAGCGCCAGCGCCGGCCCGCGCGGCAAGAGCTGGCGCCGCTGCGCTTCCTTGATGCGGTCGCGGGCGTCGCGCGCCGCCATGACCTTGTCGAGCGTCGCTTCGAGGAAGCCGAGCCCGGCTTCGTGCGCCGCGGGCACGAAGATCCCGGGCGTGAGCGCGAGGCGCACCGGACCGTCGTCGAGGATCGCGCGCGCGAGCTGGCTGGTGAGGCGGTCGGACGGCCGCTTGGCGTGAGCGCCGAAGGGGAACAGCGCCAAACGCAAGCCCCAGGCGACCCAGCGCAGCGGGAGGTTGTCGATCAAGCCGAGCAGCGCGGTCTCGATCTCGTACAGCGCGTTCTCCATCGCCCAGCGGAAGGCCGGCAGATCGCGCTCGTTCTGGCCTTCGTCGACGAAGCGTTTGGAAACCGCGGAGCCGATGTAGAGCCACGCGAGCGCGTCGGCGAGCCGGCCGCTGAGATTCTCCTTGCGCTTGAGCGACGCACCGAGCGTGCCCATCGCGACGTCCGCGGTGAACGAAAACGCCGCGCTGTAGCGCGAGAGCTTCTGGAAGTACGGGCCGGCCTTTCCGTTGACCGGATTGGGCGCGAGCGCTCCGTCGCAGGAGCCGAGCACGATCGAACGCGCCATGTTCGTGAACACGAGGCCCACGTGGCCCCAGAAGGCGCGGTCGAAGGCGTCGAGGTCGCGCTTCTCGGCGGCGGCGAGCTCGTCCTGCACCCACGGATGGCAACGGATCGCGCCCTGGCCGAACACGATCATGCAGCGCGTGAGGATGTTCGCGCCTTCGACCGTGATGCCGATCGGCGTCGATTGGTACGCCGTCGCGAGCACGTTGCGCGGCCCGCGGCAGATGCCCGCGCCGCCGACGACGTCCATCGCGTCGTTCACGACCACGCGCATGGCCTCGGTCGTGTAGGCCTTCATGATCGCCGTCACGACGGCCGGTTTCTCGCCCGCATCGAGCGCGCCGAGCGTGAGCGCGCGCGCCGCGTCGATCGAGTACGTGAGCCCTGCGATGCGGCCGAGCTTGGCTTCGATGCCCTCGAAACGGCCGATGGGCAGCCCGAACTGCTCGCGCACGGTCGCGTAGGCGCCGACGACGCGCGTCGAGAGTTCCGAGGCCCCAGCCGCGAGCGCCGGCAGCGAAACCCCGCGACCCGCCGCGAGGCACTGCATGAGCATCACCCAGCCGCGGCCGGCCATCTTCGGGCCGCCGATGATGAAGTCGAGCGGGACGAACACGTCCTTGCCGTGCGTGGGGCCGTTCATGAACGGCACGCCGAGCGGATCGTGGCGTTCGCCGTGCTCGACGCCCGGCGTGCTGGTCGGAATCAGCGCGCAGGTGATGCCGAGCTCCACCTCGCCGCCGAGCAGCAGTTCGGGATCGCGCAGCTTGAAGGCGAGGCCGAGCACGGTCGCGATCGGCGCGAGCGTGATGTAGCGCTTCTCCCACGAGAGCCGCATGCCGAGCACCTCGCGGCCCTCGAACATCCCGCGGCACACGACGCCGACGCTGCGCATCGAGGCCGCGTCCGAACCCGCCGCCGGTTCGGTGAGCGCGAAGCAGGGAACTTCCTCGCCGCGCGCGAGCCGGGGCAGATAGTGCTGCTTCTGCGCGTCGGTGCCGTAGTGCAGCAAGAGCTCTGCCGGCCCGAGCGAGTTCGGCACCATCACCGTCACGGCCGCCGTCACGCAGCGCGACGAGAGCTTCGCGATCACCGCCGACTGCATCTTGGCCGAGAACTGCAGCCCGCCGAACTCGCGCGGGATGATCATGCCCATCAGGCCCGTGCTCTTGATGAACTCCCACGCTTGCGGCGGAAGGTCGCCGTCGCGGCTGACCTTGTCGTCGTCGAGCATGCGGCACAGCTCGTCGATCTCGTTCGCGAGGAAATGGCGCTCGCGCTCGTCGAGTCCGCGGCAGGCGAACTGCACGAGCTTCGGCCACTCGGGCGCGCCGCTGAACAACTCGCGGTCCCACCACACGCTGCCTGCTTCGAGCGCCGCCTTCTCGGTGTCGCTCATCTTCGGCAGGATCTTCGAGATCGCCGGCATCGCCGCCGCGGTCACGATGCCGCGGCGCAGCGGCCGCAGTCCGAAGATCAGCGCGAACACGGCGAACAAGCTGGCGGCGGGAACGAGCAGCCACCAGGACCACGCGCCGGCCCAGGCGACCACGAGTCCGATCGCGCCCGCGACCACCCAACCCCAGTAGGGTCGGCGCACGTAGGCGAAGGCCAGGAACACGACGAACAGCGCGAGCAACGCCGCCAGATTGATGATGATCGCCATCGACTCCTCCTTCGACCGCAAAAGGCTCGCGCCCTTATAGCGCGCGCGCTTCTCGGACCTTCCTGCGAACTCCCGCGTACTCCCGGGCCGGCGCGACAGGGCCGCAGCCCCGCCGATGCCAAGGAGTTCGCATTCAGGATGCGCGCGGCTGCGGGTTCAGATCCCGAACTGACGGCGCAGCCAGCGCGGGCGGCTGAAGTCCCAGTGGCTCTCGGCCATCGCCGCGACGAGCACGGGGTAGATCGCTTCGAGCGTGCGGCGGTATTCGTCGTCGAGTCCGAGCCGCGCGGAGTAATCGTCGAGCGCCGCGCGCTCGAAGGCGCGCAAGTCGGTGCGCTCGCGAACCAGCGCCCAGGCGCGCTCAGCGTCCCAGCCCTCGGCCTGCTTGCGTTCGTGCGCGACCAGGTGCAGCAAGTCGAAGTAGGGGAGGTCGCGCTCCTCGCCCGAGCCCCAGTCGAGCAACGCGACGATGCGTCCGCGCGCGTCGACTTGGATGTGCTTGCTGCGCAGGTCGGCGTGGTAGAGCACGCGCGGAAAGGCTCGGCCGACCAGGCCCGCGCGCGCGCGTTCGAGCATGCGGCGAAGGTTCGCGGCCGTCTCCGGATGTCCGCAGAAGCGTTCGACGAGCGCGAAGCGCCGCGCCACGAGCGACTCGAAATCCGCTTCGTCCATCGGGCGCGCGGGTTCGACCACGAGCTCCGCGAGCACGCGCGCGGCGTCTCCGAGCAGCGTGCGCGTCGCCTCGAGGTCGCCGGTGTGCTGCGGCGCCGTCAATCCGCCCGCGCGGCGCTCGCAGGTCAGGTACAGCCCGTCTAGCTCGCCGCAGAACAGCGGCTGCGGCACGGGAACGGCCGGAAAACGGCGCGAAATCAGCTCGAGGAAGCGCGCGTGCGTCGCGAGTTGGCGGCGCTGCGCCGCGGAGAGTCCGATGTGCACGCACCACTCGCCGCGCCGGCTCGCCGGGGCGTCCTCCCGCGAACTCGGACGACGAGTCATGAGCAGCGCGGTGTTGCCGCGCGTCGCGACGACGTGCTCGAGCTCGCCCCGCGGCTCCCCGGTGCGGCGCGCGAGTTCGTCGAGCAGACGTTCGACGCGCGTCGTCGTGTGCGCGTGCTCACGGCGCGCCGAGAGCAGCGCGAACGACGGCGTGAACAGCGGGAACAAGCCCAGCGACGCGCCGAGCAGCTTGAGCTTGTTGTCGCGCTCCTTCGGGCCGACTTCGAGGCTCGGGAGCCCTCCGTCGAGCCCGACCACGTACGTGAACTCGCGCGCGTCGGGATACAGCGCGAACGCGCGCGGAGGCGCGAAGCTCGGCGCGGCGCAAACCTTGCGATATCCCGCGAGCGAACGTTCGCCGCTCGAACGCAGCACGCGGCGCGCGTATTCGATCGGACTCGGAACCCGAAACACGCCGCGCCGGCCGCTCGAGCGCTTGTAGGCGAAGCGGTTGTCCGCGATCCACACCCACTCGCCGCGGCAGATGCGCTGGCGCTCCGCGAGCGCGTGCTCCGCGGCGCCGTCCCGCGCGTCGAGCGGCGCCTCCTGCACGACCAGATCGAACTCGCCGTCCTCGAAGGGCAGCCGCGTTTCGTCGCCGCGAAGCACCGTGCGCACTTCGTCGCCCGGCGTCAGCGCTCGATTGCGGAGCGCCGCGAAGCGCAAACGCAACTCGGAGCGATCGTACAGCGTCGTGCGAAAACCCGTGTAGCCGAGCGGCACGCTCGTGCCCGACAGTGCGTCGCCGATCAGCAGCGCGCGCGGCGGGCGCTCCGCCGGACCAAGCGCGCGCAACAACACCAGCCACGTTCCGCGAGCTTCGCGCTGCAACTGCATCAGGCGGTCGGCGGTCTCGTCGGATATCTCGAGCAGCAGCGCTTCGTAAGCCGCCTTGAACGGCGCGCCGCCCTCGAGAGCTGCGATGGCGCGTCGAAGCGCGCCCTGCAGGTCGACGGGCAGATCGATGGGCGGATCGACCGGCCGCTCGGCCCGCTCGCGTGCGCCCTCCGCCTCGTTCAACCCGCGACCTCGCGCGCCGCCACGCGTTCGCCGGGGCTGAACACGAGCCCGAGCACGAACGCCGCCGCCGGCAACATCAGCACCAGGAACCCCAGCCACGTCGGCCGCGCATGCTCCGCGAGCAGACTCGTCGGCGCCCAGCGCTCCGCTGCGTGCAGCGCGAAGGCGAGCGCGACGAAGATCAGCACCGCGCGCAGCTCGCGCGTCGGACGTTCCGCTTCGCCGAGCTTGAGCGGCAGTTCCTTCGTGCGCCCGCCGCTCACGCCGCCGAGCGACGCGAGCACGGCGAAGCCGCACGCGTACCACACCAGTCCCCACAGCTCGCGGCGCTCGAGCGCTTCGAGCAAGCTCGGCGCGAGGATCGGGAGGTCGGACTGGTTCGAGAGCCGCACCGCGAAGCCTTCGCCGAAGGCGAATTCCGGGACGATCACGAGCGCGAACAACGCGAGCGAGCCGAGCAGCGCGCGCTTGCGAGCATGGTTGTGCGACTGCGCGATGACGGCGAGGAACCCCGCGAGCCACGCGGTCGGCGAGTACGGATAGCTCGCGGCCGCGCCGATGAGGGCGAGCGCCGCGTGCCGCGGATCCGCGCGCCGCGACCAACCGATCAGCCCGGCGCAGGTCAGCGCGACGAACGCCGCGGGGAGCGTGGGGACGTGGTACAGGCTCTCGCGCAACGCCGGTGTGGTCACGAGCAGCGCCGCGATCAGCGTCTTGCCCGCGAGCGCGCGGCGCGAGAGGCCGAGCCCGTGCAAGACGGTCACCGCGAGGAGCGCGAGCCCGACCGACGCCATCGCGCGGCCGACGAGCTCGTCGCGCGTCGCGTCGGGGATCCACCACAGCGGCGAGGTCGTGGCGAGCAGCAACACGAGCAGCGCCGGGCCGCGGCCGCGCGCGTCGAGCGGCACGGGGGGAACGTGGCCGGCGACGAAGGCGTGCGGACGCGTGAACCAGCGAAGCGCGCCGAGGGTGAGCCAGGGCGCGGCGAGCCACCAGCGCGAGGCGTGTTCGACGTTCGGACCGACGGTGAAGGTCCAGGCCATCGCCGCGTGCCCGAGCAGGGCGCTCACGACGAGGGTCGCGGCAAGTTCGGCCGGCCGCGAGCCGCCGACGCGACCGGGCGGCAGCCAGGCGAGCACCGAGCGGCCGACGAACACGAGCACGAGGTAGTCGAACCACCCGTAGTCGATCGCTCTCCAGATCCAGTCCATTCGTGTTGCGTCGGCGCCCTTTGCGGCGCGCGATGGTTGCGCAGCGCCGCGCGCATGTAAAGCGAGCCCGGAAGCGAGCCCGGAAGCGAGCCCGCGCGACGCAGCCGCCGTCGCTCCGCTACAAATGTCCTTCTATGCGCATCGCCGCCCTCCAGTTCGACGTGCTCCGCGGCGCCCACGAAGCGAACTTGGCGCAGGTCGAGCGCGGCCTGCGCGCCGCCCGCGAGCGCGACGTCGAGCTCGTCGTGCTGCCCGAGATGTGGGCGAGCTCGTTCCCCGACGCCGGCGCCGACCTCGCGCGCCTCACCGAGCTCGACGAGCGTTCGCAGGAACGCGTCGCCGCGCTCTCCGGCGAACTCGGCCTCGGCGTGTGCGGCTCGACCTTCGGCGCGCGCGCCGGCGAGAAGCCTGCCAACCGTTGGCGGCTCGTCGACGGAGGAGAGTTGCTCGCGAGCTACGACAAGACGCACCTGTTCTCGGTCACCGCCGAACCCGAGAGCTTTTCCGCCGGCGACGAGCCTCCGCCGCTCGCGGTCGCGCGCGGCGCGCGCGTCAGCGGCTGCGTCTGCTACGACCTGCGCTTCCCCGAACTCACGCGCTTCGCCTTCGACGCCGGCGCCGAACTGGTGTGCGTGCCGGCGCAATGGCCCGCGGCGCGCGCGTCGCACTTCCGTGCGCTCGTCGTCGGTCTCGCCGCACAGAACCAGTGTTTCGTCGTCGCCTGCAACCGCACCGGGCGCGAGAGCCTCGGCCGGCGCGAGCTGGTGCTCGAGTTTCCCGGCAATTCGCTGCTCGTCGACCCGCACGGCGCCGTGCTCGGCGAAGGCCGCGGAGAGAGCGGCTTGGTCGGCGCCGACATCGACCTCGAAGTCGCGCGCGAACTCCGCCGACGCGTTCCCGTCGCACGCGACCGCCGCCCGCGGCTCTACTCCGCCTGGCGCGCGCGCCGCGAGTCCTGAGCGAGGTCCTTCAAACGGCCGACGGCTGCCGTGCGCTGCACGACAGCCGTCTTCCGTCTCTCAAATCTCTCTCGAATCTCTCTCAGGTCAGCCCCTCTCTCACAAGAGGCTGGGCTTGGCTCACACCGGCGGCAGCGGCTTGCGATCGAGCCGCGGCGGCGTCTCGCGGGGCTGTCCGTCGTTCGGTGTGATCACAGGGACGTGCAACGCGGCCGGCGCACTTCGTCCGTGCGTCTGGCCGCCGTTGAGGCGTCCCTGGTTGTCGATGCCGTCGAAGCGCTCGCCTTCGCGGACCCAGGCCGAGACCTTGGCCGGTTCGACGTCGAACCAGAGCGCGTCGAAGCCGCGGTCGCGCAGCGCTTCGAGGGCGAAGGCCTCCGAGCGGCGCAGGCCGTTCTCGCGGCGGCTCAGGACGACCAGTTCGAGGTCGCGCAGCGTGCCGGGAGTGAAACGTGTGTCGAAGCGTCCGTGCGCCGGGATCACGACGCGGCTTTCGCGCGCGTCGGCGCGGCCGCGCACCACGAGCACGATCGGTGCGTCGCTCGTGTTGACCGCGCTCAGCGACGTGGCGCTGACGTGCAGCCCCAGTTCGAAGGCGTCGTCGTCGGCCTCGGCCTGACGCGCGAACGGGGCCAGGGAGAGCGCGACCAGCGCCGCGGCGACAAGCGTGACAGGGGTGAAGGGCTTCATTGGGGACGGCCGCCACCGAGCGGGGACTGCGGCGCGGCACGCGGGTTTTCGTCCCTGAGCGCCGAACCCCTTGAGCCCCGCGGGCGTCGTTCTCGGAAAAAGTTTCGGAATCGAGAGCGGCGGCTTTTTCCTGCAACTGTGGGGCGTCTCGTCGGGCCAACGAAGTCCCATGCACGCCGACGCCGGATCGCTCGAGCTCCGATTGCTCCGTGACCGCGGCGAGCGCGCCCGAGTAGACTCCCCCCGCGCTGCGCGGCTGACTTCACGGGTCCGCAAGCCGCGAATGGGGAGCACATCGCGCCAAGACGACGCCGACGCGGGTCACGCCGAGGACCTGGAACTCGTCCGGAGCGCCGCGGCGCGCGAGTCGAAGGCCCTGGAGGCGCTGATCGCGCGGCTCGCGTGCCTCCCGGCGATGCTCCGCGCGCTGCACCGGCGTATGGGCGCGCCGCTGCCCGCCGACGAGCTCGCGGAGGTCGACCAGAACACCGTGGCCGCGCTGTGGGGCAAGTTGGCGGAGTACGAAGGCCGCGCGTCGCTCGAGACGTGGGCCTTCCGCTTCGCGCAGCTCGAGTTGCTCAAGGCGCTCGACCGCAGGCGGCGCAACGCGCGCCTGAGGCTGACCGACGACGCGCAGCTCGAGAACCTCGAGCACCGCGGCGCGAGCTCTCCGGCGCTCGAACCCGCGACGGTGCGCGACTGCATCGAACGGCTGGGGTCGCCCACCTCGGAAATCGTGAGGCTGCGCCACTACGACGAGCGCAGCTTCGAGGACATCGCCCGACTGCGCGCTGAATCGATCAGCACGGTCAAAGCTCGCTACTACCGCGGACTGGAACGGCTCAAGGGGTTGCTCGCACCGCACATGAGGGATCAGGCATGAACACAGACGACGAGCTCTTTGCCAGCTACGTCGCCGGCGAGCTCGCCGAGGACGACGCGCGGGTGCGCGAACTCTTCGAGCGCAAGCCGCCGTTGCGGGATTTGGCGCGCGAACTCGTGGCGCTGCGCGACCGGGTGGACCAGGACGCGCGGCTCGAACGCGAGGTGATCGCGCGGGCGAAGCGCGAAACGACCGCCGCCGACCGCGCGCGCGTCGAACAGGCCCTGCGCGCCGGCGCAGGAGTGCGCCGCCCTTTCGCTTGGCGCCGCGTCGTGACTCTGGCGGCTGCGGCCGTCGTGGTGCTCGGCGCGGCGCTGTACTTCCGCGCGGGCGACGAGACGTCGAAGGCGGACCAGTTCCTGAGTGTCGGCGCGGGCATCGAGCTCGACGCGCCGGAGCAGCCGCTCCGCGGCGGCGTCGCCTTGACCTGGGCCGAGACTGATCCGCGCTCGGAGCAGCCGCTCGAGCTCGGTTCGAACGAGAGTTGGAAGGTGTCGATCCACGCTGTCGGTGCGGACGGGCGCTCGGCTAAGCTGCTCTTCGAGAGCCGATGCGCGACCGCCACTTGGACTCCGCGGGTCACCGACGTCGAGAGCTGGCCCGAGCGCGTGCTGCTGACGGTGCACCGCGTCGAACTCGGACCCGAGGGCCGCGAACTCGCGAGTTCGCCGCCGTACTTGCTGCAAGTCTTGCGCTAGCGGCGGCCGCGCCGAGTCGATTGCCGGCGACCGCTCAGGCGCCCGAGTCGCGGGCGGAGTCGCGGATCGAATCCCGGGCCGAGTTGCAGGCCGAGTCGCAGGTCGAATCGGGGCCGTCGAGCGCCGCGGAGCGCACACGCATCGCCGTCGCGTCCGCGCTCGAGCAGCCCGTTCACGATGTGGACGAGGTCGCCTTGCTCGAGTTCGGGCTGGCCGTGATCGAGGGTGCGCGCGAGCCGCTCCCGGGCCGCTCGACCGCCGAGACGTTGCTCGTGCTCCTCGAGGCGCTCGCGGAGCTGAAGGCACCGGAAGAGTCGCAGTGGGAGCTCGTCTACTGGTCGATGCAGCCGTGGTTCGAGGGACTCGGCTACGAGCGAGCGAACGCGGCGGTCGAGCGCTTCCTCGCGTCGACCGACCTGGGCGAGCCGTTGCCGGCGTGGATCCGGCTGGGGCGCGCAATCCAACTCGTCGGCCAGCAGCGTCTGGTGGAGGCGTTCCGCGACCTCGAGGCGTCGCGCGCGGCGATCGCGGAGGCGCCCGCGGTGCTCGAGTGGCTGAGGCCGGAGCGCGCCGAGCTCACGGCGACCGACGAGCACGTGCGGCGTTCGCTGGAGGTCGCGGCCGACTGGTTCGTGCTGCGCGCGAAGCTCGACACGTCGCTCGGACGGTTGTGGGCGCTCGAGGAGCCGCTGAAACGCGCCGCCTGGCTCGCGGAGCGGTCCGGCTCGGATCTCGCGCGC
>CALFYL010000125.1 GCA_937952135.1 uncultured Planctomycetia bacterium
CGAGACAGCGAAGTTCAGGCAGCAATCTGGTGGTTGGTGGAAAGTAGCCGCCGCTCCGAAGCCCGGGAGGTCATAGAACGAAGTTTGCCGTCGTGTGGAGTCCGGCCCGCGACGGTTGCAATCGAGTTGAAGAGACTCGAGTTGTGATTGCGTAGCCTTGAGGGGTTCGGCCGTTCCATCGCGTAGGCTCGCACTATTCCTAACACGCTCGGATAAGCGGCTATCATCGGACTGTCAGCACCTGCGCAGTTGCCCGCAGGTTGCCCGAATCCGGGGCGTCGGACACCCTGACGCACCACACGCGCCGGCGCGACGAAGTCGACCGTTCATGACCCCGCCTCAGCCGCGCCAGTAGACTCGCGGTTGTCCGCTGGTTGCCCGATTGCGGCTCTTTGCGGTGGACAACTTCCGCCCCCAAAAGCCCCTCAGCGGCCTCGCCAAGAGCGATTTGCGTGGTTGACCGCGGGCAACTTGCGGTCACCCCCAGCCGCGATCGGTCAACTTGCCTTTTCACCGTCGAGCGACGGCGCTCACATGTGTCGCACTCTGCTTGAGCGCTGGTTGTCCGCGAGCTAACTTGTCCGCTGTCGGGCAACTGTCCAAGGCGGCGTGATCGCCGCGCCAAAGTCCAAGTCCTGCGCCGCCCGGCCGTTCGGAGCCGTGGCTCCGCGACTTGGAATCGATCCGTGGCGAATCAGTGGACAGTCGAGTGGACGGCGGTCGAGCGCCTCTTCCCCAATCCCTCCAATCCGCGCCGCAACGAGGCCGCGGTCCCGCATGTCGCCGCGTCGATCCGGCGCTTCGGCTGGCAGCAGCCGATCGTCGCCAAACGCTCCGGCGAGGTGATCGCCGGCCACACGAGGCTGGCGGCCGCCAAGCAGCTCGGCGAGACGAGCGTGCCGGTCGTGTGGTTCGAGGGCACGGACCTGGACGCGATCGCCTTCAACATCGCCGACAACCGCACCCACGAGTTCGCCGAGTGGGATGACGCGGCGCTGGCCAAGCTGCTGGGCGAGCTGCGCGACGAGGACGCCCTCGACGCCGTCGGCTACTCCGCTGACGAAGTCGACGCGCTGATCGCTGAGCTCGACGCGCTCTCTCGCGACCCCGCGAGCGTCGACGACCAGGGCCCCGGCGTTCCGCCCGAACAGCCCACGAGCCGCACGGGCGACCTCTGGTTGCTCGGCGAGCACCGCCTGCTGTGCGGCGACTCGACCAAGCCCGAGGACATCGCGCGTGTGCTCGCCGGCGAGAAGGTCGCGTTGCTCTCGACCGATCCGCCGTACTGCGTCAACTACACCGGCAACGACCGGCCGATCCACGACGGCAAGCCCTCGGGCAAGGACTGGAGCCACGTCTACCGAGAGATCGACATCAAGGACCTGGGCGAGTTCCTCGACGGCGTGCTCTCGGCCGCGCTGCCGCACCTGCGTGAGCACGCGCCGGTCTACGTCTGGCACGCGCACGTGCAGCAGCCGACCGTCGCCGCGGCGTTCGAGCGCCACGGCCTGTTGCTCCACCAGATCCTGGTGTGGGTCAAACCCTGCGCGGTCTTCGGCCACAGCTTCTTCCGCTGGCGCCACGAGCCCTGCGCCTTCGGTTGGAAGAAGGGCAGCAAGCCCGAGCACGGCACGGCGCAGCTCGACTCGGTGTGGGAGTGCGACTGGGAGGGCAACCAGCGCGTGGTGGGCAACGAGCACCCCACTCAGAAGCCCACGCGCCTGTTCGAGATCCCGCTCGAGCTGCACACCCGTCCGGGCGAGGTCGTCCTCGAGCCCTTCTCGGGCAGCGGCAGCCAGCTGATCGCGGCGGAGAAGCTCAGCCGTCGCTGCCGCGCGGTCGAGATCAGCCCGGCCTTCGTCGATGTTGCGATACGACGCTGGCAGCGCGCGACCGGCAAGCAGGCGATCCTCGAAGCGACGGGGGAGAGCTACGACGCTCTCGCGGCACAGCGAGGCGCGGCGTGAGCGCGAAGATCCCGAACGAGGCATTCGAGTACTACGTGGGCCTGGGCGCCGCGCGCAGCTACCAGGCCGTCGCCGAGAAGTACGGCGTCAGCAAGCAAGCGATCACCAAGTGCGCCACGCGCGAGCACTGGCAGGATCGCCTGGAGGCGATCGAGGTGCGTGCTCGTGAACGCAGTGACCAGAAGTCGGTCGAGAGCGTCGACGAGATGAACCAGCGCCACCTCAAGATGCTGGCGGTGGTCGAGCGCAAGGCGTTGGAGGCGCTGCGCAGCTTCCCGATGTCGACCGCAATGGAGGCGGTCAGGGCGCTGGAGATCGCGATGCGCCAGACGCGCCTGATCCGCGGGGAGCCGACCGAGCGCAGCGCGACCAGCATCGAGGAGACGATCCGCCGCGAGTACGAGCGCTGGATGGTCCCGGCCGGCGAGGCCGCGAAAGGCGCGCCCGGGGGGCATCAAGATGACGCCGCGTAGGTTCGACAAGTTGGCGCTGTTCCAGGACCTCGGCTACGAGCCGCACGAGGGGCAGCGCGCGGTGCACGCATCGAGCGCGCCGCGCCGCGTCGTCGCCTGCGGCGTGCGCTGGGGCAAGACCAAGTGCGCCGCGATGGAGGGCCTCGCCGCCGCGATGGCCCCGGCGGAACGTTCGATTGGCTGGGTCGTCGCGCCGACCTACGATCTCGCCGACCGCGTGTTTCGAGAGATCGAGATCGTTGCGCTGCAGAAGCTCCGCCACCGCGTCGAGTCGATCAAGGACGCCGAGCGCCGCATCGTGCTGCGCAATATGGCCGGCGGCACGAGCGAGATCCGCGCGAAGTCCGCCGACAACCCGGTCTCGCTGCTAGGCGAGGGTCTCGACTTTCTCATCGTGGACGAGGCCAGTCGCCTCAAGCCGGCGATCTGGCAGTCGCACCTCTCGCAGCGGCTGATCGACAAGCGCGGCTGGGCGCTCTTGATCTCGACGCCGCGCGGCAAGGGCTACCTCTACGACCTCTTCCGCCGCGGCGAGGGGCCCGATCGCGATCCCGACTTCGAGTCGTGGTCGGCGCCGAGCTGGACCAACCCGTTGCTCGACCGCGAGCAGATCGAGGAAGAGCGCCGGCGCGTGCCCGAGCGCGTGTTCGCGCAGGAGTACGGCGCGCAGTTCCTCGAGGGGTCGGGCGCGGTGTTCCGCTACGTGCGCGAGGCGGCGACGGGCGCTTGGCAGGATCCCGTGCCGGGCGTCCGCTACTTCGGCGGGCTGGACCTCGCCAAGGTCGAGGACTTCACCGTGCTGACCATCATGGATCGCAGCGGCCGAGTGGTGTTCGTCGACCGCTTCCACCGGCTCGACTGGTCCCTGCAGGTGCAGCGGATCGTCGCGGCGACGCGACGCTACCGCGGGGTGGCGACGATGTGCGACGTCACCGGGGTGGGGGATCCGATCTACGAGGCACTGCGCGGCGCGGGCTGCGACGTCAATCCGTACCCGTTCACGGCGCAGTCCAAGCGCCAGCTGGTCGACAACCTCGCGCTGATGCTGGAGCAGCGGCAGATCGTGTTGCCCAAGCCCGAGCTGTGGCCTGAGGGCCTCGATGAGCTGGAGGCGTTCGAGTACTCGGTCACCGAGCAGGGACACGTGCGCTCCGGCGCGCCAGGAGGGATGCACGACGACTGCGTGATGAGCCTAGCGCTCGCAGCGTGGGGCGCTGGCCCGTGGCGCAGGCGGCACACCGGGACGATGGGGCTCTTGTGTCTCTGAGCCGCGGCGGTAGAGCGCCAACGCGTTGATGTGCGTCATCGCACTCGAACGTGCTGATGCGCGCTCGGACGCTCCATCGCGCGCCTCTTGCGCCGTCGATCACTTTGTGCACTTTGCGACGTCTCGCGCGCCTTGTGCTCTCCGAGTGCACTTCGATCGCATCGAGCGTCCTCGCGCACGTGTGACGCCTCGTGCGCCTTGCGTGCTCTGAGAGCACTTGATCACTTTGACACCGCCCGTGTTCGGTTGAACTCGAGCGACACGCAGTTCGTATCTGCAAACGGCGCCGAAATCGAAACACGCGGCTGCGTGCAAAGCCTGACTCTGACGACGCTTAAGACTCGGCTCGAACGGCTTGCACTTGCGCCGCGCCGTCGCGCATCGCCATAAGCCGGCTCAACCAGCTGGCAATCGCAACAGGTGCACCATGGTCATTGGTCAAAGCAAGGTGGTCGCGAAGGGTGTCACTCGACGACTCGAACACCCGGCCGCGGCGCTCGCGCTGGCGCTGCGCTCGCAGCTCGACGGACTTCATCGAGGCGATGTTCATAGCCTAGTGCGCGCAGAACGCGCCGTTCTCCTCGCGGACAGGTACCAAGCGGCATTGCGCTTGAGGTATCCACGGTTGCCGTCCCTGCGGCTGAAGCTGTCCGAGGACCCGGTTTCCGCGCTGACGGCACGGCTCGATTGGGCGCTGCGCGCTCTAGACGTGCCCATCGCCGATGCCGTCGACGATGCCGAGGCACGGTGCAGGATCGACGATGACGAGTTGGAGCGCATCATCGAGGAACTCGCACTGCTGTCCAAGATCCAGTCGCTCAGCGTCACGCGCGCCCGAATCGAAGAGGAGCGTCGTCGTACTGCAGCAGCCACCGCCGCGGACGAGTTGACGGCCGGCGCACCGAACGTCGGCGCCTCCGACGGCGCAGGCAAGCTCGACGACGCCAACGCGGGCAGTAGTTCGGCCACCGCCGGCGATCAGGTTCCCGTACTGGCGGCGGGTGCGCAGGTGGGCGTCCCGAGTGCTCGGCCGGGAATGGACGACGCGCGTGGGGGCGCCGTGTTCGACGACGAGAACTCGCAGTTGTCCGCAACCACGTCTTCCAACCCCGCCTCGATTCCAGGACCTCTCAGTTACAAGCGCCGACGCCAAGTGGCAGGAAAGCCGCCGTTGCCGACGGGACCGAAGCTCATGAAGGTTGATGCGGCAATCTCCCTGCTGAACACGCCTGGTCGCACCTGGACCGTTGCCGAACTGGCTCGGCACGTGGGATGCGCCAAACAAACGCTGCACGGCTCGAAGAGATTCATGTGTGCCTGGAACGCACTGAAGGCAAGTGCGTGCATCACGAGGGGCTTCAAGCACGACGATCGCGTCGAGGCGGTCGACGAACAAGACCTGACCGCTGAGGGAGAATCCTGAAAAAGTTTGCTTCAGGAAACGGCCTGCACGGCCCCGAGAAGGTCATCTCGGGCACGCCGAGAACAGCAGTCAGGTCGATGCACGACCTGACTTTCCCTGTCTGACCTGGGGATCTCCAGAAGGAGCGAGTGCTCCGAGGAGATTCACCAAGTGAAGCAGATCGACTCACGCAAGCGGGACCACAGTTGGTCCGACGACCCGACGGCTTGGTTCATCACGTTGCAGCGCGCTCGAAGCCAGCGCGACCTAGACCTTGAGGCTGTGGCGCTGCGCGAACTGGCGCGCCTGGGCGTGCATGTGGCCATCACCGGCGCACGGGACACGGAGGCGCAGCCGTGAGCCCGCTCTCCAATAGACTGCCGCGGGTCAACCGCCGAAGCCCCTGCCCCGTGTGCGGCAAGCCCGACTGGTGCCTCGCCGCCGAGGACGGCTCGCGTGCCATCTGCGCCCGCGTCGAATCCAACCGACGCGCCGGCGATGCGGGCTGGCTGCACGTACTACGCGCGACACAGCAGGTCTGCCGGCGTCGCTCCGTCTCCTTGCGCCTGCCGGGAGCTGACTTCGCCGATGTCGCTAGCAGCGCGTGCGAGTTCCTGGACCCCAACGGCCCATCGGGGGTCAGTGATCTAGCGAACTCGCTGGGACTCTCGGCGCGCGCACTCACTCGCCTGCATGTCGGGTGGAACGGCTGGGCGTGGACGTTCCCGATGAAGGATGCGCGCGGGGCGACGATCGGCATTCGTCTGCGCCGCCCGAACGGCGACAAGCTCGCGGTGAAGGGCTCGCGCCAAGCACTCTTCATCCCCGACGGCATCGACCCGAGCGGACGCCTGCTTGTTGTGGAAGGGCCTACCGACACGGCTGCCGCACTCGACCTTGGGTTCGCCGCCATCGGACGGCCGAGTTGCAGCGGGGGCGTCGAACTCGTCCGCAACTATGCCAGGCACGCGCAGACCAAGGACGTCGTCGTCTTTGCGGACGCTGACGGCCCTGGTCGCGTCGGTGCGGCTGCGCTGGCAAGGCAACTCGCGCCGTTCGTCCGTGTGCGAGTGGCTGAGCCGTGGGGCTCGTTCAATGACCTGCGCGAGTGGCTGCGCGCCGGGGCGACCACTGCGGACGTCGAGCGCGCCATCGAGGCAGTTGAGCGCGTGAGCGTGACTGTGCGGGTGCGCCAATGACCGCGCCGAACGCTGAGATCGTGCTGGAGGTCGAAGGGCGCGGGTCGCGTGCCGTGGTGGTTGCGACTCTCGATGGCTGCGATGGCTACCAGTTGGGCCGCGGCGATCTGGCCAACCCTAACCATCGCACCAAACTCGCCAACGCGCTGTGCGACAGGTTCCCCTCGATCGATCCGGCCGAGGCTGCATCGAGGATCGAGCGTTTGGCTTCGGACCTGCGCCCGCCGCCGCGCGAGAAGCAGCCGGCAGACCAGTCCGAGGGCGACGACGCGACGTACTTCGTTCGCGACGGCTGCACGTACTGGCGCAAGGTCAATTCGGAAGGACCAGTCGACGTGCTGCTCGCGAACTTCAGCGCCCGGATCGTGCGCGAGATCCGCAAGGACGACGGCGTCGAGGTCTCGATCGAGTTCGAGATCTCCGCGTGCATCGCTGGGCGGACGTTCGTTCAGGTCGTATCTGCCCGCGCGTTCCCGTCCATGAACTGGGTCGCAGAGCTTCTCGGCGCGCGCGCCATCATCGAGCCTGGCCCGGGTATCCGCGAACGCCTTCGACACGCGATTCAGACGTTGAGCGAAGGCGTGCTGCGGGCCGACACCGTGTACGTCCACACCGGTTGGCGCAAGCTCGACGGCCACGGCTGGTGCTACCTCCACGGCGGTGGACCGATTGGATCGCTTGGACCGGTTTGCGGGGTGGGGGTGTCCCTGCCGGGCTCGCTCGCGCGTTACGTGCTTCCGCCTAAGGGGGATGCCGCGTCCGTACTCGCAGCGACACGAGCGGTCCTTGATCTGTTCACCACGCTGCCGCCTGGGATCGCGTTCGTGATGGTGTCGACGGTGCTGAGGGCCATCATCGGTGGAGCCGACTTCAGCCTGTTCCTGGTGGGCTCGACCGGCGCGTTCAAGAGCGAGCTGGCCGCGCTCATGCAGCAGTTCTTCGGC